>NZ_JBGGWB010000001.1:1747500-2053574 GCF_041321155.1 Sphingomonas sp. IW22 | reverse complement strand
GATCGAGATTGCCGCTGCCGCCCGCGCGCTGCGCGAACGGATGATCACACTGAATGCGCCCGAAAATGCCATCGACGTGTGCGGCACGGGTGGCGATGGCCATCACACGCTGAACGTATCGACGGCGGTTGCGATCATTGTCGCAGCATGCGGCGTGCCCGTCGCCAAGCACGGTAACCGCGCCGCTTCGTCAAAGGCGGGCGCGGCCGATACGCTGGAGGCGTTGGGCCTGAACCTGGACGCTGCGACGGAGAGCGCCCAGCGCACCCTTGAGGAACTGGGCATCGCGTTCCTGTTCGCCGCCAATCATCACCCGGCGCTCGCCCGCATCGCGCCGCTGCGCCGCCGGATCGGACGGCGGACGATCTTCAACCTGATGGGTCCGCTGGCCAACCCGGCGCGGGTTCAGCGCCAGTTGATCGGCATTGCTCGACCCGACTACGCACCCGTCTATGCTCAGGCACTGTCGCTGCTGGGGGCAGAGGCGGCTGCCGTGGTGTCGGGTGAGGATGCGCTGGACGAGCTTTCCTGCGCAGGTCCAAGCGTCGCCGCCAATGTTGGCGCGGCGGCGCTGCCAGCCACCATCGCGCCTGAGGATGCCGGGCTCACACGCCACCCCCTGTCGGACATTCGGGGCGGTGACGCCGCCGAGAATGCAGAGGCGCTGAAGAATTTGCTGGCCGGTGAAGCGGGCGCCTATCGTGACGCCGTGCTCCTCAATGCCGCTGCTGCGCTGATGATTGCGGGCCGTGCCGAAACGCTTACGGCTGGCGCCGCACAGGCCGCCCAAGCAATCGACAGCGCCCGTGCCGCCGCCCTTCTTCGCCGCTGGATCGACCGCGTATGAGTGACATGCTGACCCGTATCCTCGAACGCAAGCGGGAGGAGGTGGCCGAGCGTCGCAGCAAGGCGTCCATTGCGGACCTTGACGCTCGCGCCGGCGAACAAAGCGCACCGCGCGGCTTCAAGGCAGCGCTGGACGCCCGCGCGGCATCGGGCCGCCACGCGCTGATTGCCGAAGTGAAAAAGGCCAGTCCGTCCAAGGGGCTGATCCGCCCCGACTTCGACCCGCCCGCCCATGCCCGCGCCTATGCCGCGGGCGGTGCCGTCTGCCTGTCGGTGCTGACCGACGCGCCGGGCTTTCAGGGGCATGAGGATTATCTGGTCGCCGCGCGCGCGGCATGTGACCTGCCCGTCCTTCGCAAAGATTTCATGATCGATCCGTGGCAGGTGGCTGAGGCCCGTGCGATCGGCGCTGATGCAATCCTGATCATCGTTGCCGCGCTGGATGACGGCGCCATGGCCGAAATCGAGGCCGCCGCGATCGAGCGGGGCATGGATGTGCTGGTCGAGGTCCACGATGCGGGGGAGATGGCGCGCGCCGCCCGGCTCCAGTCGCGACTGATTGGTGTAAACAACCGCAACCTCAAAGACTTCACGGTCGATTTCAACAAGACATATGAACTGGTTGGATCGGCGCCCCAGGACTGCACCTTCGTCGCCGAAAGCGGACTGAACAGCCGTGCCGAGCTCGACGCGATGGCAGATCATAGCATCCGCTGCTTCCTGATTGGAGAGGCGCTGATGCGTCAGGCCAATGTCGAAGCCGCGACACGGGCGCTGGTCGGTTGACCGGCCTGACGCACATCGACGCGGCCGGTGCCGCGCGGATGGTCGATGTCGGCGGCAAGACACCTACCGCTCGCCGTGCTGTTGCGGCCGGGCGTATAGACATGAGCGCCGATGCGGTTCGTGCGATCCGGGACGGCGCGGTGGCCAAAGGCGATGTGCTCGCAACCGCACGCATTGCAGGCATTATGGCTGCGAAGCGGACCGCCGACCTTATCCCGTTGTGCCACCCGCTGCCCCTGTCGCGGGTCGAGCTGTCCCTCGAACTCGACGACGCGGGTGTGGTGGCCGAGGCGCTGGTGGGAACATTCGGCGTGACCGGCGTGGAAATGGAGGCACTAACCGCCGTCTCGGTCGCCCTGCTCACCTTGTACGACATGGCAAAGGCCATCGACAAGTCTATGACAATACGGGACATTCACCTGAAGTCGAAGATTGGCGGCAAATCCGGCGACTGGGTGGCCCCACGTTGATGCCGTTGCTGCCTGTCGATGAGGCGCAAACCCGGCTGATCGGTCTTGGCAGACCGCTGGCGATCGAGCGCGTCGCCCTTCGCAATGCGGCTGGTCGCTGGGCGGCCGAGCCGGTCGCGGCGCTTCGCACACAGCCCGAGCGCGACCTGTCCGCCATGGACGGTTATGCCATTGCCCATGCCGACCTGCCCGGCCCATTCCTGCTGATTGGCGAAAGCGCCGCTGGTCGGCCATTCGGCGGATCAATCACGAGCGGTCAGGCCGTCCGCATCTTCACTGGCGCAGCGATGCCGACGGGCGCCGATTGCGTGCTGGTGCAAGAGGAAGCGGTCGTCACGGACAGCGTGGTCCGGCTGAGCGGCGAGGGTCCCGGTCATCCCGGCCGCAATGTGCGCCAGCGCGGGCTGGACTTCACTGACGGCGACACGCTGATCGACCAGGGCGATCGGTACACGCCCGCGCGCGTCGCGCTGGCCGCGGTGGCGGGGCATGCGACCTTGCCTGCGCGCCGCCGCGTGCGCGTGGCCGTCGCGGCGACCGGGGACGAGCTTCGCCCCGCCGGACAGCCGCTGGCCGACGGCCAGTTGCCGGAAAGCAACGGCGTGATGCTGGCGGCGCTGCTTGGCGATTTGCCGGTCGAGATTGTCGATATGGGCATCCTGCCCGATCGGCTGGACGTTATGCGCGACAGCTTTGCCGGGGTTCAGGCCGATGTGCTGGTCACGACCGGCGGCGCTTCGGTGGGCGACCATGATCTGGTCCGCCCAGCCCTGACGGCGGCAGGAGCGTCGCTGGATTTCTGGCGCGTGGCGCTACGCCCGGGCAAGCCGATGCTGGCGGGCACGCTGCGAGACATGGTCGTTGTGGGGCTGCCCGGCAATCCCGTCTCCGCCTTTGTCACCGCGACGCTTTTCGTGCGCCCGCTGATCGCGTATCTGGCGGGTGCTGCCAGCCCCTTCCCTACGTTAACGGATGCTGTGATGGGAGAGAGGCTGCCCGCAAATGGCGAGCGGACCGATTATTTGCGGGCCGCGCGGATCGACGGCCGCGTCCATGTTGCAGCCGTTCAGGACAGCTCGATGCTGCGAACGCTTGCCCGCGCTGACTGTCTGTTGCTGCGCCTTCCCCACGCGCCGCCTGCTGAGCCGGGGGACCGGGTTCGCATCCTGCCGCTTGCTTGACAGCGATAAGAACAAAGCATAGACGTTCAGTGTCTGTTCCTTGGGAGAAGCGCGATGCTGACGCGCAAGCAGCACGAACTTATCTGCTTCATTTCCGATCGCTTGGGCGAAACCGGTGTTTCGCCGTCCTTTGAGGAAATGAAAGAAGCGCTCGACCTTAAGTCGAAATCGGGTGTGCATCGCTTGATCAGCGCTCTTGAGGAACGCGGCTTCATCCGGCGCCTGCCCAATCGTGCCCGTGCGCTGGAAGTGTTGCGCATGCCCGAGCGCGGCGAGCCAGTCGTGAAAAAGGCCAAGACACCCACTCGGACAGCGTCCGTCACGCTGCCCGTTCCCGCAAACGACGTGGTCGAGGTACCGCTGCACGGCCGCATCGCTGCAGGCGTGCCGATTGAGGCGCTTGAGGGTGCGACGATGCTGCCGGTGCCGGCAGCCCTGCTCGGCTCCGGCGACCATTACGCGCTGGAAGTCGCGGGCGACTCGATGATCGAGGCCGGTATATTGAACGGCGACTATGCACTGATCCGGCGACAGGAAGTCGCGCGCGACGGTGAAATCGTCGTGGCGCTGATCGACGACCATGAGGCGACGCTGAAATATCTCCGCCATGAAGGCGCGATGGTTCGGCTGGATCCAGCGAACGGCAGCCATCAGCCCCAGCATTACCGCCCCGATCAGGTACGTATTCAGGGCAAGCTCGCCGGGCTGCTGCGCCGCTATTGATCGAAGCCGAGCGACCGGGCGTCAGCGTGCGGCCGGTTGTTCGGCCTTTTGTCGCGCCAATTCCGTTTGAAAAGCCTGTTCTGCCTCAAGTCGGCGGCGCGGCCACTCGCTCGGATCGACAAACGCCGCCGCATCTCCGTCAAGTTGACGAGCACGCTTCGCCGCGAGATCAAAGCCACCGGCGTGGAAGTTCAGGAAGATGGCGGGCCTGATCGACTTCATTCGCGCCATGCTGCGCTGGAAGTCATCCGCCGCGGCCGGATAGCGGGCATTGTTCACTAGTCTTTGTCCAGCAACGGTCATGCTACAGGCCAGCAACACCTTTAGCGGCCGCCCTTGCGAAATCCTGGGGTCTCGCGTTTCCAGGGTAAAGCTGGTGCATCCCGGCGTATGGCCGGGCGTCAGATGCGCCTTGATCCTCGTGGTCCCGATTGCAACGACGTCGCCGTCGCGCAAGATCCGGTCGACCTTGACCGGCGCGAGTGGCGGCAAGTCATCGCGATCGGTCGCGCGCCCGCTTTCCAGCGTCGCCCTGTCCGCTGCACTCGCCCATAACGTCGCGCCGCTTAGGCGTTTGAACGCGGCTAGTCCATCCGCATGATCCCAATGCGCGTGATTGACCAGCAGCCGCCGAATGTCGCGCACCTTGAAGCCGAGCGCTTCGATATTCGCCGCAATCCGGGGGGCGCTTTCGGCCAAAGGGACGTCGATCAGCACATGCCCGGCGGGGTCGGTGATCAGATATGCGGCCAGTTCGCTGGTGCCGACATAATAGAGATTGCCCGCGATGCGAAACGGCTGTTGCGGCCGATTCCACTCGGCCCGCTGACCGGCGTGATCCTGCGCGACCGCGCTCAGCGGGGTAACGGACAGGAGCAGGGCGGACGCGAGGGCAATTTTCATAGCCCATTACTGGCCGCATGGGGACTCCGCCGCAAGCTGGCCGGCGCAATCCGGTCGGGCTGCTTCCACGGCTGGTCGCCCGCTGTCCGCGCCCTCGACAAGCGCCACCGGTCCAGGTCGATCGCCACCCCGCCAAGTTGGCTGAGCAAGGTGCGGTCCAGCTTCAGCCAGCGCGGTGTGCAACCGCGCGGCAGGCGGCGGTCGCTGACGACGATATCGCTCGCCCGGCACAGGTTCAGCATGTCCCCGATCGGCAGATAGTCGGCGCTGCGCGTAGCGGTGACGATCCACTGGTGCTCGCCGCGAACTAACTTGGCCATGCACAGGTCGCGACTGCATCGTGCATCCGGCCAGTCGTCCATGGCGTCCAGCGCCGTGTCGATTCCGGCAGCTTCGCCCAGCACGCCACGCACATAGTCGCCCGCGCGCTCGCGAAGGAGCCGCACCGATCCGTCGGCGGCACGGAGCGCGACGTGGCGGCCATCCCCGGTTACGATCACTTCCGGTGCCGGTGCCAGCAGCGCCGCCACCGCGCCGAGAAGGAAGGGAGCCGCCCCCAACCAGCGCCCCCTGGTCCGCCACAATGCCATCCACAAGCCGCCGCCGATCATCAGGCCAACGGCGTATTGCGGCATCGTCGGCAATGCCGCGACCGCACCCGGCGCCGCCGCGACCCCGCGCGCCATTGCCAGCAGCATCGACAGGGCGACATCCACCAGCCACCAGAGCGGCGCCCCTGCGCCCACCATGTCCAGCGCCAGCGCCAGCGCCTCCGCCGGCATCACGACAAAGGTCGTCAGCGGGATGGCGATCAGGTTGGCGGCGGCGCCGTACAGTCCGGCCTTGTGAAAATGGAACAGTCCGATCGGCATCAAAGCCAGCTCGACGATCAGCCCCGTCAGCAGCAGCGAGACAAGGCCGCGCAGCATCCGCGCACCACGCCCCTCCTCACGCGGGGCGAACCACCCGCGAACCCGTGGATGTTCGTGCAAGGCGACAATTGCGGTTACGGCGGCGAAGCTCAGCTGGAAACTGGCGGTCGCGATCGCTTCGGGCCAGAGCAGCAGCACCAGCACCGCCCCTGCCGCGACCAGACGCAGCGTAATCGCTTCCCGTCCCATTGCCAGCGCCGCCAGCACGATCAGTGCCGCGATCAGCGAGCGGACCGTCGGCACCTCCGCCCCGGTGAGCCAGGTGTAGAAACCCGCCACCAGTGCCGCGACCAGGGCAGCCACCACCGGCAAGCGTACCCGCAGCGCCAGCGCCGGCCACAGCGCCAGCAGCCGCAGCACCAGCAGCATCGTCGCACCAACGACTGCCGTGACGTGAAGCCCGCTGACTGACAGCAGGTGAGCAAGGCCGGATCGGCGCAATGCCTCATCATCCTCGACCGCGATAGCACCGCGATCCCCTGTCACCAGCGCCGATGCCACCCCGCCCGCGCTGCCGCCGACGCGCGACTGGATATGCCCGGTCAGCCGCTCTCGCAGTGTCTGTGCTTGCGATCCCGGCGTCGACAGCATCGTTACTGGCCCCAGCGCGCTGCCCGTGGCGCCCAGACCGGAAAACCATGCGACGCGCGCAAAGTCATAGGCGCCCGGCACCGCCGGTGGTGCGGGCGGCATCAGCCGCGCTTTCATCCGAACCCGCGCGCCCGCGACCAGCGCATCCGGTACGTCATCGGCGGCGATATTGACGCGCACGCGGGGCGGCAGGTCATCGCGGCCCGGCTGCAACGTCACGCGCGTGATCCCGCGCGCCGGTAGCTGAGCGACCGTCTCGACCACCGCATCCAGCGTCACGACCGCCGGTCGCGCCAGCACAGGCGCGCGAACAGTTTCAGCCCTGGCCCAGATCAGCGCGCAGCCTATGGCCGCCGCCACGGCGCCGATGGCGACGCAGCGCGATGCCCGCCCACCCCGACCCAGGGCGATGGCGACCGCTGCAATTGCCGACATTGCCAGCAGGAACGCGATCCAGTGGCTCCGCCATGGCAGCGAAAGCCACGCCGCCATGCCGCACCCCATTGCCACAGGCAGCCAAAGGGGCAGTTGGTCGCGCTCTGCCTCCAGCAGCGATTCGATGGCTGCGCGCGGGTTGAACCATCGGCCCGGCGCTCCGATTTGAAGCGCGCCGGGGTGCGTGCTAGGGGCGCGGCTAGGCCAGTAAGGCATCACCTGTTCAGCTTTGGGAGCAAGCGCGCTTGAGCGCAACCGATCTTACCGGCACCGACCGGAACCCCGCCATCGTTACCCGTTTCGCGCCTTCGCCGACGGGTTTCCTCCATATCGGCGGTGCGCGCACCGCGTTGTTCAACTGGCTGTTCGCTCGCCACCATGGCGGCCGCTTTCTCCTGAGGATCGAGGATACCGACCGCGCGCGCTCGACGCAGCCTGCGATCGACGCGATTCTGGATGGCATGCGCTGGCTGGGCCTCGACTGGGACGACGACGCCGTCTTTCAGTTCGCACGGGCTGAGCGTCATGCCGCCGTTGCAAAGCAGCTTCTGGATGCAGGCCATGCCTATAAGTGCTTTGCCACACCCGAAGAGCTGACCGCCCTTCGCGAAGAGCAGCGCGCGGCAGGCAAGCCGATGCGCTATGACGGTCGCTGGCGGGACCGTGATCCCGCGGATGCACCCGCGGACATGCCTTACGTCGTCCGTCTGAAGGCGCCGACCGAAGGCAGTGTGACGATCGATGATCAGGTCCAGGGACCGGTCACCGTTGCCAATGCCGAGCTTGACGACTTCGTGCTGCTGCGCTCGGATGGAACGCCGACCTATATGCTGGCCGTTGTCGTGGACGACCATGACATGGGCGTTACCCATGTCATTCGCGGTGACGATCATCTGAACAACGCCTTCCGCCAGCTGGCACTGATCCACGCGATGGATGCGGTGGAAGGCGGCTGGCCCGACCCGGTTTACGCGCACATCCCGCTGATCCACGGCAGCGACGGGGCCAAGTTGTCCAAGCGCCACGGCGCGCTGGGGGTTGAGGCCTATCGCGACGATCTGGGCATCCTGCCCGAAGCGCTGGTCAACTATCTGCTTCGTCTGGGCTGGGGGCACGGCGATGACGAGATCATCAGCCGCGATCAGGCGGTGGAGTGGTTTGCGCTCGACGGTGTGGGCAAATCGCCCTCGCGATTCGATCAGAAGAAGCTCGAAAATCTGAACGGCCTGTATATTCGCGGCGCGGACGACAGCCGCCTGGCCGAACTTGTGGCCGACCGCCTGACCGACATCGACCGCGCCGTCGCGCTGCCGCGGCTGGTGGCGGCGATGCCCGTGCTGAAGCCGCGTGCGGCGAATCTCAATGAACTCGCCGATGGCGCGCGCTTCCTGTTCGCGGTGCGGCCGCTTTTGGTTGCAGAAGATACCAGAACTCTGCTTGAAGGCGCCAATGTCGAGGTGCTTGCTGCATTGCACAGCGCCCTTGACGCGGTGCCGCTCTGGGATACGGAGGTTCTCGAAGCGGCGGTACGCGGCGTGGCCGAAGCGCGGGGCATCAAGCTTGGCGCAGCGGCACAGCCATTGCGCGCGGCGCTCACCGGGCGGCGGACCTCGCCGGGCATTTTCGACGTGCTGACCCTGTTGGGCCGCGACGAAAGCCTGGGACGGATCGCCGACCAAATGGCCGCACCGGCCAACCAATAAGCCCGTCGGCCGTCCGGTTCGACGACAGAAAAATGGGAAGGACACGCGAATGAGCGACACCAGCCAGACCTTGACCATCAAGGACAAGGACTATCTCGTCCGTAAGGGCAGTGTCGGGCCAGACGTGGTCGACATCCGCAAATTTTACGGCCAGTCGGGGATGTTCACCTATGACCCCGGTTTCACGTCGACCGCCAGCTGCGAATCGGGCCTGACCTATATCGACGGTGATGAGGGCGTTCTGCTCCATCGCGGTTATCCGATCGGCCAGCTTGCCGAACAGTCCAGCTTCATGGAAGTCGCCTACCTCCTGCTGAACCACGAGCTGCCGTCGAAAGACGAACTCGACAAGTTCAGCTGGACGATCAGCCGCCACACCATGCTGCACGAGCAGCTGGCGCAATTTTATCGCGGCTTCCGTCGTGACGCCCACCCGATGGCGATCATGTGCGGCGTGGTCGGCGCGCTTTCAGCCTTTTACCACGACTCGACCGATATCGCCGATCCGCACCAGCGGATGGTCGCCAGCCACCGCCTGATCGCCAAGATGCCGACGATTGCGGCGATGGCGTACAAATATTCGGTCGGGCAGCCGTTCCTCTATCCGGACAATTCGCTTTCCTACACCGGCAACTTCCTGCGCATGACGTTCGGCGTTCCAGCCGAGCCGTATGAGGTGAACCCGGCGGTCGAGCGCGCGATGGACCGCATCTTCATCCTGCACGCCGACCATGAGCAGAACGCGTCGACTTCGACCGTGCGGCTGGCCGGTTCCTCGGGCGCCAATCCGTTTGCGTGCATCGCGGCGGGCATCGCCTGTCTGTGGGGTCCGGCGCATGGCGGCGCGAACGAAGCCGCGCTGAACATGCTGCGTGAGATCGGCACCCCGGACAAGATCCCCGAATATATCGCACGCGCAAAGGACAAGAATGACCCGTTCCGCCTGATGGGCTTTGGTCACCGCGTCTACAAGAACTACGACCCGCGCGCGACTGTGATGCAGTCGACCGTGCGTGAAGTGTTCGAGGCGCTGAATGTTCAGGACCCGTTGTTCGAAACGGCTCTTCGCCTCGAAGAAATCGCCCTGAAGGACGATTACTTCGTCGAGAAGAAGCTGTTTCCGAACGTCGATTTCTATTCGGGCGTGATCCTGTCGGCCATCGGTTTCCCGACCACAATGTTCACCGTGCTGTTCGCACTGGCCCGCACCGTGGGCTGGGTCGCGCAGTGGAACGAAATGATTTCAGACCCAGAGCAGAAGATCGGCCGCCCGCGTCAGCTCTACACCGGTCCGACGCAGCGCGACTATGTGCCCCTCGATCAGCGCTGACGCATGATGCGGCGGGTTCGATCCATTCTTTCGGCGCTTGGACTCGCCACCGCGTTGCTGGGCATCTTCTGGATGTTGCAGGGGCTGGGCATCATCGCTTGGCCCGCCAGCAGCTTCATGGTCGGGGATACGGTCTGGGTGACCGTCGGATCGGCGGTTTCGGTCGTTGGCCTTTTTCTTATCCTGATGGCGCGGCGACTGCGCTGAACGGCTATTGCTTGGGCAGGGTCAGCGTGAAACGCGCCCCCTGCCCGGCGTCGCTTTCGACCGTAATGCCGCCGCCCATCGCACGCGCCAGCCGCTGGGCGATGTACAGACCCAGGCCATTTCCTCCTGGCTCGGTTGGGTCGACCCGACCGAATTTTTCGAAAATCCGTGCATGATGTTCATGCGCGATACCGCGTCCGTCATCAGCGACGATGACCGATGCGCTGTCGGCGTGCCGCACGGCAACGACCGTCACGGTGCCACCCGGCGGGGAATACCGGACCGCGTTACCGATCAGGTTGACCAGGATCTGCAACACGCGCCGCGCTTCGCCGGTTGCGAACAGGGTCACATCGTCTGCCGGCCGGTCAATCCGCACCTCTGAAGCGACCGCGCGCACACCCAGCAAGGCTGCGGCGCGACGCGCTATGTCAGCTAGATCGATCTGGTCGGCAGCGACGCGGAAATCGGTCCGTTCAACAGCTGAAAGGTCGACCAGGTCATCCACTAGCCCCATCAGGTGCCGGGCAGCACTGGCAATGTCCTGCGCGTAATCGAAATATTCGCGGCGAAGCGGGCCGTCAGCCAGGGCGCTGATCGAATCGGCGCTGGCTACGATCCGCTGAAGCGGCGCTCTCAACGCCCGGTCCAGCCTGGTAGTAAATCGTGCGCCGAAGCCCGACGGGGGCGGTTCCGCTCCTTCCGGTTGTTCGACGACTCTTCCGGCGCCGCTGATACCGGCAAAGTCTCCGGCGGCGTCCTTGCGCGTATCCCCCGATAACAGGACCGGGCGCGCGGACGGCAGCAGATGAGCCGGTTGATCGACAAAGCAGTCGTAATTCGCTGTCGCGGCCAGGATACCGACTAGGCCATCTCCGCCATTGAAATCGAACGCGCGTGAAATCGGTTGGCCGATCAGCGCGGCGTCGCCCGACATGGCGGTCAACACCATGCTGGCATCCGTTTCCCAGATGAAATCGGCATCGGCGGCGTCAAACGATAGCTCATCCCGACACCCGGCCGCCAGCGGCACCACCTGGCATCGGCGCCAGCCGCTGACCTTTAGTTCGACTCCTGCCGCTATTGGCCGCGCGCTAGCGCGCACCATCAGATCCTCTGGCCCATCAGCGACCCGAACACTGCGCGCGACCGGTATTCCCAATCGCATCGACAGCGTCGCTACGGCCGCCAGGGCAGGCAGAGCCAGCGGCAGCCCCTCACCGCCACCAGCCTCACTGTTCAGCGTCGACAAGCGTCCATCTATCGCGACCACATGTCCCTCGGCGTTCAGCCGAGCATGAGCGATCGGTTCGGGTGCGGTCACGCCAGTGCACCCATCGCAGCATGAAAAGCGTCGGGCAAACGGAGCGGGGAGAGTGCGGCATCAGCCGCTTCGCGGGGGATTGCCAGAATTCGGTGCAGCCCCTCGGCAAAGCTGGTCACGTTACGCCGGCGATCAGCGTCGCAGATCGCATAACCCAGCCGGGCCACCGTCTCGGGCGGCAGGTCGAGCGCGCGGAGCGAAAGCCACAGCCGTAAATTGCCGGGATCGACGATCATGCTCCCCGTCGCGCTCATGGAAATGCCCAGTCCATGCGCTAAAAATGCGGTCAACAAGACGATCCGCCGCTCGGCCAGGCAATGCTCGACCACCGCCGCAAGCGCGTCGCCATACAGGTCCAGCGTCTCGGCAACGCTTAGCGCGGCGCGTTCCAGCTGCTCGCGATCGTCATGGGTTGCCAGCACCTGGCCAGTCGCGTCCGCCAGCGCCTGCTCAAGGGCGATCCGATCGTCCCCATTTGAGTCCGCCGTGCGCGCAAACGATGCCGCAATCCACCAGCCAAATTGTGAGAGGCTTTCAGCGGATAGGTCGAGCGGGCCGGATGCTTCACCCGGTGATACCCGGCGGCGGCTCTCCGCACGGCGCACTGTCGCCAGCCGCTTGTCCAGCGTTCGCAGGCCGGCGGGCCACGGCGCCGCCTTTGCCGCAAACACCCCCGACGGCAGATTTTCACCGATCAGGTCCAATGTCACACGATCGATCAGGTCGCCCGCCACCGCCGCATCGCACGTCAGGCACGATTCGACCATCGGCAGGATTCGACTCGTATCCACGAAAGACAGCGCCTGAAGCGCGCCATTCTTATCGCGCTCGCTCAACAGGTGGCGGGTCCTGTCACCAATGGCAGCCGACAAATTTTCGACGACGGCGCGGATCAGCGTTCGAAGCGCGAGGCGCCGCTGGTCGTCCAACCGTGCCGCGTCGGGCATCATCAGGTCGCGGACGCTGGCCTCGCGCAATTGCCGTGCAAGCACCTCCGCCCGGCCGGCACGCACCAGCAGGTCATGGGCACTAACGGGATCGCCATCGCGCAGGTCGGTCAGGTCGAGCGACATCGACCAAATCCCTAGCGCGCCGGTTGTTAATGAGCGCCTAAGCCCGGTCGCGCAGTTTCTCGACCGCCCCGGCCAGCGTCACCATGGCGTAAAGGCCGGTCAGCGCCAGCCCGACTCCCGTCAGACCCAACAGCGCGAACGGGGCAAGGATCAGCGGATAGGCTGACGGACTACCCCACCAGCGCGCCGGCCGCGCACCGCTGCGCTCGACCATGGTCGCCGCGGCTACCGTTACCAGCGCTAGCGCAAGCCCTGTGGCGGTCCACGTGTCTACAGATGCCTGAATCCCCGACGCCAGGATCAGAAGGGCCGACAACACCGCAATGGCCCGTTCCTGCGCCCGCGCCCGCCGGTCGTCCCCGCGCAACCAGCTGAGGAGCGATCCGGTCGACAAGGCGGCGATCCCGAAAATCCCGGTCACCAACCCCGCCCCCGTCTTGCCCCAGCCGATCAGCCCCAGAGCCAGCAACGCGAGCAACGCGGCGGCTGCCGGTGCGGCCCAATGCGGCGCGCCCTTGGCCGCCAGACGCGGAAGGGCAAGACGGGAGACCGGTGTGAAGACGAAGCGATCGGGCCAATCGGTGCGCCCGTTGGCCAGCGCGGCCAGCACCGCGTTGCTGCGGCTGGCCAGTGCGTCGACATGGCGCTCCACACCATGGCCTGCCCGGCGCGCGGAGGCGGGCAGTTGCACCAGCCCCGCTCCGCCCTGGACGCACACGCGCAGCAGGGTCGATTGGAAATCATATTCGCGCGGCATCGCCGCCAGTTCCTTCAACCGCGCTGGCGACAGCACCGCCAGCCCGGCCCAGACATGTTCGGCATCGACACGCTCGACAGCGGCGGGGGTCGTCGCATCGTTCGTCACCATCAGCGCATCCGGCTGCGCCCCGGCGATAGCGCGCATTGCCTGATCAGTCGTAACAAGCGCGTCGGCGATCACGACGATGCCGGCTAGCGGATGCGCCTTTGCCGCGGCTTCCTCAGCCGAGCGAACGATGTCGACGGCCACGCCGCGCCGCGCGATGCGGTTGACCGCCGCCAGCAGGGCCGGCGTCACGCGGGCGACCGCGATCAGGATATGCCCTGCGCCGCACCCGATCAGCAGTCGCGCCTGATATTCGACCAGCGTCATGCCGCCAAAGGGCAGCGTCGCGGCCAGCGCCTCGGCCCGATCCTCTGCCGCTTCGGTTGCAAAGATCAGCCCGGCGAGCATCAGCGCCCCGCCTTGTGGACGACGCCACCGGTCATTGCCGCCGGGGCGCCGGTGGTGCCGGGAAAGCTGATCGGCAGCCCGCGCCCGACGCGCACCGCCATATAGGCAAAGCCCTCCGCCTCGATCGAATCGCCGTTCCAGCCCAGTGCGTCCGCCGATTCGACGGTCATGTTCGTGCGCTCACCGATCATCCGCATCAGCGTGGGATTGCGCCGCCCACCACCCGCGACGATCAGCCGCCGGGGCCGCCGTGGCAGAATCCGCAGCCCCTCCTCCACCGTTTGCGCGGTAAAGGCGGTCAGCGTCGCGGCGCCATCCTCGGTCGACAGGCCTCGTGCGGGCTGGATGGTGAAGTCGTTGCGGTCCAGCGACTTGGGCGCGGGCAGTTCGAAAAAGGGGTGATCCAGCATGGCCGTCAGCACCGCGTCATCGACGCGTCCCGCCGCCGCCAGCGCACCGTCGGGATCGAAGCGCAGTCCGCGTTCCTGCTCCACCCACGAATCGATCAGGCCATTTGCCGGCCCGGTGTCGAAGGCGATCAGCATGTCGCCGTCGATAAAGGTGACGTTCGCCACGCCGCCCAGGTTCAGCACCGCCAGCGGCCCGTCCATGCCCGCTGTCAGCGCTGCGTGATAGATGGGCAGCAGCGGCGCCCCCTGCCCCCCGGCGGCGACATCGGCGCTGCGGAAATCGGAAACCACGTCGATGCCGCATGCGAGCGCAAGCGCGGCACCGTCACCCAACTGCCATGTCCAGCCGCGATCGGGGCGATGGGCAATGGTCTGCCCGTGAAAGCCGATGACCGACACATCTTCGGGCGTGACGCCTGCCACGGCTAGCACTTGCGCCACCGCCTCCGCATGAGCGGCGCCCAGCCGCGCCTCAGCCTCGGCAATCACCGGATCCTGTGCGGGGGCGGCCATTGCCAGCGCACGCTCGGTCGCGGCCATCAGCAATGCCCGGTCCGCGTCCGACCATTCGGTCGCGTGAAAGGCGATAGGGCGGACATGCCCCACGCCGTCGGTTTCGATCAGTGCGGCGTCGATCGCGTCGAGCGAGGTGCCCGACATCAATCCCACCGCCATCACGCGCGCGCCCTTGTCCATCCCCTCCCTCTACCCAAGCGAGCGGTGAAGTCGAGATGGCCCCTCGCACCGGCGCCAAATCATGCTATCGGCGCGCGCATCATGACCGAATATCAGTCCGAACTGCTCCGCACGCTGACCGCGCGCGGTTATGTCCACCAGATGACCGATGCCGCCGCGCTGGACGCGCTCGCCGCCAAGCAGGTGGTGCCCGGCTATATCGGCTTCGATCCCACCGCGCCGTCGCTACATGTCGGCAGCCTGGTGCAGATCATGCTGCTCCGGCGGATGCAGCAGACGGGGCACAAGCCCGTCGTGCTGATGGGCGGCGGAACCGGCAAGATCGGCGATCCCAGCTTCAAGGACGAAGCGCGCAAGCTGATGACCGACGACGTCATCCGCACGAACGTCGCGTCGATCCAGACGGTGTTCGAACGCTTCCTGACGTTTGGGGACGGCCCGACCGATGCGGTGATGGTCGACAATGCCGAATGGCTGGACCGGCTGGAATATATCCCCTTCCTGCGCGACATCGGCCAGCATTTCTCGGTCAACCGGATGCTCAGCTTTGATTCGGTCAAGCTTCGTCTGGATCGTGAGCAGTCGCTCAGCTTCCTCGAATTCAACTACATGATCCTTCAGGCCTATGACTTCCGCGAATTGTCGCGTCGCATGGGCGTCCGGCTCCAGATGGGCGGATCGGACCAGTGGGGGAATATCGTCAACGGCATCGAGCTCGCCCGCCGCGTGGACGGGACGGAGGTTTACGGCGTGACGACGCCGCTGATCACCACAGCCGATGGCGGCAAGATGGGCAAGACGATGTCGGGCGCGGTGTGGCTGAATGAAGCCGCGCTGCCCGCTTATGATTACTGGCAATTCTGGCGCAACACGCACGACGCCGATGTCGGCCGCTTCCTGCGCCTGTTCACCGACCTGCCGCTGGATGAGATTGCGCGGCTGGAATCGCTGGGCGGCGCCGAAATCAACGAAGCCAAGAAGATCCTCGCCAACGAAGCGACCGCCATGTGTCGCGGGCGCGAGGCTGCCGAACTGGCCGCCGAAACCGCCCGCCGCACCTTTGAAGAGGGCACCGCGGGTGAGGCGCTGCCGACGCACCGTGTCGATGGGAACTCGATCGGCGTCGTCGATGCGCTGGTCGCGCTGGGGCTCGTCGCTTCAAAGGGCGAGGCACGGCGCCTGATCAAGGGCGGCGGCGCGCGGGCCGACGGCGTTCGGATCGAGGACGAAGGCGCGCAGCTTGCCGTCGGGCCGGACGGGGTGCGGCTGTCTGCGGGCAAGAAGCATCACGGGATGTTGACCTCCGGCTGATCGCCCACCTCGGAAAAAGCTAATGCGCGCTTCACCCTTTGCCTTGTTACTTCCTTCACGGTGATGCCGCGAAGGTGGCAATCGGTAGAAAAGGGGATCGCGCTTTGGCCTATACGGGTAGCCAACGGGCCTTTGTCGAGCAGCGTTCGGAAGACCGCGACGAGGTGCAGTTCCGCGCCCGTGCGTCCGGCCCCGACAATCGCGCACTGTCGCTTCTGGTCGTCAACCTGTCACCCAACGGCATGATGGCCCGGTGCGAGGACGCGTTTGCGCCGGGCGACCGGCTGCGCGTGACTTTGCCCGTGGTCGGCGCGATGTCTGCCGAAGTGCGCTGGGCGCTGGGCGGGCGCATCGGCTGTCAGTTCGAAAGCGGCATCGACCGCGCGACTTACCGCGAATTGCTGGCCACGGTTATGCAGCGTTAACGCCTCAGGGGCGACGCACCAGCACCACACCGCCCAGCACCAGCAGCACGCCGATGACCTTGCCGATCCCGATCGGCGCACGCGGCAGGCCGAGCAGGCCGAAATGGTCGATAACCAGTGCGGCGATCAACTGGCTGGCGATAACGATCGTCAGCATCGAGGCCAGTCCCAGTCGCGGTACCGCAAAGGCGACCGCCGCCACGAAATAGGCGCCATATGCTCCACCCAGCAGCATCCACGCCCGCGCACCCTTGAGCTGAGACAGCGGTGTACGATCCGCCAGCAGCCACGCTGCCAGCAGGATGACCGTGCCGACCGAAAAGGACACCAGCGCCGCCAGCGTCACCGATCCGACGGTACGGCCAAGCGCGGCGTTGGTTGGGGTCTGCACCGCGACGCCCACGCCAGCGAGCAGGGCAGCCACAATGGGGATGAGCGCGTTCATGCGCACAGCCGCTAACGGCTGACGGCGCGGCGTCAACCCGAACGCAGCAAAGCGACACCGGCATCGCGCTCGAACAGATACAGCGCCGTCCGTGCCGCCGCCCCGCGCGGGCCGTTCAGCCCACCGTCGCGGTCGATCAGCAACCGGGCATCGGCATTGGCCATGGGCAGCAATTCGCCCAGCATTTCCGGGGTCGCCAGCCGGAACACCGCCTCCCCCGATTGACGGGTGCCCAGCAACTCGCCCGCACCGCGCAGGCGCAGATCCTCCTCCGCGATGCGAAAGCCGTCATTGGTCTCCCGCATCAAGGCCAGTCGCGCGCGCGATGTTTCGCTGAGCGTTCCGCCGCGCAGCAACAGACAGATCGAACGCCCACCGCCCCGCCCCACGCGCCCGCGCAACTGGTGCAACTGGGCCAGTCCGAAACGGTCGGCATGTTCGATGACGATAAGGGTCGCATTTGGCACGTCCACCCCGACCTCGATCACGGTCGTGGCAACCAGCACCCCGGCACGCCCGGCGGAGAAGCGCGCCATTTCGGCGTCTTTCTCCGGCGCCTTCATCCGCCCATGCACCAGCGCAATCGCGTCCGCGCCAAAGCGGGTCCGCAGCGTCTCGGCCCGCGCCTCTGCCGCCGCCATGTCGGACTTTTCGCTTTCCTCGACCAGCGGACACACCCAATAGGCCTGCCCCCCGCCCTCGATATGGCGGCCCAGCGCCTCGACAACTTCGGACAGGCGGTCGTCGGACACGACACGCGTTTCGATGGGTTCGCGGCCGGGCGGCATCTCGTCCAGCCGGCTGACGTCCATTTCCCCATATTGCGCGAGTGTCAGCGTGCGCGGAATGGGCGTTGCCGTCATTACCAGCAGGTGCGGCGGGCGCTCCGCCTTGGCCTGCAACAACATGCGCTGCGCCACGCCGAAACGGTGCTGCTCGTCCACCACCACCAGCCCCAGGTCGCGGTAATTCACGCTTTCCTGAAAGATCGCGTGAGTGCCGACCAGAATGTCGATCTCCCCCGACGCCAACCCCATCAGCGTCGATTCGCGCACGCGTCCCTTGTCGCGCCCGGTCAGGATGGCAACGCGGGCAATCCCCGACAACATTCGCGAAAGGTTGTCGTAATGCTGGCGCGCGAGAATTTCGGTCGGTGCCAGCAGCGCGCCCTGCGCCCCGCCCTCTACCGCCACCAGCAGCGCCATCAGCGCCACCAGCGTCTTGCCCGATCCGACATCCCCCTGCAGCAGCCGCAGCATCGGGCGGGGCTGGGCCAGGTCGCCCTCAATTTCCGCGATGGCACGCGATTGGGCACCCGTCGGCGAATAGGGCAGGTTCAGCCGCGCACGCAGCGCACCGTCGCCAGCCAGGGCGCGTCCCCGCTTTGCCCGTGCCTCTCCGCGGACCAGCAACAGCGCCAGTTGATTCGCGAAAACCTCGTCATAGGCCAGCCGCGCCCGCGCCTTTGCGTCGGCCGGGTCGGCATGGACGCGCCGCAGCGCTTCGCGCCAGCCGGACCATTGATGCCGCTCAAGCACGCTCGGCTCGATCCATTCGGCGAGATCGGGCGCGCGTTCGATCGCCTGTGCCGAAAAATTGGACAGACGGCGGGAATTGATCCCCTCTGACTGGGGATAGATTGCTTCGCGCCCGTCGACCGTTTCCGCCTGTTCGGGCGGCACGACGATGTCGGGATGGACGATCTGCAACGCTTCCCCATAGGTTTCCAGCTTGCCCGACACGAAGCGCGGTTCACCCACCGGCAACAGCTTTCGCACCCAGCCCGATCCGCCGCCGAAATAGGTCAGCGCCACCACATTGCCCGCCCGGTCCGCCGCCAGCGCGCGAGTCGGCCCGCGCCCCGACGATGTACGATATTCGACGGCGGTCAGTTCGATCGCGATCACGCGTCCCGCATCGGCCGCGTCCAGTTCGTCGCGCGGCACCCGGTCCACCCATCCAGTGGGCAGGTGGAACAGCATGTCGATAACGCGCGCGATCTTCAGCCGCTCCAGCGGGCGAGCAAGTGCAGGCCCCACGCCCTTCAGCGCGGTAATCTCTGCAAACAACGGATTGAGCAGTTCGGGTCGCATGCCTATCTCACCCCATACACCAGCCGACGGCCGCCGCCAGCGCCGCCGGCCGATCGGCATTGGAGAATTGGGTTGGATCGCGAACATCGGTTGAAGCGTCTGCGCTTTCGCGCCTGGCATCGCGGCACCAAGGAGGCCGATCTGCTGATCGGCGGCTTCTTCGACCGGCACCACGCCGAATGGAGCGACGGCGACATCGCGCTGTTCGAACAACTGCTTGAGGAGCAGGACGTGGACATCATGGGCTGGGCCACGGGCAGCCAGCCGGTGCCCCCCGAATATCAGGGCACGATGATGAAGGCGCTGGAGGCGCTGAACTACGTACCGATCGCTCGATAAGCCGCCGATGCCCGATCTTTCGAAGATTCTCGCTGCCAAGGCGCCGCTGACCCTTTCCGGTGTCCCCGCCGGTTTTCTCCCGACGCTGCTGGCCGATCTTACGCGCGCGGCGTCTGGCGGCGCGGCGTTCATCGCGTCCGATGACAGCGAGATGCGGGCGATTGCGGGCACCGCCCCTTATTTCGCGCCCGAGATCGAGGTGTTGCAGTTCCCGGCATGGGACTGCCTGCCTTATGACCGCGCCAGCCCTTCGCTGCGCGTCATGTCCGAACGGCTGGCGACGCTGCATGCGCTTCAGCAAAAGCCGGCGCGCCCGCGCCTGTTCCTGACCACCGTCAATGCCGCGACCCAGCGGGTCCTGACCCGTTTCCGCATCCGGCAGCTGGTCGCGCGGCTGGCGCCGGGTGAGCGCATCTCGCTGGACAAGCTGGCGGCGATGCTTGCGGCCAATGGCTATGTCCGCACCGATACCGTGCATGACGCGGGCGAATTTGCGATTCGCGGCGGGCTGGTGGACCTGTTCCCATCGGGCGCGGAACAGGCGCTGCGGATGGATTTCTTCGGCGACGAGATCGAAAGCGTCCGCACGTTCGACCCGGCGGATCAGCGCACCACCGGCCGGATTGACGGCTTCACCCTGCTCCCCGCGTCAGAAGCGCTGCTGGACGAGGATACGATCAAGCGGTTCCGCACGCGCTATCGCGAACGGTTCGGCGCGACCGCGACCGGCGACCCGCTATATCAGGCGATCAGCGACGGGCGACGGCTGGCGGGTATGGAGCATTGGCTGCCCCTGTTCGAGGAGCGGCTGGAAACACTGTTCGACCATCTGCCCGACGACATGGTGGTGGTGCGCGATTCGAATGCCCCGCAAGCGGCGGAAGTGCGGTTCGAGGGCGTAGCCGATTATCAAGCGAACCGTGTCCGTGCCCAGTCCAGCGATCCGGGCAGCTATCGCCCGCTGGGTCAGGATCAGCTTTACATGCTGGCCGACGAATGGGCCAAGCGCGTGGCAGAGACGCCGGCGCACCTCGCCACCGCCTTCCACGAGCCCGAATCGGACAGCGTTCTTGATTTCGGCGTCGATGGCCCGCGCGATTTTGCCCCCGAACGCGCGGCGCAATCCAACGTCTATGAAGCCGTCGTCGCACATGTCGAAAAGCTGAGAAAGGACGGCCGCCGCCCGATCCTGGCCAGCTATTCCGGCGGCGCGCGCGAACGGTTGATGGGCCTGTTGACCGATCACGGGCTGAAGGGCGCGATGGCCGCCGATGATTGGCAGGCGGCACAGGCCGCCGCCGATACGGGCAAGAGCTTTGGCGTCGCGCTGATCGTCCTGCCGCTGGACCACGGCTTTACAGCGCCCGGCGTCGCGGTGCTGACCGAACAGGACATGCTGGGCGACCGGCTGGTCCGGCGGAAGAAGCGCAAGAAATCGACCGACGCCTTCCTCGCTGAACTGGCGACGCTCTCACCGGGCGATCTGGTGGTCCATGTCGACCACGGTATCGGCCGGTACGAAGGGCTGACGCAGGTGCCGGTGCAAAAGGCGCCGCATGATTGCGTGGCGCTGTCCTATGCCGGCGGCGACAAGCTGTATGTGCCGGTTGAGAATCTTGAGGTTCTCAGCCGCTATGGCTCGGGCGAAGAAGGCGCGAGCCTTGACCGGCTGGGTGGGGAAGGATGGCAGCGGCGCAAGGCCGCGATGAAGGAGCGCATCCGCGAAATCGCGGGCGAACTGATCGCTACCGCCGCCAAGCGCGCGCTGCGCCCCGGACAGGTCGCAGAACCGGATACAGGCGGCTATCCCGCATTTCTGGACCGCTTTCCATATGAGGAAACCGAGGATCAGGACCGCGCGATTCAGGACGTGCTGGGCGATCTTGGTTCCGGTCGCCCGATGGACCGGCTGGTCGTCGGCGATGTCGGTTTCGGCAAGACCGAAGTGGCGCTGCGCGCTGCATTCGTCGCGGCGATGGCGGGTATGCAGGTAGCGGTTATCTGCCCCACCACGCTGCTCGCGCGTCAGCACCACATGAATTTTTCGTCGCGGTTCGAAGGGTTCCCGATCAATGTCGGCCGCATTTCCCGCCTGGTCACGGCGGGCGAACAGAAGAAGGTGAAGGAGGGACTGGCCGAGGGAACGATCGACGTGGTCGTCGGCACCCACGCGCTGTTGACCAAGGGGCTGGACTTCAAGCGGCTGGGCCTGGTCATCGTTGATGAGGAACAGCGTTTCGGCGTCACACACAAGGAACGGCTGAAGGCCATGAAGGCCAATGTCCATGTGCTGACGCTGACGGCCACGCCCATTCCGCGCACGCTGCAAATGGCGATGTCGGGCCTGCGCGAATTGTCGGTCATCCAGACCCCGCCCGTCGATCGGCTGGCGGTTCGCACCTATGTCATGCCGTGGGACCCGGTTGTCCTGCGCGAGGCATTGCTGCGCGAACATTATCGCGGCGGCCAGAGCTATTTCGTCACGCCGCGCATCGCCGACCTGCCGGAGATCGAGGAGTTCCTTCGCAACGAAGTACCCGAAGTCCGCTATGTCGTCGCCCACGGCCAGATGGCGCCGAGCGAGGTCGAGGAACGCATGTCGGCCTTTTACGACCGCAAGTTCGAGGTGCTGGTATCAACCACCATCGTCGAAAGCGGCCTGGACATTCCATCGGCCAACACAATGATCGTCAACCGAGCGGACAAGTTCGGCCTGGCCCAGCTCTATCAGCTTCGCGGGCGTGTGGGCCGGGCCAAGACGCGGGCCTATGCCTATCTGACCACCCCGCCCGAACGCATGATGACCGAAGCGGCGGACAAGCGCCTGAAGGTCCTGTCCGATCTGGATTCGCTGGGCGCGGGCTTTCAGCTTGCCAGCCACGATCTCGACATTCGCGGCGCGGGCAATCTGCTGGGCGACGAACAGTCGGGGCATATCAAGGAGGTCGGATACGAACTCTATCAGTCGATGCTGGAGGAAGCGATCCTCGAGGCGAAATCGGGCCGGTCCAAGGATGACGGCGAATTGCGGCCCTCCGATTTCTCGCCCCAGATCACGGTCGATGCGCCGATCATGCTGCCGGAAGATTTCATTCCCGACCTCGACCTTCGCATGGGCCTGTACCGGCGCCTGAACGATGTCGAGGACCGTCAGGGGATCGACGCCTTTGCCGCCGAGTTGATCGACCGTTTCGGCAAACTGCCGGAGCCGACCGAAAATCTGCTCGTGCTGATGGAGGCCAAGCTGAACGCCAAGCGCGCCTGCATCGCCAAGCTGGACGTCGGGCCAAAGGGAGCGCTGGTATCCTTTGCCAACGATCATTTCCCGAACGTCGACGGGCTGATGGCCTATGTCACCCGGCTGGAGGGGACGGCAAAGCTGCGGCCCGACATGAAATTGTCGGTCGCGCGTGCCTTTTCCACACCCAAGGCGCGGTTGAACGCCGCGTTGCAGATCAGTCGCGGGCTGGCGAAGGCGGCGGGATAACGGCGCGGGCGGGCATTCCTGTCCGCCCAGCCGAATTCACGTGGTCACCATCGCCTCAAGCGCGGCGGTGGCCAGCGGCGGGGCGCACAAAAAGCCCTGGAAATACTGGCAACCCTCCATCGCCAGCAAATCCAGCTGCTCCGCCGTCTCCACGCCTTCTGCAACAACCGACAACCCCAGCGAGCGAGCCATGTCGATCACGCCGCGCACGACGATGCGATCTCGCGCGGACCCGGCAATATCCTGACTCAGCGCCTTGTCGATCTTAAGATAATCGAGCGGCAACGCCTTGAGATAGGCCAAGCTGGAATATCCCGTCCCGAAATCGTCGATAGCCACGCGACAGCCGGCGCGGCGCAGTTCTGCCAGCAACCGGGCCGCCTCCCCCAATTCGGCCATCAACCCGCCTTCGGTAATTTCGACCGTCAGGCGGTCGCGCGGGAAACCGCTCCGGTCGATGCGGTCGAGCAGCATTTCCGCGAAACCGATACGCGCCACGTCGGCGGCGGTGACGTTGATCGACAGCCGCAATGCCCCAAGCGTCGGTGCCCAGCGGGCGGCACGCGACAACGCCAGCAGCTGCACATGATCCGACAGCGCCAACGCCAGCCCCGCACGGTCCGCCGCGGCGAACAGCATCTCCGCCCCCAACTCGCCCAGGGTGGGGTGCCGCCAGCGCGCCAGCGCCTCTGCCCCCACGATCTCGCCGCTCGCGATGGTTACCTGCGGCTGCCACAAGATATCGATCTGGCCGCTGTCGATGGCGGCACGCACTTGGATCGCCAGCGCCTCGATCGAGGTGTTTTCGCCGGGCACATCCTCGCTCAGGCGCTTGAGCAGTCCGGTGGCATCGTCGCCGCGCTGGCTGACGACCCGGCGCAACCGCCCGCCCAGCAGCACCAATTCAGTCTCGACCACGAAAGGCCGGGTCAATGCCCCTTCGATCAGCGGAATGGCGGGCTCCAGCGAATGGCGCGCGATGACTGCAAACTCCGCCCCGTCCAGCCGCGCCAGCACCGGGCGCGGTCCGCCGGCCTCCGCCAGCACCTCGCCAATCCGCCGCGCCACCGACTGGATCAGCGCGTCGCCGGCCGCTCGACCATAGGTCATGTTGACCAGATCCAGCCGCTCCAGCGTAATGCCGACCAGCTCGACCGGCGCATGTTCGGCCAGCGCATGGTCGATCCACCGCCGCGCGCCCGCGCTGTCGTGGATGCGCGGCATGGCTTCGCGCAGCAACAGCGCGACATCGGGCGGCGCCCCCAACGGCTCGATCAGCGCCAACACCCGGCCCGTGCGGCCGTCGCTTTGCAGATGCTGCACCGTGCGGCCGAGCGACGGCAGGGTCTGAACTACGGCGCTCGCATCGGTCAGGCGACGCAGTTCCGCGAGCAGCGCGGGCCGCTCATCGGCTGGCAAAGCGCGCAATGCGGCCACCCGGTCGATTGAGACAGGCAGCTTCATCAGCCGCGCCAGCAACGGTGACAGCTGAACGCGCCGGCGCTCTGGATCCCACCGCCAGCCAAGCAACCCGCGCCCCGCCTCTCCGCCGCCGCGCGGCTCCGCCCCGCGCGCGGCAAAGCGCAACGCATGGAGCAACTCCGCGTCGCCAAAGGGGCTGGACAGGAAATGAGTAGCGCCAGCCTCGTAAAAGGCGCTCAGCCGGTCGATATCGGTGCGCGACACACATATCAGCATCGCGGAAGGCGGCTCGGCCGTTCGGCCCAGCGTCTGCGCCGCCAGCAAGCCTTCCTCGAACGCCCCACGCGCGTCGATCAGCGCGACGGCGGCCCCCGATGCGCGAAAGCGACGCTCGACCGCTTCGCCGCGCCGCGCGGCCACCGCCTGCCACCCGCCGCGAGCGACAATCGCAGCCATTTCATCGCGCTGACGGAAAGACAGGACGAACAGCGGCGGTTGACCACGCGGTGCTGTCTCGGCGTCGCTCGTCAACCCTGCCCTCCCTCTGGAGGCGCCGGTGTAGCGCGCCACATGTCTTCCGCCAATCCGGGCTTGTCGCAAAGGGACCGGCGACCTAGTTTGCGCGTTCCATGACGATGCACGCACCCCTTATCGACCGTCATGGCCGCGCCATCCGCTATCTCCGTGTGTCGGTCACCGACCGCTGCGACCTTCGCTGCCGCTATTGTATGGCGGAAAAGATGACATTTCTGCCACGCTCGGCGCTGCTGAGCCTGGAGGAGTTGGCGCTGATTACCGAGCGCTTCATCGCGCGCGGCGTGACCAAGGTGCGGCTGACGGGCGGCGAGCCGCTGGTGCGGCGGGACGTCATGGACCTCGTCCGCCGACTGGGCCGGTCGGTGGGCAACGGCCTGGACGAACTCACCATGACGACAAATGCGACGCGGCTTGCCGATCATGCCGATACGCTGGTCGCAGCCGGGGTGCGCCGCATCAATGTCAGCCTGGACAGCCGCGACCCGGCGACCTTCCACCACATCACTCGGCACGGCGATGTCGAGCAGGTGCTGGACGGGATTGCCGCCGGCCGCGCGGCGGGGCTGCGAATCAAGATCAACGCGGTCGCGCTGAAGGGGCTGAACGATGCAGAACTGCCCGACCTGCTCGACTGGTGCGTGACGCAGGGGCACGACCTGACGCTCATCGAAACCATGCCCGTGGGCCATATCGACGAGGATCGGGCCGACCGTTTCCTGCCGCTGACGCAAGTGCTGGCCGATTTGGGCAAACGGTTCGAGTTGAAGCGCGACGATCATTCCAGCGGCGGCCCCGCGCGATACTGGCGCGTCGGGGACAGCGGTACGCGCCTGGGCCTGATTTCGCCGCTGACCGGCAATTTCTGCGCGGGGTGCAACCGGGTGCGTCTGACGACCGAAGGGATGCTCTACACCTGCCTCGGTCATGACGATTCGGTCGATCTGAAGGCGGCGATCCGCTCTGGCGGGCTGGCGGCGGTTGATGCCGCCATCGACGCGGCCATGGCGTCAAAGCCCCTGTCCCATGATTTTGCGATCACGCCGGGATCGGCACCGGCCCATGCGCGGCATATGAGTGTCACTGGCGGATGACTCGTTTTCGTCGAAGCGCGCTGATTGCATCGCCCACCAGTCCCGCACAGGCAGCCGTCGCTGACCTGCGGTCGCGTTATGAATGGGCAGATTTGCCTGATGCCGACAGTCTGGTCGTGCTCGGCGGCGACGGCTTCATGTTGCAGACGCTGCACGCTATGCTGGAGAGGCGACGGATCCTGCCTGCATTCGGCATGAACCTGGGCACGGTCGGCTTTCTGATGAACGAATGGCGGCTACCCGGGCTGGACGACCGAATCGAGCGCGCGCGTCCGTTTCGCGTTTCACCCCTGCTGATGACTGCCACCACGATCGACGGCGAGCGTCATGTCCTGCCCGCCATCAACGAAGTATCGTTGCTGCGCGAAACGCGGCAAACGGCCAAGCTGCTGGTCGAGGTGAATGACCGGGTCGTGATGCCCGAACTGGTCTGCGACGGCATCCTGGTCGCGACGCCCGCCGGGTCGACCGCCTATAATCTGTCCGCCAATGGTCCAATCCTGCCTTTGGAGTCCAAGCTGATTGCCTTGACGCCGATCAGCCCCTTTCGCCCGCGCCGCTGGCGCGGCGCCATCCTGCCGGAAAAGGCGCGGATCTCACTGACCGTATTGGAAGCGGACAAGCGTCCCGTCAGCGCGGTCGCAGACCAGCGCGAAGTGCGCGATGTGTCGCGGGTTGAAATCGCAATCGACCATATCCGCGACCTGACGATCATGTTCGATCCCGAACATGCGCTGGACGACCGAATCACGATGGAACAGTTCATCGCCTGATCCGCGAGCAGCAAGACAGCGTCGTGAACCAGGTCCCGGCAGATGGCTTCAATCAATATGTCGGGAAGCGGAGGCGGCCATCAAAGGCCGGGCGGATGCGTGATCGTCGATCCGATCCTTCGTCATCCGTTTGAAGAAGGTGGCTCCCTGAGTAGGATTCGAACCTACGGCCGCTCGATTAACAGTCGAGAGCTCTACCGCTGAGCTATCAGGGATCACCTGCTTTCCGAGAGCCATCCGGCTCATCGGAGGCGCGCCTATAGCAACGCCTTTTCACTTCTTGCAAGCGGGTTGAGCAGATTTTTTTCCGCCCAACCCGCCTGTCCGTCGGATCAGCCGACAAACGCCCGTTCGATGACGAAATCGGCCGGGCGCGCGTTCGAGCCCTCTTCGAAACCCGTCTCTTCGAACCGCTTGGCAAATTCGTTGATCATCGCTGTCGAGCCGCACAGCATGATGCGGTCTTCGGCAGGGTCGAAGCCATTGGGGCCCTTGATCGGATCGGCGAACAGCTTGCCGTCCTCGATCAGGTTCTGGATGCGACCCTGATTGGTAAAGGGTTCGCGTGTGCAGGTCGGCACATAATGAAGCTGTGCCGCCGCCTGTTCGCCGACCAGCGGATCGTCCGCCAGGCGCGCGGTCAGCTCTTCTTGAAACGCCAGGTCGCTGACGCGGCGGACCGAATGCACCACGACCACCTGCTCGAACCGTTCATAGGTGTCGGGATCGCGAATCAGGCTGAGGAAGGGCGCAAGGCCCGTGCCCGTCGACAGTAGGAACAGCCGCTTACCCGGACGCAGCGCGTCGGTCACCAGCGTGCCGGTAGGCTTGCGGCCAAGATACAGCTCGTCACCCTCGCCCACCAGTTGCAGGCGTGAAGTCAGCGGGCCGTCCTCGACCTTGATCGAAAGAAACTCGACTTCCTCGGCCCAGGCGGCGCTGGCGATCGAATAGGCGCGCATCAGCGGCTTACCCTCGACCTCCATACCCAGCATCACGAATTCGCCGGAACGGAAACGGAAGCTTTGCGGCCGTTCGACCGCCAGGCTGAACAGATGCTCGTTCCAGTGGCGGACCCACAGGACCTTGACCACGTCGAACGCGGCATGGGGGGGCTGGATGATCGGCAGACGGGCGGGCGCGTTCAAGATTGGCTCCGTTTCGGCAGGGCACCCTAGTGGGCGCGATACGGGTGAAGCCGGCGACATGGCGTCCGCGCTGATGTGGCGCAAGACAGTTTGTCTTTACCGGTACGGGCTATGCCTTGGCACAATTGCGAGCCGCTCGCAAACTTTGCTCATGTCCGAGAACGCGCGATGCTGCATTGCATCGCTTTTGAACGACTGCGTACAAAAATTCGTTCCGGGGGTTGCAATGATAAACTCCGGTTCGCACTTAACGCGCGTCAAGACGCCGCAGAGCGTCCACGAAAAAGGGATTCCAAACGCATGCGAACGCCGCTTCCCCTTGCTGGCCGGATGATTCACGTCGGTACTGCGCTGCCGGCGCTCGCGCTGCTTGCATTGTCTGCTTGTGGCGGTGCCGAGCCGCAACAGGCCCCGCCCCCGCCCCAGGTTCAGGTCGCAACGCCGATCGAACGCGACGTGGTAGATTGGGACGAATATGTCGGCCGGTTCGAAGCGATCCAGGACGCCGAGATACGCCCTCGCGCAACCGGCACGATCCAAAGCGTTCTGTTCGCCGATGGCCAGCGGGTGTCGCAGGGCCAGCCGCTGTTCATCATCGATCCGCGCCCCTATCGGGCGGCGCTGGCGAATGCACGGGCGCAGGTTCAACGCGCCGAGGCGACGCTGGCGAACGCGCGTTCGGTCTCCAGCCGTTCGGAAAGCCTGCTGAAGGCACAGGCTGTCAGCCGCGAGGAATTCGAGCAGAATCAGGCGAATGTCCGCACCGCAGCCGCAGACCTGGAGGCCGCCCGCGCTCAGGTGGAAACGGCCGAGCTCAACCTTGGTTTCACCACCGTACGCTCGCCCATTGCCGGGCGGGTTTCAAATCGCCGGGTCAGCAAGGGCAACTTCGTGCAGGAGGGGCAGACCGTCCTGACCCGCGTGGTGTCCACCAATCCGATCTGGTTCACCTTTGACGGGGCGGAGAGCTTTTACCTGAAGTATCGCCGTCAGGATCAGAACGGTGAGCGTTCGTCCTCGCGCGACGCGGGCAACCCCGTCGAGGTCCAGCTGGCCGACGAAAGCGGCTATAACTGGCGCGGCCGCATGGATTTCGTCGACAATGCGATCGACCCCAATTCGGGCACGATCCGCGCCCATTCCGTCATCCAGAATCCCGACGGCTTCCTGACCCCCGGCATGTTCGGACGCGCCCGCCTGCTCGGTTCCGGCAGCTATCGCGCGTTGCTGATCCCCGACACCGCGATCGTCACCGATCAGGCGCGAAAGATCGTCTATGTGGTTGGGCAGGATGGAAAGGTCGCGCCGCGCCCAGTCGTCACCGGCCCGCCCGCCGATGGGCTGCGCGTAATCAAGGATGGCCTGACGCCCAAGGACCGCGTCGTCGTTCAAGGGCTGACTTCGCTCCAGCCGGGAATGCAGGTCCAGGCCAAGCTGACGCAGATCAAGGCCCAGCCACAGGGCGTTGCCCCCGCCTCGCAACCGTTGACGACGCCGCCCGCCGCCGACGCCAGCCAGGCGAACTGACATGCGCTTCCCGCATTTCTTCATCGACCGCCCGATCTTTGCGGCGGTCCTGTCGATCCTGATCCTGGTGTTCGGCATGGTGGCGCTGCCCACGCTGCCGATCACCCAATATCCGGAAATCGCGCCGCCAACGGTCGTGGTGTCGGCCCAGTTCCCCGGCGCCAGCGCCGAAACGCTGGCCGAAACCGTCGCTGCCCCGCTTGAGGAAGCGATCAACGGCGTTGAAAACATGATCTACATGTCCTCGTCCTCCACGGGCGACGGACAGCTTCAGATCACCGTGACCTTTGGACAGGGCACCGACGCCGATCAGGCACAGGTGCTGGTCCAGAACCGCGTCGCCTCCGCCGAACCGCGTCTGCCCGAACAGACGCGCCAGATCGGCGTGACGACGCTCAAGAACTCGCCTGACTTCCTGATGGTGGCGATGTTCTATTCGCCGGACGGCTCGCTCAGCCAGGAATATGTCTCCAACTATGTCGGCACGCAGGTCGTCGACCGGCTGGCGCGTGTACAGGGCGTGGGCAACGCGCAGAGCTTTGGCGGGCGCGACTATAATATGCGGATCTGGATCGACCCCGATCTTGCCGCCGCGCGCAACCTGACCGTCGACGAGATCGCGACCGCCATTCGCGGGCAGAATGTTCAGGTTGCTGCCGGTGCGGTCGGCCAGCCCCCCTTCACCGGCAAGGGCGGCGCAGCCTTCCAGCTGGGCGTCCAGACCGAAGGGCGCCTGACCACGCCCGAACAATTTGGCGACATCATCATCAAGCGCGACCAAAGCGGCGCCATGACGCGGGTCCGCGACGTGGCGCGGGTCGAGCTGGGTGCCGAAACCTACGCCATCAATGCCTATCTGAACGGTACACCGGTGACGGCAGTGGCGATCAGCCAGCTACCCGGATCGAACGCACTGGCGGCTGCGGATGCCGTGATTGCGGAGCTGGATGCGGCCAAGGCATCCTTCCCGCCGGGCATGACCTATTCGATCCCGTACAACCCGACGGAATATATCTCGGCGTCGATCGACGCGGTGGTGCATACGCTGATCGAAGCCATCGTGCTCGTCAGCCTGGTCGTGCTGATCTTCCTGCAAAGCTGGCGCGCGGCGATCATTCCGATCATTGCCATTCCGGTCTCGCTGCTGGGCAGCCTGGCGGTGCTGGCGGGCTTTGGCTACTCGCTCAACAATCTGTCGCTGTTCGGCATGGTGCTGGCGATCGGCATCGTCGTCGACGACGCCATCGTCGTGGTCGAGAATGTCGAGCGGCTGATGGAAGAAAAGGGCCTGTCCCCGCTTCAGGCCGCGCATGAGACGATGGACGAGGTGGCTGGCGCGCTTATCGCGATTGCGCTGGTGCTGTGCGGCGTGTTCGTGCCGACCATGTTCATCCCCGGCATTTCGGGCGAGTTCTACAAGCAGTTCGCGCTGACCATCGTGTCGGCGACCGCAATTTCGGCACTGGTGTCGCTGACTCTGTCGCCCGCCATGTCGGCGCTGATCCTGAAGCCCAAGCGCCACGATGCCGAACCGCGCCGTGGCTGGCGCGGCCTGCCCGGCCGGTTCGCGCGCGGCTTCAATCGCGGCTTCGATTGGCTGGCGGATCGTTATGGCCGCTTTACCGCGCGCGCGGTGCGGATGCTGGGCGTGATTGTCATCGCCTATGTCCTGTTGATCGCGCTGGCGGGCTGGCGTTTCTATGCCACGCCGACCGGCTTCATCCCGTCGCAGGACCAGGGTTATCTGATCACCGCCGCTCAGCTTCCGCCGGGCGCGTCGCTTCAGCGCACGACCGACATGATGCTGCGCGTGGACAAGGAAGTGCGGCAGGTACCCGGCACCCTGAACACGGTGATGCTGGTCGGCCTGGACGGGACCAGTTTCTCGACCGCGCCGAACACGGCGGCGATGTTCATTACCATGAAGCCGCACGCCGAACGCGCCCCGGCCGAGGAGATCGCCAATCAGCTTCGCGGCGCGCTGTCCAAGTTCAACGAAGGCCTGTTGCTGGTCATCCCGCCGCCGCCCGTTCAGGGCATCGGCACCGGCGGCGGCTGGAAGATGATGATCGAGGATCGTGAAAACCGCGGTTATCAGGCGCTTGAGGCTGCCGCGTTCGGCATGATGATGAAGGCCAACCAGACCCCCGGCATTGCGGGTGCCTTCTCCCTGTTCAACACGCGCACGCCGCGCCTGTTCGCCGATGTCGATCGTGAGCGGGCCGAGCAACTGGGTGTGCCCGTCAGCAACATCTTTGCGACCATGGGCACCTATCTCGGCTCGACCTACATCAACGACTTCAACCTGCTGGGCCGAACCTTCCGCGTGACGGCACAGGCCGATGCGCCCTATCGCGACGAAACGTCGGACATCGGCCGCCTGCGGACGCGCTCCGCGTCGGGGGCGATGGTGCCGCTGGATGCGGTGATGACGGTGCGTGACGACAGCGGCCCCTACCGCGTGGTCCGATATAATCTGTATCCCTCGGCCGAATTGCAGGGCGATACGGTGCCGGGCTTCTCATCGGGCCAGTCGCTGGCCGCGATGGAGCGGATCGCCGCCGAAACGCTGCCGGACGGCATGTCGTTCGAATGGACCGAGCTTGCCTTCCAGCAGAAGCAGGCGGGCAATACCGGCCTGATCGCCTTTGGCTTGGCGGTGCTGTTCGTCTTCCTGCTGCTGGCGGCGAATTACGAAAGCCTGGTGCTGCCGTTCGCGGTCATCCTGATCGTGCCGATGTGCCTCTTGGCGGCGATGCTGGGCGTCAATCTGATGGGGATGGACAACAACATCCTGACGCAGATTGGTCTGGTCGTGCTGATCGGCCTGGCCGCCAAGAACGCGATCCTGATTGTCGAATTCGCGAAGCAGAATGAGGAAGAGGGTCAGGAATTGCTGGAGGCCGCGCGGCACGCCGCCGCACAGCGTCTGCGCCCCATCCTGATGACATCGATCGCGTTCATCCTTGGCGTGCTGCCGCTGGTGATCGGGACCGGTCCCGGTGCGGAAATGCGCCGCGCGCTGGGTGTGGCGGTGTTCTTTGGCATGATCGGCGTGACCGTATTCGGTCTTGTCTTCACCCCCGCCTTCTACGTCATCAGCCGCAAGTTCGGTGACTGGCTGTCGGCGCGCACCCGCCGAAGCAAGCGCAACGACCCGCCCGCCGCCGCCGCCGAACCGGGAGCCACGGCATGAAGAAGTTTGCCAGCCTGACGCTGGGCCTGTTGCTTACCGCATGCGCGGTCGGCCCTGATTACGAAAAGCCCGTCACCCCCGGCGGCATGACGGCGGAGGGCGCTTTCGTCGAAGGCGCACGGCTGTCGGCAGTCAACGCCCAGTCGCTGCCGGACAAATGGTGGCGGCTGTACGACGACCCCAATGTCGACCGACTCGTGACCGAGGCGCTGGCCCATAACACCGACATCCGTCAGTCGGCCGCCAATCTGCAACGCGCCCGTGCGGTGCTGAGCGAGGCACGCGGGCGCCGGTTGCCGGAAACCAACGTCGCGGGCCAATATACGCGCCAGCGCACCGGGTCGAACAGCTTCGGCGCGCAGTTCGGCGGCACGCAGCAAATCCCGTCCTTCGAAACCGACCTGTTCACTGCCGGTCTGGACGCCAGCTATGAGCTGGACCTGTTCGGCGGCGTCAGCCGCGCGATCGAGGCTGCGCGCGGCGATGTCGATGCCGCTGCCGCACAGGTCGATGCTGCGCGCGTGTCGGTCGCGGCCGAAACGGCGCGCGCCTATGCGCTGGCGTGCAGCAATGCCAGCCAGCTCGCCGTCGCGCGGGAAACGGTCGAGCTTCAACAGCAGACCCTCGCCCTCACCCGCCGCCTGTTCGACGCCGGTCGCGGACAACGCCGCGATGTCGAACAGGCCGATGCGCTGCTGGCACAGACCCAGGCGCAGGTGCCGGGTCTGGAGGCAGAGCGTCGCGCCGCGCTTTACGCACTCGCGACGCTGACCGGGCGCCCGCCCGCTGAAATCGACACTGTCGCCGCCAGCTGCACCCGCCCGCCACAGGTGACACAGATCATCCCGGTTGGCGACGGCACGGCGTTGCTGCAACGTCGGCCCGATGTGCGCGCGGCAGAGCGTCAGCTGGCCGCCGACACCGCGCGCGTCGGGGTGGCGACCGCGGCGCTATATCCATCGATCTCGCTGCTGGGGTCGGTCAGCCTTGCGTCGACCACGCTCGATAATCTGGTCGACAATGACAGCTTCAACTTTTCCCTTGGGCCGCTCATCTCGTGGAGCTTCCCCAACCAGACCGCCGCCCGCTCGCGCCTGCGTCAGGCGGAGGCAACGGTCGAGGGCAGCCTTGCCGCGTTCGATGGCGCGGTGCTGACGGCACTTCGCGAAGTGGAGCAGGCGCTTGCCCGCTATGCCGGCGAGCTGGACCGCAACCGCGCCCTGCAGCGCGCGGAGCGTTCGGCGGGACAGGCCGCGCGCCTGTCGCGACTGCGATTCGATTATGGTGCGGAAAGCTTTCTCCAGCTGATCGAATCGGAACGTCAGCGCGCGGACGCCCGCGCCGCGCGCGCGCAATCGGATGCCGCGCTGGCCGACGCACAGGTCAGCCTGTTCCGCGCGCTGGGCGGCGGTTGGGAGAATGCGCCCGAAGTCACACGGCGCACGCCGGCAGGGGCAGTCGCCGCGACAGAATAGCTATGCACGGCTTGCGTGCCGCGCCGCATCCGCTACCTCCCCACTGCACCACGAGGATAAGAGGGAGACGCCGGAACATGCGCGATGCGGTAGGCAAGCTGTTGCTGTTCGGCGCGACCGGCGATTTGTCGCAGCGCATGTTGCTGCCGTCGCTCTACGGTCTTCACGCCGACGGCCTGCTGCCGAAAGGGCTGACGATCACCGGCACCGCCCGTTCGGAGCAGGATGACGACGCCTTTCGCGACTTCACCCGCACCGCGCTCGACACGTTCCTTGCCGAAGATCGCAAGGACGCCGACATGATCGACAGCTTCCTCGCGCGCCTGCAATATCAGCCGCTCGACGCCTCAACGCTTGAGGGGTTTGACGATCTGGCGCGCAAGATCGGCGACATTTCGGGCGGGCTGGCGATTTTCCTGTCGACGGCGCCGTGGCTGTTCGGACCGACAATCAAGGGCCTTCAATCGGCAGGCCTTGCGGGTGACAATGTCCGCATCGGGCTTGAGAAGCCGCTGGGCAAGGATCTGGAGACCAGTCGCGAGATCAACGACATTGTCGTCGCCGGTTTTCCGGAGGAGCGGACATTCCGCATCGACCATTATCTGGGCAAGGAAACCGTCCAGAACATTCTCGCGCTTCGTTTCGGCAATTCGATGTTCGAGCCGATCTGGAATGCGCGCGGCATCGACCATGTGCAGATCACGATTTCGGAAACCGTAGGCCTTGAAGGGCGAGCGGGCTATTATGACGAGGTCGGCGCGCTGCGCGACATGGTGCAGAACCACATGCTGCAACTGCTGGCGCTGATCGCGATGGAGCCGCCCGCGCGCTTCGACGGTACGGCGATTCGCGACGAAAAGGTCAAGGTCCTTCGCTCGCTGCGTCCGATCGCGGTGGAGGATGTGCCGCACCATACCGTCACGGGCCAATATGACGCCGGCGCCGTCAAGGGCGAGATCGTGCGCGGCTATGACGAGGAACTGGGCAAGGATTCGCGCACCGAAACCTTTGTCGCGCTCAAGGCGCATGTCGATAACTGGCGATGGCAGGGCGTCCCCTTCTACCTGCGCACCGGCAAGCGCATGCCGGAGCGGCGCAGCGAAATCGTCATTCAGTTCAAGCCCGTGCCGCATTCTATCTTCGCCGAACGCGGCGGCATGTTACGCCCCAACATCCTGGCCATCCGCCTTCAGCCGGAAGAATATGTCCGCCTGCTGGTCATGGCAAAGCAACCCGGCCTTGATCGCGAGGGGGTGCGCCTGCGCGAAGTGCCCCTGAACCTCAGCCTCGACACCGAATTTGCGGGCACCCGGCGGCGCATCGCCTATGAACGGCTGCTGCTCGACCTGATCGAGGGCGACCCGACGCTGTTCGTCCGCCGCGACGAGGTGGAGGCACAGTGGCAATGGATCGACGCGATCCGCGCCGGCTGGGATGCGAACGACGTGAAGCCCAAGCCCTATCCATCGGGCAGCTGGGGCCCATCGTCCAGCATCGCACTGACCGAACGCGACGGTGTGACCTGGAACGAATAAGGGGAGCGCATTGGCCGCTCCACCGTTCACTCCATCAACGGGCGCCCGGTACCGGCCGCCCCCTGTGACATTACCGAAAGTACAGACATGATCGAGATCGAGTGGTGGGACTATGACGACGCCGACGAGCTGGCTCAAGCGGTGGCCGGCGACGTCCAGTTCGTCATCGAAAGTGCCATCGACGCGCGCGGCAGCGCCGTTGTTGCGCTGGCGGGCGGCAAGACGCCCTTCCCGGCCTATGAAAAGCTCGCCGCCGCCAAGCTGGACTGGAAGCGCGTCACCATCGTGGCGACCGACGACCGGCTGGTGCCGATGGGCGATCCGCTGTCCAATGTGACGGCGCTGGGCAAGCTGTTCGTGCCCAAGGGTGCACGGGTGTTCCCGATCACCAGCGACAAGGCCGAGGATTACAAGGCAGCGGGGCGCGCCGCCGATGCGCGGTTGCAGGATCTGCACTGGCCGCTTGATCTGTGCCTGCTGGGCGTGGGCGGCGACGGGCATACCGCGTCGATCTTTCCCGGCCCCGATTTTGACGAGGCGCTGAACGGGCCCAAGGAACGCCGCGCCATCGGCGTGATGCCCGACCCGCTGCCACCCGAAGCGCCCGTTGCGCGGGTGTCGCTGACCCGCGCCGCGATCGTGTCGGCCAAGGCGGTGATGATCGCCGTCACCGGTCAGGCAAAGCGCGACGTGATCGAAGCCGCCATTTCCGAAGGTGCCGGCTCCCCCTACCCCATCGGCCGGGTGCTGGCCGACGCCGAACTGCCCGTCGATATCCACTGGAGCGCCTGATGCCTCTCCATCCGACCATCGCTACCGTCACCGACCGCATTCGCGAACGCTCGCACAAGCAGCGCAGCGCCTATCTGTCCCTGATCGAGCGGGAGCGCAATTCGGGTTTCGACCGGCCAAAGCTGGGCTGCGCGAATCTCGCCCATGCCTATGCCGGAACCGACGAGCAGCGCGACCGGATGAAAGACGGCGCGGCGATGAACATCGGCATTGTCACCGCGTATAACGACATGCTGTCGGCCCACGCGCCCTATTACCGCTATCCCGAACAGATGAAGGTCTGGGCGCTGGAAGCGGGCGCGACGGCGCAAGTCGCAGGCGGCGTGCCCGCGATGTGCGACGGCGTGACGCAAGGGTATCAGGGCATGGAATTGTCGCTGTTCAGCCGCGACACCATCGCGCTCGGCACCGCAATCGCGCTCAGCCACCGCACGTTCGAGGGCGCCGCCCTGCTGGGCATTTGCGACAAGATCGTCCCCGGCCTGCTGATCGGCGCGCTACGCTTTGGCCATCTGCCGATGGTACTGGTCCCCGCCGGCCCGATGCGCTCCGGCCTGCCCAACAAAGAAAAGGCCGCTGTTCGCGAACGCTATGCCGAGGGCAAGGCGACGCGGGAGGAACTGCTCGATTCCGAAATCGCCGCCTATCATGGCAAGGGCACCTGCACCTTTTACGGCACGGCCAATTCGAACCAGATGATGATGGAGGCGATGGGGCTGCACGTACCCGGCGCATCCTTTGCCAATCCGGGCACCAAGCTGCGTCAGGAACTGACGCGCGCGGCGGTGCAACGGCTGCCGCAGATTGGCTGGGGCGGGAATGATTATCGCCCGATCGGCCACTGTGTCGACGAGCGTGCTATCGTCAACGCTGCCGTCGCGCTGCTGGCGACGGGTGGTTCGACCAACCACCTGATCCACCTGCCCGCCATTGCGCGGTCGGCGGGCGTCATCATCAATTGGGAAGATTTCGACGCGCTGTCCAAGGCGGTGCCACTGCTGACCCGCGTCTATCCCAATGGATCGGCCGACGTGAACGGGTTCGAGGACGCGGGCGGCCCGCCCTTCGTCATTCGCGAACTGCTGAAGGGCGGCCTGCTGCACGACGACGTGCTGACGATCGCCGAGGGTGGCATGGCCCAATATGGCCGCAAGCCCACGATCGAAGACGACAAGCTGGTCTGGGCTGACCTGCCCGCGCAGCCGGGTGACGACAGCATCGTGAGGACCATCGACGCACCGTTCGCGCCGGAGGGCGGCTTTCGCATCCTCACCGGCAATCTGGGCCGCGCCTGTATCAAGGTATCGGCGGTCGAACGCGACCGCTGGGCCATTGAGGCACCCGCCCGCGTCTTCTCCACCCAGGCCGAGGTGCAGGAAGCGTTCAAGGCAGGCGAACTCGACCGCGACGTCGTGGTCGTGGTGCGGTTCCAGGGCCCGCGCGCCAACGGTATGCCCGAATTGCACAAGCTGACCCCGCCGCTGGGCGTGCTGCAAAATCGCGGCTTCCGCGTCGCACTCGTCACCGATGGGCGCATGTCGGGCGCCAGCGGCAAGGTGCCCGCCGCCATTCACCTGTCGCCCGAAGCACTGGGTGGCGGTCCGATCGGCAAGTTGCGCGATGGCGACATGGTGCGCCTGGATGCTGAAGCGGGCGTACTCGAAGCACTGGTCGACGCCGCCGAATGGGACGCGCGACCGCTTGCCGAAGCGCCACCAATGGCTGACGGCACGGGGCGCGAGCTGTTCCGCATGATGAACCAGGGCGCCGATGAGGCCGAAAAAGGCGCGAGCGCGATGCTTGCCGCCGCCGGGCTTTGAGCGCCTGAGAGGGAGAGACATGGAAGTCGTCGCAGTCGATATCGGGGGCACCCACGCCCGCTTCGCCATTGCCGAGGTAGAAGGCGGGCGCGTCGTCCGCATGGACGAGCCGGTCACCCAGAAAACCGCCGAGCATGGCAGCCTGCAACTGGCGTGGCAGGGTTTCGCGGAAAAAGCTGGCCGGCCGCTGCCGCGCGCGGCGGCGATTGCCGTTGCCTCACCCATCAATCCCGATCTGATCAAGCTCACCAACAATCCGTGGATCATACGCCCGCCGCTGATCCGCGAGCGGCTGGAGGTCGACGACTGGACGCTGATCAACGATTTCGGTGCCGTCGGTCATGCTGTCGCCCAGCTGCCCGATGAGCATTTCATCCATATCTGCGGCCCCGACGCGCCTCTGCCCGATCGCGGTTCGATCACCGTTTGCGGCCCGGGTACCGGGCTGGGCGTGGCGCAGGTGTTCCGCACGGGCGAGCGCTATCACGTGATCGAAACCGAGGGCGGGCACATGGACTTCGCTCCCCTTGACGGGATCGAGGACGAATTGCTCAAGCGGCTTCGCAAGACCTTCACCCGCGTTTCGGTCGAGCGCGTCTGTTCCGGTCCGGGTATCAAGGGCATCTACGAAACCCTTGCCGCGATCGAGGACAGGTCAATTCGTCAGATTGACGACAAGACCATCTGGACGCTGGCGTTCGAGGGGAAGGACAGCCTGGCGTCGGCCGCGCTTGACCGTTTCTGCCTCGCGCTTGGCGCGACGGCGGGCGATCTGGCGCTGGCGCATGGACCGAAGGGCGTGGTGATCGCGGGCGGCCTGGGCCTGCGGCTCAAGGATCATCTGCTCAACTCGGGCTTTGGCCAGCGTTTCGTGTCCAAGGGCAGGTTTCAGTCACTGATGAGCTCGATCCCCGTCAAGCTCATCACCCATCCCCAGCCGGGCCTGTACGGCGCGGCGGCCGCATTCGCGCAGGAGCATATGTAATGACGATCGAGGACATCATGCGGACCAGCCCGGTCATCCCGGTGCTGGTGATCGACGATGCCGCCACCGCGCGCCCGCTGGCCGAGGCACTGGTCAAGGGCGGGCTGAAGGTGCTGGAAGTAACGCTGCGCACCCCGGCCGCGCTCGACGCGATTGCGGAAATGAAGAAGGTCGAGGGCGCCATCGTCGGTGCCGGTACCGTCGTTTCAACGCAGCAGTTCGAACAGGCGATGGCCGCGGGCAGCGAGTTCATCGTCTCCCCCGGCCTGACCGAAAAGCTGGGCGAGCCGATCGTTTCGTCGGGTGTGCCGTTCCTTCCCGGCGTGGCGACAGCGGGCGACATCATGCGCGGCTATGAACTGGGCCTGCGCCACTTCAAATTCTTCCCCGCCGAAACGTCGGGCGGATTGAAGGCGCTGAAGGCACTGTCGGCGCCGTTTCACGAGGCGCGCTTCTGCCCTACTGGTGGCATTTCGGAAGTGACCGCACCCGACTGGCTGGCGTTCGACCGCGTGCTTTGCGTTGGCGGAAGCTGGGTCGTCGGCGGCACGATGGCTGATGTAGAGGCGCGCGCGGGCGCTGCGGCGCGTCTTTCTCGCTGATTTCGGCCGCGAAAGGATCATTCGCGGCTGACATCGCGCGCCGGCCATGCATAAGAGAAAAGCATGGCGCTCGACATACGCAACAGCGGGCTTTCCGACGCCCTGGTGATCCTCGGTTCGGCGGGACTGGTCATTCCGGCATTTGCCCGGTTCAAGATCAGTCCCGTCATCGGCTTCATTCTGGTCGGCATTCTTGTTGGCCCGAACGCACTGGGATCGCTCGTCGATCGCTATCCGTGGCTCTATTTCGTCACAATATCGAATACCGATGCGATAGAGCCGTTTGCCGAATTCGGCATCATCCTGCTGCTTTTCTCAATCGGGCTTGAGCTGTCGTTCAAGCGATTATGGGCGATGCGCGCGCAGGTTTTCGGGCTTGGCGCGGCGGAACTGCTGATTTCTGGCCTGGTCATCGGCCTTGCCCTGCATCTGATGGGTCAGGCGTGGGGCGGCGCCATCGGGCTGGGGCTCGCGCTTGCCTTGTCATCGACCGCGCTGGTGCTGCCGATCGCGGGCACGACCAGCGCCATCGGGCGCGGCGCGTTCGCGATGCTGCTGTTCGAGGATCTGGCCCTCGTCCCCATCATCTTCATGCTGGGCGCCCTCGCCCCCACCGCGACGGCGGAGGGGTGGAACGGGCTGGCCGATGTCGCGCTGGCAGGCGGGATTACCGTCGTCGCCCTTTATCTGGCCGGGCGCTTCATGCTGCCGCGCATGTTCGGACAGGCGGCGCGAACAAAAAGCCCTGAGCTGTTCCTGGCCGCCAGCCTGCTGGTCGTCATCGTCGCCAGTCTGGCGACCGCCGCGGCGGGCCTGTCGCCCATTGTCGGCGCGCTGCTGGCCGGATTGCTGATCGCTGAAACCGAATATCATGAGGAAGTCGACGCCATCACCGCCCCGTTCAAGGGGCTGGCGCTGGGTGTGTTCCTGATTTCTGTCGGGATGGCGCTCGATCTTCGTCTGGTCGCGCGCTACTGGCCCGAACTGGTGCTGGCGATTGCTGGGGTCATGGCGGTCAAGGCTATCGTCACCATGCTGTTGCTGCGTGCATCGGGCACGCGCCCCGGCGTCGCGGCGGAAACCGGCGTGCTGATGGCCAGTCCATCTGAGACGACGCTGATCGTGATGGGCGCGGCGGGCGCAGCGGGCTTGATCCAGCCGTCGACGGCTGCGTTCTGGACCACTGTTACCGCCATCGGCCTGACGATCACACCGCTATTGGCCAAGGGCGGACGGCTGGTCGCGCGCCGGATCGAAGCGCGCATGGGTGGCGACAGCGAACCTGCCGAGGTCGATCCGCTGGCGCGCGGCACGGTGATAATCGGCTTTGGCCGGGTCGGCCGGACCATCGCGGAAATGCTGCGCGCGCACGACAAGCCCTATCTGGCGATTGATGCCGACATCGACGCCGTCGGCGCTGCGCGGCGGGAGGGGTATAATGTCCAGTTTGGCGACGTTGCCCGATCCGACATGGTCGACCGGCTCGACCTGGGCCATGCCAAGGCGCTGGTCATCACCATGGACGACCCGGTTCTGAGCGTTCGCCTCACCCGGCGCGTTCGCGGGTGGGTGCCCGAACTGCCCATCATCGTGCGCGCGCGTGATGCGAACCATGCTGCGGCCCTCTACAAGGCAGGCGCGACCGACGCCGTGCCAGAGGCGCTGGAAAGCTCCCTGCAGCTGTCAGAGGCGCTGCTGGTCGACCTGGGCGTTGCGGTGGGCCCGGTCATCGCATCCATCCACGAAAAGCGAGACGAGATGCGAAAGGCGATCAAGAATGCCGCCGGGCTGGAACGCGAACCGCGCATCCGACGTGTGCGACAGGCCGAAAGCTGATTGGAACCGGCACGCGGCACACCCGTTGCGGTCTGATTGCCGTTACAAGGCTTTCGTGTGCATGACCTGAGAACCTCGATCGACGCACCACTTGGTCGCCCGCGCCCGACGCTGGGCGCTGTCGATCTGATCGCGCTGGTCGTGGGCATCGTCATCGGCGCGGGTATTTTCCGGACGCCCGCACTAGTCGCAGGGCTTGCCGGCAGCGAACAGGCGCTGATCGCCATGTGGGTCATCGGCGGATTGCTGTCGATCGTCGGCGCGCTCTGCTATGCTGAACTGGCGGCCGCCTTTCCCCATATGGGCGGCGACTATCATTTTCTTGGCCGTGCTTATGGCGAACGGGTTGCCTTTCTCTATGGCTGGGCGCGGTTGACGGTGATCCAGACGGGTTCGTTGGCGCTGCTCGCCTATGTCTGCGGCGACTATTTGCAAACCCTGGTGCCGCTGGGGCCGGTCGGGTCCAGCCTTTGGGCTGGCGCCGCCGTGGTTGTGATCAGCGCGATAAACTGGCTGGGCATTCGGGAAGGCGCTGCCGCACAACGATGGCTGACGCTGGCCGAAGTGGGCGGGCTGATCCTTCTGATCGTTGCGGGGTTTCTGGCCGAACCGGCACCCGCCCCCGCCGGTGCGTCCCCCGCCGGTGACGGCGCGATCGGGCTGATGCTGGTCTTCGTGCTGCTGACCTATGGCGGCTGGAGCGAGGCAGCCTATCTCTCGGCAGAAGTTCGTGGCGATCGGCGACGGATCGCGACACTGATGGTCGGCGGTCTGGTGGTCGTCACAGTGCTTTACGTGCTGGCAAACCTGGCGTTTCTGAATGCGCTGGGTCTGGCGGGCATGGCGGCCAGCGATGCCGTCGCCGCACAAGTGGCCAACGCCGCCTTTGGTCCGGCAGGCGCGGGGATTATCGCGGCGGCGGTCGCCATCGCTGCCCTCACCTCCGCCAACGCGACCGCGATCACGGGTGCGCGGACGAGTTGCGCGATCGGACGGCAATATCGTGGTTTTTCGTGGCTGGGACGCTGGGACGAGCGGCGCGACACGCCAGGAAACGCGCTGATCGCCCAAGCCGCCATCGCACTGCTGCTGGTCGTCGGCGGCGCCTTTGCCCGCGACGGCTTCGCGCTGGTGGTCGAATATACCGCGCCGGTATTCTGGCTGTTCCTGTTGCTGACCGGCATCGCGCTGTTCGTGCTGCGTCGTCGCATGCCCGATGTCGAGCGCCCGTTTCGCGTGCCGCTCTACCCGCTGACCCCGGCGATCTTCTGTCTCACCACGGCCTATCTGCTTTGGTCCAGCCTTGCCTATACCGGCACTGGCGCGCTGGCCGGGTGCGCGGTGCTGGCGGTTGGCGCGATCCTTCTCCTGTTCCTGAAGCCCCACGACGAGGAGAGTTTGCCATGAAGCCCGTAATATTCGCCGCGCTGCTTTCGCTGACCGCGACCCCGGCGATCGCGCAATCCCCTGCCCCCCAATCGGCACCCGCGCGAACGCCGGACGTTATCTATGTCCCCACCCCGCCCGAAGTGGTAAGCGCGATGCTGGACTTGGCCGAGTTGAAAGACGGCGACGTTCTTTACGACCTTGGATCGGGTGACGGCCGCATTCCAGTTGCCGCGGTTAAGCGCAACCGCGTGAAGGCGACGGGCATCGACATCGACCCCGAACGCATTGCAGAGGCGCGCGCCAATGCAAAGGCTCAGGGCGTGTCGGACAAGGTGACGTTCAAGCAGGACGACATCTTCACCACCGACTTTTCCGACGCCAGCGTGGTCACGCTCTATTTGCTCGATTCGCTCAACGAGAAGCTGCGGCCGCGTCTGATGCGCCTGAAGCCCGGTACCCGGATCGTCAGCCACGCCTTCCGCATGGGCGATTGGGAACCGGAAGCCGAACGCGACATTGACGGCCGCCGCGTCTATTTGTGGCGCGTACCCGCACGCTGAGCGTTCAGCGTCGGCGAAGCAACAGCCACGGGCGCGGGCGACCGGTCGGGCGCTTCTGCCCGTCCATGCGAACCGCGCGCACGATTGGAATGGGCTTCATGATCATCTGGCCCTTCATCGAATCAAACCCGCCGCCCGTGGGAACGGCAAGGATGCGCTTTAGAACGGGCATCCCGGCAATGACCTTTCCAAACACGGCATAGCCCTGGAAGCCGGGGCGAGCGTCCATGTGCGGCGCGGCACCGATACAGATGAAGAAATTGCCACCTGCTGCGGCAGCGGTTGCGCCGCGCGCCATCGAGATTGCGCCGTCGACATGGCGTAGCCCCGTCTTGGCCGTGGTTTCCAGCGGAAAGGGCGGCAGGATGCGGCGCGCATCGGTGCGGATACCACCCTGCACAAATCCAGTGCCCGGCAACCGTTTCGACCGCGCCGCGCGGTAGAAGGTTGTGCCATCGAACCGCTCATCATCGACATAGGCCAGAAAATTGGCCGCCGTCGCCGGGGCGCGGCGTGTGTCGAGCGCGACGATGAAGCTGCCCGCCGCCGTCACGAACCGCACGCGCACCACCGCCGGCTCGCGCGCGAGCGCGGCGCGTGGTGCCGCAAGCAGCGCCACGCCACCGGCAATCAGCCGTCGCCGCGTTAACGTCACGCTCAGCGCGCCATGCCTCCCGCCGCAAGCACGGCCAACGTGACCAGATCGCTGGCGGTCGATGTCATCGGTGCAATCTGGACGTTCTTTTCCATGCCGATCAGCATCGGGCCGATCATGCTGTCGCCGCCCAGCTCACGCAGCAGCTTGGCGGAGATATTTGCCGACTGCAGACCCGGCATGATCAGGACATTGGCCGGGCCGGACAACCGCGCAAACGGATAGTTGGCAAGCTGCTTCGGGTTGAGGGCGACGTCGGGCGACATTTCCCCTTCATATTCGAAACCGGGCTGACGCTTGTCCAGTGCGCCAACGGCATCGCGGATATTGTCCAGCCACTTGCCCTCAGGATTGCCGAAGGTCGAATAGCTGAGGAACGCAACACGCGGTTCGTGACCCATGCGCCGTGCGACCTGTGCCGTGGCTTCGGCGATGTCCGCCAGTTCCTCACCGGTCGGGCGTTCGTTGACGGTGGTGTCGGCAATAAACACGGTATGCGTCTGGCCGACCAGCACGTGCATGCCGAACGGCGTGCGGCCGGGTGCCGGATCGATGACGCGACGAACTTCGCGCATCGACTGAGCATAGGCGCGGGTGACGCCCGTGATCATCACATCGCCCTCGCCCAACTGGAGGAGGAGCGCGCCAAAGATGTTGCGGTCCTGGTTGACCATCCGCTCGCATTCACGGCGCAGGAAACCGCGACGCTGAAGACGGGCGTAAAGGAAATCGACCATCGCCGGGACCAACGGGGACACACGGCTGTTGTGAACCTCGAAACTTTCGGGGTCCGGCACACCCAGCGCCCTCAATCGGTCATGCACATCGTCGCGCCCGACCAGCACGGGGGTGCCATAACCCCCGTCGCGGAAGGCGATGGCAGCGCGCAGCACGACTTCTTCCTCACCCTCGGCAAAGATCACGCGGCGCGGACGCGCGCGGGCGCCCTCATACGCCAGGCTGAGAACCGAAGTGGTCGGGTTCAGACGCGCGCGCAGCGTCTGGCGATAGGCCGCCATGTCGAGAATCGGTCGCGTCGCGACGCCCGAATCCATCGCCGCCTTGGCAACCGCCGCCGACACCAGTTCCATCAGGCGCGGGTCGAACGGCGCAGGGATGATATATTCGGGGCCGAAGCTGTGCTGCACACCATAAGCCGCCGCCACTTCGTCCGGCACGCGTTCGCGGGCCAATTCGGCAATGGCATTGGCCGCGGCGATCTTCATCTGGTCGTTGATCGCACTGGCCCGCACGTCGAGCGCCCCGCGAAAGATGAAGGGGAAGCCGATGACATTATTGACCTGATTCGGATAATCCGACCGGCCCGTCGCGATGATCGCATCGGGGCGCGCCGCCTTGGCCAGTTCGGGGCGGATTTCCGGCTCCGGGTTGGCCATGGCGAAAATGATCGGCGCGGGCGCCATGTCCTTGACCATTTCCGGCTTCAGCGCGCCGGCGGCGGACAGGCCAAGGAACACATCGGCGCCATGCAGCGCCTCCACCAGCGTGCGGCGGTCGGTATCGGCGGCATGCGCCGACTGCCACTGGTTGATGCCTTCGCGCCCGACATGGATCACGCCGGTGCGGTCGCACATCAGCACATTGTCATGGCGAACCCCCATCGCCTTGATCAGCTCGGTACAGGCAATCGCCGCCGCGCCCGCGCCGTTCACCACGACCTTGATGTCGGACAGCCGGCGTCCGGTCAGCAGACAGGCGTTGATAAGGCCCGCCGCCGTGATGATTGCGGTGCCGTGCTGGTCATCGTGAAAGACCGGGATATTCATCCGCTCGCGTAGCGTCTGCTCGATGATGAAGCATTCGGGCGCCTTGATATCCTCAAGGTTGATACCGCCGAAGCTCGGCTCCATCAGCTCGATCGCGTCGATGATGCGGTCGACGTCCTCGGTCTTCAGTTCGATATCGATCGAATCGACATCGGCGAACCGCTTGAACAGAACCGCCTTGCCCTCCATCACCGGCTTGGATGCCAGCGCGCCCAGATTGCCGAGGCCGAGGATAGCGGTACCATTTGAGATCACAGCAACGAGGTTGCCCTTCGCCGTATAGTCATAGGCGAGCGACGGATCCTCCGCGATTGCCTTCACCGGCACGGCAACGCCGGGGGAATAGGCGAGCGCCAGGTCGCGCTGCGTCGTCAGCGGTTTGGACGCGATGATCTCGATTTTGCCCGGCCGCCCTTCGGCATGGAAGCGCAGTGCTTCGCGTTCGGTAAACTGGTCGGCGGGTGTATCGGTCATGCTGATCGCGGCTCCCTTGGCATAGGAATGACGTTACGGCTCTTGGCCGCTCCGTCCGCGGACTGCAAGCCATGCTAGGCAAGTCTGCATGCGCCACCTAAGAACCGCGCCATGGCTTGTCCCCGTCTTATCCAACCGAACCCGACCGCCCGATGACCGCCGCGACGCCGATGATGACGCAATATCTGTCGCTGAAGGCAGAGGCGGGAGATTGCCTGCTCTTCTATCGCATGGGCGATTTTTTCGAGCTGTTCTTCGACGACGCGCGCATCGCGAGCGGTGTACTGGACATCGCGCTGACCGCGCGCGGCGAGCATGACGGCGAAAAGGTGCCGATGTGCGGCGTGCCCGTCCATGCGGCCACCGCCTATCTACAGCGTCTGATAAAGGCGGGCCACCGCGTCGCCATCGCCGAACAGATTGAAACGCCCGACGAGGCAAAGAAGCGCGGCGGGTCCAAGGCACTGGTGGCGCGCGCCATCGTGCGACTGGTCACGGCGGGAACGCTGACGGAAGAAGCGCTGCTCGACGCGCGCGCCGCCAATTGGTGCGTCGCCGTTGGCGAAGCGGGCGCGGGGGTTGCAGTCGCCGCCGCCGACGTGTCGACCGGGCGGTTCGAGCTGTTCGAAACCGACACCGCCGGTCTGGGCGCGACGCTTGCCCGCCTGTCCCCGGCGGAAGTCGTCGCGGCAGAGGGCGCGGCGTTCGACACCACCGTGCTGCGCCCCCGCGCGGCGTTCGACAGCGCAGCCGGTGAGGCTCGCCTGAAATCGCTATACGGCGTCGCGACACTCGACGGGTTCGGGCAGTTCACGCGCGCCGGGCTGGCGGCAGCGGGCGGGCTGGTCGCTTATCTCGAACATACGGCAAAGGGGGCCCTGCCCTTTCTGCGCCCGCCGGTGCTGCACCCGCACGGCGCGACGATGGCGATCGACGCAGCCACGCGCGAAAGCCTTGAGCTGAATCAGACCCAGGCCGGTGCGCGGGCGGGCAGTCTGCTGGATGCGGTCGACCGCACGGTAACGGGCGCAGGCGCGCGGCTGCTGGCGGCCGATCTGTCCGCGCCACTGATGGACGCCGGTGCAATCGCCGCGCGGCTGGACCTGGTGCAGCGTTTCCATGATGAAGGCGGCCTGCGCGACAGCATTCGCGGGAAGCTGCGCGCGTTGCCGGACATCGGGCGGGCGCTTGGACGGCTGGTGGCGGGGCGTGGCAGCCCGCGCGATCTGGGGCAGTTGCGCGACGGCCTCGACGCCGCATGGCATCTGGGCGAGACGCTGGGCCGCCTCGCTGCGTCGCCACCGCTGCTAAGCGAAATCGCACCGCGCCTTCAGGGGCATGGGCCGCTGATCGACCTGCTCCAGCGCGCACTGGTGCCCAGCCCGCCGATCGAGACGGCGCAGGGCGGCTATATTGCCGAAGGGTTCGACCCGGCGCTCGACGACCTGCGCTCCACGGGCGCGGGCGGACGGCGGACCATTGCCGCGCTTGAGGCCGATTACCGTACCCGCACCGGCATTGCGGCGTTGAAGATCCGGCATAACGGGGTGCTTGGCTATCATGTCGAAGTGCCCGCGCGCGCCGCCGACAAGCTCATGGCGGAGGATAGCGGCTTTACCCATCGCCAGACGCTGGCCGGCGTGGTGCGCTTCAACGCACCCGAACTGCACGAAGTGGCGATGCGCGTAACCCAGGCAGGCAACCACGCACTTGCTGCCGAAGCGGCGCATCTGGAGGCACTGACCGAAACCGCGCTCGAGCGGCGGGAGGCGATTGCCGCCACGGCCGACGCACTGGCGCGGCTGGACGTTGCCGCCGCCCTTGCCGAACGCGCGGCAGAAGGCGGCTGGGCGCGCCCCGATCTGGTCGAGCACCCCTGTTTCGAGGTCGAAGGCGGCCGCCATCCGGTGGTCGAGGCCGCACTGGCGCGGACGGGCGAGCGCTTCGTCGCCAATGACTGCCTGTTGGGTGAGGATTCGCGCCTGTGGCTGGTCACTGGCCCCAATATGGGCGGCAAATCGACTTTCCTGCGCCAGAACGCGCTGATCGCCGTGCTGGCTCAGGCGGGCAGCTATGTTCCCGCCACGCGCGCGCGACTGGGCCTCGTGGACCGGTTGTTCAGCCGCGTCGGAGCGTCGGACAATCTGGCGCGCGGCCGATCGACCTTCATGGTCGAAATGGTCGAAACCGCCGCCATCCTGTCACAGGCAGGGCCCAACAGCTTCGTCATTCTGGACGAAGTAGGGCGCGGCACGTCCACCTATGACGGCCTCGCCATCGCCTGGGCTGTGGTAGAGGCGATCCATGAAGTGAACCGGTGCCGCTGCCTGTTCGCCACCCATTATCACGAACTGACGCGGCTGGCGGAGCGGTGCGAGGCGCTGCGCCTGCACCATGTCCGCGCGCGGGAGTGGAAGGGCGATCTGGTCCTGCTGCACGAACTAGCCCCGGGTCCGGCGGACCGCAGCTATGGGCTGGCGGTGGCGCGCCTTGCGGGCCTGCCCCCCGCGACCATCGCGCGTGCCAAGGCTGTGCTCGCCAAGCTGGAGGCGGGGCGGCAGAAAACCGGCGGGTTGGCGGCGGGCCTTGACGACTTGCCCCTGTTTGCCGCGGTGGCTGAGCAGGAGGCACAGGCGACCGACGCATTGCGCGACGAACTGTCACGGATCGACGTCGACGCCCTTTCACCGCGGGAGGCGCTGGATGCGCTGTATCGGCTGAAGGGGCTGGCCGCCGACCCTTCGCTCCGATGAACCGCGCGCCCACACGCCGTTCAGATTGATGCAGGTAAACAATCCCTCGTTGGGACGCGGTGAAAAGCTGAACGTTTCGTTCATGAAACTTTCGCTTTTGCTTTGTGTTCAGACGGCAAGGTTTCAGGAATATGGGAGTAACAGACATGCGCAACCTGATGATGGCGATGGCCGCTGCCGGCCTGCTGGTGCCCGCAACCACGATCATCCCCACCACCAAGGCCGAGGCCGCGGCACAGAAGCGCCACAAGTATCGCGAATGGCGCGGTCGTGACGGTCGCCGCTATTGCCGCAAGCCTGACGGCACGACGGGCCTGGTGATCGGTGGCGTTGCCGGTGCGCTGGTCGGTCGCACGATCGATACGCGCGGCGATCGCACGCTGGGCACGCTGCTGGGTGCAGGCGCCGGCGCACTGGCCGGTCGTGAAGTCGAGCGCGCGACGAGCAAGCGCTGCCGCTGATCGCTTTCAGGCAAGCGAGACAGGAAAGGGCGGGCATCCTTTGCCCGCCCTTTTCGTTTGCCCGTTATCCCTGACCATGGAGGAGCAACCGATGACGACCCGCAGCGCAAGCGCACGTTACGAAGGACTGGGCAAGGACGGAAAGGGCCATGTCTCGCTTCAGTCGGGCGTGATGAAGGACCAGTTTTACGGCTTCACCACCCGGTTCGAGGATGAGCCGGGTACCAACCCGGAAGAGCTTATCGCCGCCGCCCACGCGTCCTGCTTCACCATGGCGCTCAGCTTTGCACTGGCAAAGGCGGGGTACAGCGACGGCACGCTGAAGACGACCGCGAAGGTGACGCTGGAAAAGGATGGCGACGGGTTCAAGGTAACCAAATCGGCCCTAAGCCTCGATGCGCGCGTCCAAGGCATCGACCCGGCCGAGTTTGAGAGCATCGCCGGGGAGGCCAAGGCCGGCTGCCCGATTTCCAAATTGCTGAACGCAGAGATTACGCTGGATCACCGGCTGAACGCCTGATCCTTACGGCGCAAGCGGGCACGCGGCGCATCGGCGCTGCGTGCCCGTATTCGTTGAGGCGCTGCTCAACTTACAGCGGCAGCTTGAAGCCCGGCGGCAGGGGGAGGCCCGCCGTCATCTTGGACATTTCGGTCGAGCTGGCGGCATCCGCCTTGGCCCGCGCGTCGTTGAATGCGGCTGCGACCAGATCCTCCAGCACGCCCTTTTCCTCAGGCTTCATCAGCGAATCGTCGATATCGACCCCGATAATCCGCCCCTTGGCGGTCGCGCGCACCTTGACCAGGCCGCCGCCGGACGCGCCCTCCACCTCAATCGTATCGAGCGCCGCCTGAGCCTTTTGCAGCTCGTTCTGGACGTTCTGCGCCATCGCCATGATGTCGTCGAGATTCTTCATGCCAAACTCCGTCTGTTCTTCGGCCCGACAAGTTCGCTGCCGGGAAATGCCGCAAGGGTTGCTGCAACGATCGGGCTTTCGCGCACCGATCGTTCAAAGGCTTCGTCGTCCGCCAGTTCAACTTCGCGCAGCGACGGCTCGCCTGGCGCATCACTGGTGGTCACGCGCCAGCGTGCGCCCGTCGCCTGCTTCAGCGCGTCCATCAGTTCGCGGGCAAAGTCGGACGGGATGGGCCGCGCATTGGACAATTCGATTTCGGGCGGTGCGATACGAACCGGGCGCGCGTGATTGCGCCACCCCTCTGCCAGTGCGTGGCGCCCGATACTGGCCAGGCTGTCCCTGATTTCCTCCAGCGTCGCCGGCAGGGCGGGCGCGGCATTGGCAGCGGGCGCGGGGGCGGATGGCTGCGCCGGAGCGCTCTTTGCCACGCCGCCCGTCGCACCACCCTCACGAATCTGGCGCGCCAGTTCGCCCGGATCGGGCAGCTGCGACGCGTGGATGACGCGCAGCAGCGCCATTTCGCACGCCTCGATCGGCAGGGCGGCGCGCCCCACTTCGTCGTGGCCCTTCAACAGCAATTGCCACAGACGATGCAGCACCGGGAAGGACAGTCGCGACGCCCATTCGCCCAGCGCCTCCCGCTCCTCGACCGGCTGAGCCACATCGGGCGGCGTGCCGACCTTCGCGAGGGTGATGCCGTGGGTCGTTTCCATCAGCGCGCGCAGCACCGCCTGCGGATCGACGCCAAAATCATATTGCCGTCTGAGCGCAGCCAGCGCCCCCGCCGAATCGCCCGCCAGAAGTAACGCGAACAACTCACGCATGGCGCCGCGATCGGACAGGCCCAGCATTTCGCGGACCGCATCGGCGCGAACGCCGCCGCCTTCCATCCCGGCATGGGCAATCGCCTGATCAAGGATCGACAGGCCATCGCGCGCCGACCCCTCTGCCGCGCGCGCGATCAGGGCCAGCGCCTCCGCCTCCGCCTCGAACCCTTCCGCCTCAACCACATGGGCGAAATGCGCAGCCAGCTTGTCGGCGGGAATGCGGCGCAGATCGAAGCGTTGGCAGCGCGACAGGACGGTGATCGGCACCTTGTTCACCTCGGTCGTGGCGAACAGGAACTTCACATGAGCGGGCGGCTCCTCCAGCGTCTTGAGCAGCGCGTTGAAGGCGTTTTTCGACAGCATGTGGACTTCGTCCACGATGTAGATCTTGTAGCGCGCCGACACCGCGGCATAGCGCGACGCCTCGATGATCTCGCGCACATCGTCGACGCCGGTGTGGCTGGCGGCGTCCATTTCGATCACGTCGATATGGCGCCCCTCGGCTATGGCGCGGCATGGCTCGCACACGCCGCAAGGATCGATCGTCGGCCCGCCCTGCCCGTCCGGGCCGATGCAATTCAGTGCCTTGGCAATCAGCCGAGCGGTCGATGTCTTGCCCACCCCGCGCACGCCGGTCAGCAGGAACGCATGGGCCAGCCGGTCGCGGCGGATCGCGTTGCCAAGCGTCTGGACCATCGCATCCTGACCGATCAGCGCGTCAAAGGTCTGCGGCCGGTACTTACGTGCAAGAACGCGATACGCCTCCTGCGCGGGGGGTGCAGGCGGTTCGCCCAGATCGAAGCTCATGTCGTCCATCGCCATCAATCTAGGGCGTAGCGAGCGCCGACGATAGGGCCGATCAACGCTGCAACAGCTGTTGGATGTCCGGTTCGATCGCCTGCGGGGTAGTGGTGGGCGCGTAACGGGCGACTACGCGGCCATTGCGGTCGATCAGGAACTTGGTGAAATTCCATTTGATCGCCTCACTACCCAGCAGGCCGGGCGCCTCCTTTTTCAGGTGGCGCCAAACCGGCGCCGCATCTGCTCCGTTGACGTCCACCTTGCCCATGATCGGAAAGGTCACGTCGTAGCTGGTCGAGCAGAAGGTGGCGATTTCCGCCGCCGAGCCGGGCTCCTGCCCGCCAAACTGGTTGCAGGGAAAGCCAATCACGACCAGCCCCTCTGCCGCATGAGCGCGGTACAGCGCTTCAAGCCCGGCATATTGCGGCGTGAACCCGCATTTGGATGCGACGTTGACGATCAGCATCACGCGCCCCCGCCAAGCCGACAGGTCGGTCTGGCTGCCATCGGCGGCAGTGACCGGCAGGCTGTGCAAGTCGCTCATTCCAGCACCCCTTCATGCAGCCGGACCACCCGGTCCATCCGCGCCGCCAGGCGTTCGTTGTGCGTGGCGACCAGCGCGGCAGAGCCTTCCTCCCGCACCAGCCGCAGGAATTCGGCCAGCACGATATCGGCAGTCGCTTCGTCCAGATTGCCCGTCGGCTCGTCCGCCAGCACCAGCGCGGGGCGATTGGCCAGCGCGCGTGCGACCGCCACACGCTGTTGCTCGCCGCCCGACAACTGACTGGGCCGGTGCGTCAGCCGCTGGGACAGCCCCAGCGCCGACAACAGGTGTTCGGACCGCTCGGTCGCCGCCTCATTTGCCGCGCCATGGATCAACTGCGGCAGCACGACATTCTCGATCGCGTTGAAATCGGGCAGCAGGTGGTGGAACTGATAGATAAAGCCCAGGCGGTCGCGCCGCACGACGGTGCGCTCCGCACTGTTCAGCCTTGTCACTTCCTGTCCGACGATGCGGATCGATCCCTCGAACCCGCCCTCCAGCAACCCGACCGCCTGAAGCAGCGTCGACTTGCCCGATCCCGATGGGCCCAGCAGCGCAACGATCTCTCCCGGTCCGACGACCAGATCGACGCCGCGCAGAACCTCGATCGTCTGTCCGCCCTGGCGAAAGCTGCGTCGCAGCGTCTGCGTCTGAAGAACCGGCTCACTCATAGCGCAGCACCTGAACAGGATCGGTGCTCGCCGCCTTGAACGCCGGGTAGAGCGTGGCGAGGAAGCTGAACAGGAACGCCATCAGCGCGATCCCCGCAACCTCCACAGGGTCGGTCTTGGCCGGCAATTCGGTCAGGTAGCGCATCGACGGATCCCAAATCTCCTGCCCGGTGATGAAGCCCAGAAAGCCCAGCACCCCCTGCCGGAAATAGAGCAGGATGAAGCCCAGTATCAGGCCAGCGACGATCCCCAGCGAACCGATGGTCGTGCCGACCGTCACGAAAATGCGGATCAGCCCCTGCCGCGTCGCACCCATCGTCCGCAGGATCGCGATGTCGCGGGTCTTTGCGCGAACCAGCATGATCAGCGACGACAGGATGTTGAAGACAGCGACGAGGATCAGGATCGACAGCACGGTGAACGTCACCAGCCGGTCGACCTGCAACGCCTCGAATATCTCAGAATTCAACCGCCGCCAGTCGTTCAGCACGCCGCGCGACGCCACCTTGACCGCCAGCGGCTGCAGGATTTCCTCCACCCGGTCGGGGTCGACCGTGTCGATCTCGATCATGCCCACCGAATCGCCCATCAGCAGCAGCGTCTGGGCATCCTCCATCGGCATGATGACGAACGCCTTGTCATAGTCATAGACACCGACCTCGAAAATCGCGCCGATGCGATAGGATACGATGCGCGGCACGGTGCCCATCGGGGTCGACACGCCCTGAAAGCTGATCAGCGAAATCTCGCTGCCGACCGTTGCCCCCAGCGACTGGGCGAGGCGTGAGCCAATGGCGATGTTGCCGCTGCCTGCCGTCAACGACGCCAGCGACCCGATCACCACATTGTCGCGGATCGTCGGGTTGGTGCGAATATCCTCGACCCGCATTCCGCGCAGCAGGACGGCTTCGGTGCGACCGTTGAAATCGGTCATCAGCGGCTGTTCGATCAGTGGTGTCGCGCTGGTCACGCCGGGCGTGGCGCGCGCGTCGTCCAGCACCTGTCGCCAGTCGCGAAGCTGCCCGGCATAGCCCTGCACCACCGCATGACCGTTCAGCCCGACGATCTTGTCGAACAACTCGGCACGAAAGCCGTTCATCACGCTCATGACGATCACCAGTGCGGCAACGCCCAGCATGACTGCGACCAGGCTGATGCCAGCCACCAGAAAGATGAACGCCTCACCCCGGCCGGGGAGCAAATAGCGCCGGGCGATCATGCGCTCATAGCGCGATAGGATCATGCAGGAACCCTTGGGAAATCGAGGATGCGACCGCCTTAGCAGTGTTGGCCGACCGTGCAATCAGGCGTGTTGCTCAATGAACACAGGGTTAAGCGATTCTGAGCCACGTCACCGGTTTCCGAATGACATCAATGGGGCAGCGGCTTACCACGATCTCACGAAGCTCAGGCAAACAGGCCGTGGTTCGGGGAGGTTCAAGTCCCGCCTTGCCGTAAAGGAAAAGGTGTGTGGGCAGAACCATTAGGGGGCTGACGAGCGATCGTCACGCAGGCGCCCGGGCTGCAAAAAGCGGCCCGGGCGTTTGCCGTTTCAGGCCGTGTCAAAAACGACCGGTGAACACGGTGCCAGACCATTTGACGACGCTGGATTAGCCCTGACTGCCGGCCCGTGCGACGATCAGTGCCACGTCCAGGCTCTCCTCCCCCGGCCCCAGCCGCGATCCGGCAACCGGCGCGGCGGAGGCAGTATCGATGCCGATCGCCACGCGGACATAACGGTCGTCCACCGGGACCCCACGCGACGGATCGAACGTGCACCACCCCTGATCGGGCAGGAACGCCTCAACCCAGCCATGGGGGGCACAGCTCTGGCTGTCATTCTGGCGATAGCCGCCGACATAACGCGCGGGCACTTCAACGGCGCGCAACCCAGCGACCAATGCCTGTGCGATCTCCCGCACGCTGGCATTGCCGCTGTCGAACACTTCCGCCGCGTCGCGCAGCGTCTCACCATCCGTCCGCTCGAACCGCTCTCCGAAGCGGCGGCCAAGCCGGATCAGCGTGTCCATGTCCGGCGTCGCATCGCCCAGCTCGCCACGCACGAAATCGGCCAGCGAGTCACTTGGGTGCGTGCGGTCGGTATCGCGGAGGTAAAATTCGGGGGGCAGCGGCTCGGACGATCCGCGAAGCAGGCCGCGCGGGTCGCCAGTCAGCACCTCTCCACGCACGCTGATGTCGATGCCGTCCAGCGGCCCTTCGGCGTAAAGCATCGTTTGACGGTTACCCAGCCCGTCGCGGCTCTCGCGCAACCGTGCATCGCAATCGACGTCGATCGACCAGGCGACGATGGTCTGGTCGTCGGTATCGTCCGGCGTCATCCGCAACAGCTGGATCAACCGTGTCTGCGGTTCCGTAAAGCGATAGCGGGTGCGATGCTCGACGATGATCCGCATTAGATGAACCTGAACTGTTGGGCGATGGCACGGTCGAGCGCGATGTTCTCGGCTATGAAGGCGCCGAGCCATTCGTGCAGACCGCCGACGATGACTTCATGGCTGCGCGTGCGGTGCATCCGTGCCATCCGCGCACGCGCCATCCGGTCGGCCCCGCCCTGAAGGCCCGTCCGCTTGCCCAGCAGGCCGAGCATCTCCACCGACTCCTCGACGCACGCCGCCAGCGAGCGGGGCAGTTCGGGGCGGGAAAGCAACAGGTCGATGACCAGACTGGGCTTCAATCCATCGGAATAGAGCCAGCGATAGGCAGTGACCGCCGAGACCGTTTGCAGGATCGTGGTCCATTGGTCGCGGTCGACCACGCCGCCGATCTGCTCGCCCTCCGGCAACAGCAGGTGATATTTGACATCGATCAGCCGCGCGGTGTTGTCTGCCCGTTCGATGGCCGAACCGAGCCGGATGAACCACACCGCCTCGTTCCGCATCATGCGAAGGACCGCGCCCTCGAACCCACGCGTCTCGGCCTTCACCGCCTCGACCAGGTTGAGCGTCGCCATCGCATTGCCGGGGCGCAGGCGTGAGTTGAACAACAGCCATGCGCGATTGATCGCTGTCCACGCCTCTCGTGTCAGTGCGGTGCGGACCGCGCGGGCGTTGTTTCGCGCCATGTCCAGACACTGGACGATCGAGCCGCCATGCCCGCTGTCGATGGTCAGGAACCGCGCGACGCTGGCCTGATCGACCGGCGCGCCCGTCGTGGCAAAGGCCGCGTCGTTATAGGTGACGCGCAGCGCACTGGCCCATGCCGCTTCCCCCGCCGGGGTCGCGGACAGCGCGTCCAGCCGCACGGTCGCCTCGACCAGACGAGCGATGAAATCGGCGCGTTCGACATAGCGGCCAAGCCAGTAAAGTGACGCCGCGGTGCGAGAGAGCATCAGCATGCGCGCGCGCTCATGCGTGAAGTTCCTGACGCTGCATCATCTCGCCCTGTTGCTGCCCCTGCCCCGACTGAGGATCGGGCATCAGCACGAAACTGTCCTTGGTTCCGCCACCCTGGCTGGAGTTGACGACCAGCGATCCTTCGCGAAGCGCGACGCGGGTCAGACCGCCGGGCACTACCTGAACCCCGTTGCGACCGGTCAGGACAAAGGGGCGGAAATCGACATGGCGCGGCGCCAGCCCCTTTTCGCTCAGTGTCGGGACCGTCGACAGCGCCAGCGTCGGCTGTGCGATATAACGATGCGGCTCGGCGATCAGCGCGGCGCGAAATCGCTCGATCTCATCCTTGGTCGCTGTCGGGCCGACCAGCATCCCATAACCGCCCGATCCGTCGACCAGCTTGACCACCAGTTCGGGCAGGCGTTCGAGGACATATTTCAGCGCCTGCGGCTCACGACAGCGCCATGTCTCGACATTGGGCAGCTTGGCCTCGCCGCCCGAATAATAGCGGACGATTTCGGGCATATAGCTATAGATCGCCTTGTCATCGGCAATGCCGTTGCCCGGCGCGTTGATCAGCGTGACATTGCCTGCGCGATAGGCGGACATGATGCCCGGCACGCCCAGCAGCGAATCCGGCCTGAAAACCACCGGGTCGAGAAAGTCGTCGTCGATCCGGCGATAGATCACATCGACCTTCACCCGGCCTGCAATGGTCTGCATCCACACGACATCGTCATCGACGACCAGATCGGCGGGCTCCACCAACTCGATACCCATCGAATCGGCCAGGAAGCTGTGTTCATAATAGGCGCTGTTGAAATGCCCCGGCGTCAGCACGACGCAGACCGGGCGGCTGCCTGCCCCCGGCGGCGCGACCGATCGCATCGTTTCGTGCAGCCGGTCGGGATAGCTGTCCACCGCCGCCACCCGGAACGAGCGGAACAGTTCCGGACACAGCCGGATCATCGCCTCCCGGTTTTCGAGCATGTAGGACACGCCTGACGGCGTACGGGCATTGTCCTCAAGCACATGGAAGGCATCCGGCCCAGTGCGGACCAGATCGATGCCACAGATATGTGCCCAGATTCCGTGCGGCGGGCGTATCCCCACCACCTCCCCCCGGAACTGCGGGTTGCGAAGCACGATGTCGGGCGGCAGCACGCCGTCCTTCAGGATGCGCCGCTCACCATAAATATCGTCGAGAAAGGCGTTGATGGCCTCTACCCGCTGTACCAGCCCATCGGACAGGCGAGCCCATTCGTCGGCCAGGAAAACGCGCGGCACGATGTCGAACGGGATGATCCGCTCCGCAGCTTCACGGTCGCCATAGACGGCGAAGGTGATGCCCAATTGCCGAAAGGTGTTTTCAGCCGCCTCGGACCGGCGGGCCAGCTCATCGCGCGGGGTGTCGGCAATCCATCCAGCCAGCGCGTTAAGCTCGGCCCGTGGATTGGCAGGGCCGCCATGGCCCCAGATTTCGTCGAACGCGCGATCAGCCCCCATCAACCCTCTTAATGCTCAACTCTGGTTAATGGTTGCATGCTGCCTCGCGTTGTTGCGCCGCACAAGGGGAGTACGCACAATTATTCCACTTACCCTTTTGGGGTTGAGCAGTTTACCCCGTTGGCGTAAGCACCTCGTATGACGACGCTTGCAGGCATGAAGATTCGCCGCTTTCGCGAACAACGCGGCATCAGCCGTGCGGCTTTCGGCGCGTGGTATGGTGCGCCGGGCAGCACGGTTCAGGGTTGGGAAGAAGATGGAAAGCGCGCCGCGGCGCCGATCGTCAACCAGATCGCTGGCAACGGTATCGCGCATCACGCCGACTGGTTCGTGACGGCGCGCAACATGGAGAATGAAATGGGTCGCTGGTCCCCTACAAGCTGGCAGTCCGCCGAAGCGCGCCAGATGCCCGATTATCCGGACGCCAATGCACTGGCCGCGACTACGGCTGAACTTGGCCGATTTCCCCCATTGGTCTTCGCCGGTGAAGCGCGTCAGCTGACTGCCGAACTGGGCCGCGTGGCCGAAGGGCGGGGCTTCCTGCTGCAGGGCGGAGATTGCGCCGAAAGCTTCGCCGAGTTTCATCCCAACAACATCCGCGATACCTTCCGCGTGATCCTGCAAATGGCGGTGGTGCTGACGTTCGCATCCAAGCTGCCGACCGTGAAGGTGGGACGCATGGCGGGCCAGTTCGCCAAGCCGCGCTCTGCCCCGACCGAAGTGATCGACGGTGTCGAACTGCCCAGCTATCGCGGCGACAATGTCAACGACATCGCCTTCACCCCTGAGGGCCGCGTGCCCGATCCGGGCCGGTTGCTGCGCGCCTATTCGCAATCGGCGGCGACGCTGAACCTGCTGCGCGCATTCGCACAGGGCGGCTATGCCAATTTGCATCAGGTCCATAAATGGACGCTGGACTTCATGGGCCGCAGCCCCTGGTCACAGCGCTATGCCGACGTAGCTGACCGCATCGGGGAGGCGTTGGAGTTCATGGAGGCGTGCGGGATCAATCCCGAAACCGTGCCCCAGCTGGCCCGCACCGATTTCTACACCAGCCATGAGGCGCTGTTGCTCCCCTATGAGCAGGCGCTGACGCGGCAGGATTCGCTGACGGGCGACTGGTACGACACATCGGCCCATTTCCTGTGGATCGGCGACCGCACCCGCTTTGACGGGTCGGCGCATGTCGAGTTCCTGCGCGGGATCGGCAATCCCATCGGCATGAAGTGTGGCCCCAGCCTTGAGCCGGACGCGCTGTTGCGCCTGCTCGATACGCTGAACCCGCACCGCGTACCGGGTCGTATGACGCTGATCACCCGCTATGGCCATGACAAGATCGAGGCGCACTTGCCCGCCCTGGTCCGCGCTGTGAAGCGTGAGGGGCATCCGGTCGTCTGGAGCTGTGACCCGATGCACGGCAACACGATCAAGGCGGCGACAGGATACAAGACGCGGCCCTTCGACCGCATCCTTGCCGAAGTGCGCGGCTTCTTCGCCGTCCACCGGGCAGAGGGTACGCATGCCGGCGGCATCCATGCCGAGATGACCGGCCAGGACGTGACCGAATGCACTGGCGGAGCCATCGCGGTCAGTGAACAGGCGCTGGCCGACCGCTATCACACGCACTGCGACCCGCGCCTGAATGCGGGTCAGAGCATCGAACTGGCCTTCCTGCTGGCTGAAATGCTGAACGAGGAACTGGCCGAGCGCAAAAAGGCTGCTGCTTGACCCGAATGTAAATCCCCGGTTTTGTCGTTGCGCGGCGGGAATACCCGGGCAACGACACGGGGGCTTTAGATGCGGTTGGAATGGCGGCTGGCGGCCGGATTGGCATTGGCGCTGGCGGCCGGATGCTCGCCGGATCGCGAAACGGTGCCGCCGCGCGTCGATACGCCGGTACGCTGGCCGACCGAGCCGTCCTTCATCGCCCTGCCCGTTGAATCGGACAGCCGCGCGCTGACCGAACTGATCGAGCGGCATATCCCGCGCGAGTTGTGGTCGATCGACCGCCACGTCGACACCTGTGTCGAGGGGCAGCGCGTCAAGCTGTTCGGGGAACGGATCAAGGTAACACCCGACATGGGCTGTACCATCACCGGCACGGTTACGCGCGGCCCCATCCGCCTGCGCGGCGAGGGTCAGGTGATTGTGGCCGACGTGCCGCTGAACGCACGGATCGGCGCGCGCAAGGTCGGCGGCCTGCCACTCAGGGAAACCGCGACCGGCACGGCCATGGCCCATGCCCGCATCCGCCTGTCGCTGAACGAACGGTTCGAACCGCGCGCCACCGTCGACCTCAGCTATGACTGGCGGGAGCCGCCGGGGGTCGACTTTCTGGGGCAGCGCATCACCTTTACCGACCGCGCCGACGAACGGTTGCGGCCGATCGTCGCGCGGCTGGAGCGCGAGTTACCGCGTGAGCTTGCCCGGCTGGACACGCGTGCACAGGTAGAGCGCATCTGGCGCGCAGGGTTCGCGACGCTTCAGCTCAATCGCGCGCGCCCGCCCGTGTGGCTGCGCGTCACGCCGCAGAAGATCTTCTACGGCGGCTATGACATGCGGGGTGGCAAGGTTCGCCTCGACCTGGGGGTAGAGGCGCTGACCGAAACCGTGGTGGGCGAGCAACCCGCGCTGCCGCCCACCACGCCGCTCCCTGCATTGGGCCGCACGACGCAGCGCAACGAATTGCGACTGTTCGTGCCTGTCCTGGCCGATTATCGCCAGCTGAACCCGGTCATCCTGAAGGCGCTGCGGAAACGGTCGCGCCGCCCGTTCGAGGTGCCGGGCTTGGGCCCCGTGACTGCCCGGTTCGAATCGGTCGATGCCTATGGTACCACGGGCGGACGGATCGCCGTGGGCGTGCGGCTGATCGCGCAGCGCGTCGGCGACAGCGATGCGCCGACACGCGGCACGATCTGGTTGAGCGCCCTGCCCGTCAACCAGCCCGGTTCTCCCAAGGTGGAGTTCACCGACCTGAACATCACCGGCAACACCGATGGCGCCGCGGGCAACCTGTTGATTGCGGTGGGCGACGCGCCCGGCGTCAGTCAGCTGATCGCCAATGAACTGGGCCAGAATTTCCGTCGCGACGTCACCAGGCTGATCGGCCGCATCCGTCGCGCCGTCGCCGAAAAGCGCGAGGGGGAGCTGGTGCTGAATGCCGAGTTCGACCGCATTCAAAGCGGACGATTGCGCGCAGCCGGCGCGGGCCTTTACCTGCCGGTGCGGATTTCGGGTCGAGCGAAACTGACGCTCGACCCGCGTTGAGCCGGGCGGGCGATCAGCCCGCCAGCGCCGCCCGCACCGCCGCGACGGCCGCTTCACCGGCCGAACCATCGGGACCGCCGCCCTGCGCCATGTCGGGACGGCCGCCGCCGCCCTGACCACCCAGTGCCGCCACCGCGACCTTGACCAGATCGACCGCGCTCTTGCTGTCCTTCAGGTCATCGGTCACGCCGACCGCCACCGATGCGCGGCCATCATTGACCGCAACCAGCGCAACGACGCCCGATCCGATGCGCGCCTTCTCCTCGTCTACCGCGCCGCGCAGTGCCTTGGCCTCAAGCCCGTCCAGCACGCGTCCGACAAATGCGACGCCATTGACCCGTTCCGGCCCCGATGCCTGAGCGGCCCCGCCGCCCAGCGCCAGTGCCTTCTTCGCGTCGGCCAGTTCGCGCTCCAGACGGCGGCGTTCCTCGACCAGCGCGGCCACGCGCGCTGGCACTTCGTCGGGCGTCGCCTTCAGCACGGCAGCAGTCTCCCGCAGCTTCTCGTCGCGCGCGGCCAGCCATGCGCGTGCCGCCTCACCGGTCAGCGCCTCGACACGGCGCACACCGGAGCTGACGGCGCTCTCGCCGACAACCTTGAACAGCCCGATATCGCCCAGCGCGCGGACATGCGTGCCGCCGCACAGTTCCAGCGAATAGGTCTTGCCCTCGCCCGTTGTGCCCATCGACACGACGCGAACCTCGTCGCCATATTTTTCCCCGAACAGCGCCATTGCGCCCTCGGCAATCGCGTCCTCCGGAGTCATCAGGCGGGTCGAAACCTCGCCATTGCCGCGAATCTGGGCGTTCACATCGGCCTCGACCGCAGCGATCTGCTCCGCCGTCACCGCTGTTGGCTGCGAAAAGTCGAAGCGCAGGCGCTCCGGCGCGACCAGGCTGCCCTTTTGCGCGACATGCGCGCCGAGCCGCTCGCGCAGCGCCTCGTGCAGCAGGTGCGTGGCCGAGTGATTGGCGCGGATGGCCGAGCGGCGTTCGTGGTCGACGATCAGGTGAACCGCGTCACCGACCTTGATCTCGCCCGCTTCGACGATGGTGTCGTGCGCGAAGATGCGGCCCAGATATTTGCGCACGTCCGACACGGTGGCCTTCGCGCCGCCCTCGGTGCTGATCGTGCCGGCATCGCCGACCTGACCACCGCTTTCGCCATAAAAGGGCGTCTGGTTGAACACGATCTCGACCCGGTCGCCCGTCGCCGCGCGTTCGACGCGCGCGCCGTCGCGGATGATCGCCACGACCTGCCCCTCGCCCTCTTCGGCGGAATAGCCGATAAATTCGGTCGCACCCGCTTCCTCGGCCAGATCGAACCAGAGTTCGTCCGACGCCTTTTCGCCCGACCCCTTCCACGCGGCGCGGGCGGCGCGCTTCTGTTCGGCCATCGCGGCGTCGAACCCGGCGCGGTCGACCGACAGGCCCTGCGCCCGCAGCGCATCTTCGGTCAGGTCATAGGGGAAGCCGTAAGTGTCATAGAGCTTGAACGCCGTCTCACCGGACAGCGTCGCGCCCTCACCCATCTCCGCCGTCGCTTCGTCCAGCAGGCGCAGGCCGTTGGCCAGCGTGCGGCGGAAGCGGGTTTCCTCCTGATAAAGCGTCTGCTCGATCAGCGGCTGCGCACGGCCCAGTTCGGGGAAAGCGGCGCCCATCTGCGCGACCAACCCGCCGACCAGGCGGTGCATCAACGGGTCCTTCGCGCCCAGCAGATGCGCGTGCCGCATCGCGCGGCGCATGATGCGGCGCAGGACATAGCCGCGCCCTTCATTGGCGGGCAGCACGCCGTCCGCCACCAGGAACCCGGCAGCGCGCAGATGATCGGCGATGACCCGGTGGCTGGCGCGCGCGTCGCCCTCTGCCGGCGTGCCGGTCAGCGCCACGCTGTCGGCGATCAGCGCCTTGAACGTGTCGGTGTCGTAATTGTCATGCAAGCCCTGCATGACCGCCGCGATCCGCTCCAACCCCATGCCGGTGTCGATCGACGGGCGCGGTAGGTCGCCGACGATCTCGTCCGCTTCCTGCATGTACTGCATGAAGACCAGGTTCCAGATCTCGACGAAGCGGTCGCCATCCTCCTCGGCGCTTCCCGGTGGGCCGCCCCAGATATGGTCGCCATGGTCGTAAAAGATTTCAGAGCAAGGACCGCACGGACCATCGGCGCCCATCGCCCAGAAATTGTCCTTGGTCGCAATGCGGATGATGCGCTCTTCCGGCAGGCCGGCGATCTTCTTCCACAGATCGAACGCCTGATCGTCGGTGTGATAGACGGTGACGGTCAGCCGGTCCTTGGCCAGACCCCATTCACGCGTGACCAGGTTCCAGGCAAGTTCGATCGCCCGGTCCTTGAAATAGTCCCCGAACGAGAAATTGCCCAGCATTTCGAAAAAGGTGTGGTGCCGCGCCGTATAGCCGACATTGTCCAGATCATTGTGCTTGCCGCCGGCGCGCACGCATTTCTGGCTTGACGTCGCCGTCGAATAGGGGCGGCTTTCCAGCCCGGTGAACACGTTTTTGAACGGCACCATACCGGCGTTCACGAACATCAGCGTCGGATCATTCTGCGGGATCAACGGCGCCGATGGAACGCGCGCATGGCCCTCCTTCGCGAAATAGTCGAGGAACGAGCGGCGAATGTCGTTTGTCGAGGTCATATCGCCCGCTTATGCGAGCGCGCGCTTCGTCTCAAGCAGGATCGAAAGGGCTCGGGGTTGCGCTTGGCCGTGCCAGTGGGCATCCCCTTGTCGGTTCGTGATTTCGGAGAGTGACTTTTGGCCAAGCGCCTGACCCTTTACATCCTGATCGGCCTGGTTCTGGGGATCATCGTCGGCCTCGCGCTGAACCTGTCGTTGACCGACGGCGGTGGCCCCGGTGATGCGCGGTTGAGCGAACTTGCCGGCTATTTCTCGATCGTCACGACGGTCTTCCTGCGGCTGATCAAGATGATCATCGCGCCGCTGGTGTTCTCCACGCTGGTGGCGGGCATCGCGCATATGGGCGACACAACAGCGCTGGGCCGTGTCGGCGGCCGCGCGATCGGCTGGTTCATCTGCGCCAGCCTGTTGTCGCTGACGCTGGGGCTGATCCTGGTCAATTTCTTCCAGCCGGGCGTAGGGCTGGACATTCCGATCCCCGCCGCCGACGCGGCCAGCGGCGTCGACAAGGCCGCGTTCAACCTAAAGGATTTCATCGCCCACATCGTCCCCGCGTCGATTATCGAGGCGATGGCGACCAACGAAATTCTTCAGATCGTCGTCGCCAGCCTCTTCATCGGCGTGGCCATGACGGCGGTCGGCGAAAAGGCCGCCCCGCTGCTGCGCGGGGTGGAGGCGCTGGCGCAGGTCATCCTTCAGGTGACCAATTATGTGATGCGATTTGCCCCGTTCGCCGTATTCGCGGCGGTGGCGGGCACGCTGGCCGAGCGCGGCCCGGGCATCATCGGCAGCCTCGCCTATTTCATGGGCACTTTCTACATCGGCATGGCGACGTTGTGGGCGCTGATGATCGGCATCGGCTTCCTGATCGTCGGTCCGCGGATGCGCGAGCTGGTCCGCTACATCCGCGATCCGTTGCTCCTCGCCTTTTCCACAGCATCGTCGGAGGCGGCCTATCCGCGCACGCTGGAGGCGCTGGACCGATTCGGCGTGCCGCCACGCATTGCCAGCTTCGTGCTGCCGCTGGGCTATTCGTTCAACCTCGACGGCTCGATGATCTACATGACCTTTGCGACGATGTTCATCGCGCAGGCCTATGGCATCGACCTGTCGCTGGGACAGCAGATCACGATGCTGCTGGTGCTGATGGTCACGTCAAAGGGGGTCGCGGGCGTGCCGCGCGCCAGCCTGGTCGTCATCGCCGCCACGCTCGCCTTTTTCGACATTCCGGAAGCGGGCCTGCTGCTGATCCTGGCGGTGGACCATTTCCTCGACATGGGCCGTTCGGCCACCAACGTCGTCGGCAACGCCGTCGCCAGCGCGGTCATTGCGAAATGGGAGACCGGGCGCCTCGACCAGCCGGAGCCGGCGGAGATCGAACCCCTGCCCGCACCGCATGGCGGCCCGCCCGCGACCGGGCCCGACAGCTTCACGAAAATGGGCGGCTGAACTGCGCCACGCCGGGCAAGCTGCCAGGTCCGAAAAGCAAGGGGGCGTCGCGAAAGTGCGGCGCCCTTTTTTGCGTTGATCCGCTTCCCACCTGCGCTGTTTCGGGGGTGCGAATCACGCGCGGCTGGCGCGCATTCGAACGCTTGAAATCGATCAATCCGGACCCATTTATTTCGTGTCGCCGACGCCCAGACACGGGTCGCCGACAACGCCGCGCCACATCGGGCGGCGTCCAACGTCACATTGCTCATTCGGAGGATTTGACATGCGTCAGTTCGACTTCACCCCCTATCGCCGTTCCACCATCGGTTTCGACCGTCTGTTCGACCTGATGGAAGCGAGCGCGCGCCAGGCGCAGGGGGACAATTATCCGCCCTTCAATCTCGAACGCACGGCCGAGGATCATTATCGGATCACGTTGGCGGTGGCCGGGTTCAAGGCGGAAGAGATCGACATCACCGCGCAGCAGAACCTGCTGATCGTGGCGGGTCGCAAGGGTGAGGACGGCGATGCACAGCGCGGCGCGTTCCTGCACCTCGGCATCGCGAACCGCAGCTTTGAACGCCGTTTCGAGCTGGCTGATTTCGTGCGCGTCGAAAGCGCGGCCCTCGCCGACGGCCTGCTGACGGTCGATCTTATCCGCGAGGTGCCCGAAGCGATGAAGCCCAAGAAGATCGCCATCGCGACCGGGGCCCCCACCAGCACCGCGATCGAGCATCAGGCGGCCTGACCCGCCGCCAATCGCTCAGGCGGTCAGCTCCAGCAGGCGCCTTGCTCCCTTGGGTGCCGCGGCAGAGGCGCCCGAACCTCGCGGTTCGGGCGCCTTTTGCATGGCCGGTCAGACCAGACGCGACTGACGCACCGCCGCTGCGATGAAGCTGGCGAACAGCGGATGCGGATCGAACGGCTTGGACTTCAGCTCAGGGTGGAATTGTACGCCGACGAACCACGGATGGTCGGGCCGTTCGACGATTTCGGGGAGCGTGTCGTCCGGCGACATGCCCGAAAAAACCAGCCCGCCCTTTTCAAGCACGTCGCGATAGCCGGTATTCACCTCGTAACGGTGGCGATGGCGCTCCGAAATCTCCTCGGTGCCATAGATGGAGGCGACAACGCTGTTGCCCGCCAGCTTGGCCGGATAAGCGCCCAGGCGCATTGTACCGCCCAGATCGCCGTTGGCTTCGCGCTTCTCCAGCCCCTTTTCGGTCATCCATTCGGTGATGATGCCGACGACCGGCTGATCGGTCGGGCCGAATTCGGTCGAGGATGCGTTGGCGATGCCGCCCAGGTTCCGCGCGCCTTCGATGCAAGCCATCTGCATGCCGAAGCAGATCCCGAAATAGGGCACGCCACGTTCGCGCGCGAAGCGGACGCTGGCAATCTTGCCCTCCGCACCGCGCGAACCGAATGCGCCGGGCACCAGAATGGCGTGGCACGGCTCTAGCGCGGCGGCGACTTCGCCCTCGTCACCCTCGAACAATTCGGCGTCGATCCAGCGGATGTTGACGCGAACCCGGTTGGCAATGCCGCCATGGACCAGCGCCTCGTTCAGTGACTTATACGCGTCCTGAAGCCCGACATATTTGCCGACGACGCCGACGGTCACTTCGCCTTCGGGGTTGACCAAACGGTCGACGATCTCGTCCCAGCGTCCCAGTGCGGGCTTGTCGCCCGGCTCGATGCCGAAGGCGCGCAGTACTTCTTCGTCCAGCCCCTCGGCATGATATTGCAGCGGGACGGCATAGATGCTGGCGGCGTCCAGTGCGGGGATCACCGCTTCGGGACGGACATTGCAGAACAGCGCGATCTTGCGCCGGTCGCTTTCCGGCAGCGGCTTTTCACAGCGGCAGACCAGCACGTCGGGCGCAACGCCCAGCGCCGCCAGTTCGCGCACCGAATGCTGAGTCGGCTTGGTCTTAAGCTCGCCCGCAGCCGCAATATACGGGACCAGCGTCACGTGAACGCTGACCGACTGACCGCGGCCCAGATCGTTGCGAAGCTGGCGAATCGCTTCGATGAACGGCAGCGATTCGATATCACCAACGGTTCCGCCGACTTCGCACAGCACGAAATCCAGATCGTCGGTTTCGTCCTGGGCGAACGCCTTGATGGCGTCAGTGACGTGCGGAATGACCTGCACCGTCGCACCCAGATAATCACCGCGCCGTTCGCGCTGGATGATGTTCTGATAGATTCGGCCCGACGTCACATTGTCCGACTGACGCGCCGAAACGCCCGTGAACCGCTCATAATGGCCGAGGTCGAGGTCGGTTTCCGCCCCGTCGTCAGTCACATAGACTTCGCCGTGCTGATACGGGCTCATCGTGCCCGGATCGACGTTCAGATAGGGATCGAACTTGCGGATGCGAACGCGATAGCCGCGCGCCTGGAGGAGCGCTGCGAGGCTCGCAGCCATGAGACCCTTGCCGAGCGACGAGACCACGCCGCCGGTGATGAAAATGTACCGCGCCATGGGAGGAAACGCCTAACGTCGAAATACAGCGGACGACAAGCGCCCGAATCCGGGCGCCACGGAAAATAATGATTGCAAGCGCCGAAGCGCCGCAGATCAGGGGTTGGGCGTGGCCGCGTTATCGGCAGGAGCCGCCTGATTCGCCACCACCGCGCCGGCCGCCGCATCCAGCGGATCGACCGATGCACCGGCACCAGGCGCCGGCGTCGTGGCGGGCGCAGCGGGCCGCGCAAGGCTGGTATCAATGGCGCCGGCGCCGCGCGTGGCCGCCATCACCGCCAGAACGATGCTCATCACGATGAACAGGCCCGCCAGCACCGACGTCGCACGCGTCAGGAAATTGGCCGCGCCGCGCGCCGACATCAGCCCCGACGGGCTGCCGCCAGACGTCAGGCCACCACCCTCCGACTGCTGCATGAGAATGACGGTGACGAGCAGCGCGGCAACGATCGCCTGCACCACGAGAAGAAAAGTAAACAGCATCAGCCCTGTCGGAATCCAGCAAAGGGGCGCCGTCTCCGACCCCCGGAATGGGTGGCACATAGGCCGAGGCGGGTTCGGGATCAACCGGCCCGGCCGCGACTGCTCGAACACTATTATGACAAATCCTTAATGGGCCGCAACCGCATCGCGTCGAAGGCGTTCTGATCCGCATAGCCCCTCCGTGCTTGCGGAGCTGTAACGATATGGACTCACGCGTGAATGCGATCAGCCCGGAAACGCTGGCATCATGGATGAACACCCTGGTGGACTATGTCCGATCGGGTGAGCCAGATTTGACCAATCGCCAGATGGCCCTGCTGATGCTGGTCTATCTGAAACCGGGCCCGCATACGGTGCGCGGCCTGGCGCGGGCGTTGAATGTATCGAAACCGGTCATCACGCGCGCCTTGAACAGACTGGGCGCGCTCGGCTATCTGCGCCGCCAGCGCGACGACAGCGACAAGCGCAACATCTTCGTCACGCGCACACCGGAAGGGGCGGACTTTCTTGCAGAATTCGGGCAATTTGTCGACGGCGACGGCGCCGTCACAGGCCGCAACGGTCACGATCGGTCGTGAACGGCACGCACTGACGGGCCCGTCGGTCCGACTCGATCCGCGATTCTATCCGGTCCGCGCCGACCTGACCGACGTGCGGCTGGCCGACCGGGTATTCGCCCCGCATTATGCCATGGCCACGGCGCGCACCGCGGTGGCGCCATGCGCGCTGCGAAGCGGTGTGGGCGTCGATGCGCCGGTAATTTCCGAATTGCTGCCGGGTGATTGTTTTGACCTGCTGGAACTGACCGATCAGACGGCATGGGGCGTGTCGATGACCGACGGGCTGGTTGGCTATGTCGACGCCGCCGTGCTGGGGGACGCGGTCGCCGCAACGCACCGGATCGTTCAGCGTGAAGCCCTGTTTCGCGAAGCACCCGATTCCAACGCGACAATCCTGGCCGCCTCGCCAATGGGCGCGCGCGTGACCGCGCTGGGCGAACGCGGTGCGTTCCTGCTGTGCGACCATGGCTATGTCGCCCGCGATGCTGTTGCGCCACTGGATCAAGGCTATCCCGGCGGCGTCGCGGGCGCAGCCGTTGCGCTGATCGGCTTGCCGGAACGCGCAGCCGGCCGTTCCGGCTCTGGCGTCGACGCTACGGGTTTTGTGTTCTTGGCGCACGATCTGGCGAACATTCGCGCACCTCGCCTGTTTGACGCCATTGGCGGATCGCTGGGTGTTGCGGGCGGCCCCGGCGATGTCATGATCTTCAACGACCATCTGGCCATTTGCGTCGACGACGACAGCGCCGTTCACGTCGATGGCGCGGTGAAACGCGAATCGCTCTCGCAACTCGAAGAACGCTATGGAGCGCTCGTCGCAAGAGGTAGGATCGGCTGATGCAAAAGCTGTTCATCGACGGTGCCGCAGGCACCACGGGGCTGGAAATCCGCGAACGACTGGCCGACCGTGCCGAGTTTCGTATCGTCACGCTGGAAGGCGATGCGCGAAAGGATCCCGCCGCTCGCGCGGGTGCGCTGAACGATGCCGATTTCGTCATTCTGTGCCTGCCTGATGATGCCGCACGCGAAGCCGTCGCACTGATTGAAAATCCCGACGTCCGCGTGATCGACGCATCCAGCGCCCACCGGGTCGCGGATGGCTGGACCTACGGCTTTCCAGAGTTGGAACCGGCGCAGATGGCGGCGATTGCCGGGTCGGCGCGGGTCAGCAATCCAGGGTGCTACCCCACTGGCTTTCTTGCGCTGGTGCGCCCGTTGGTCCGCAGTGGGTTGATCCCGCATGACTGGCCGATCAGCGTCAATGCCGTGTCCGGCTATTCGGGCGGCGGCAAGACGATGGTGGCCGAGTTCGAGGGCGAGGCCGCAGTGACCGCGCACCGCGCCTACGGCCTGTCGCTGTCGCACAAGCATCTGCCGGAAATGCAGCGGCACGCGCGCATGGCACATCCGCCGATCTTCCAGCCGGCCGTCGCACGCGCCTATCGCGGCATGTTGATCGAGGTCCCGCTGCCGCTCCACGCGCTGCCGCGCAAGCCGTCACTGGCTGCAATCGAGACGGCCTGGCGCGATGCCTATCGTGAGCAGCCGCTGATCCGCATTGCCGGCACCGACGGCGTGAACGCGGTTGAGATCGAGGCCGATGCCGGAACCGACCGCATGACGCTGCGCGTCTTCGGCAATGCCGACACCGGCCAGGCCCGCCTGATCGCCACGCTCGACAATCTGGGCAAGGGCGCGGCCGGTGCAGCGGTTCAGAACCTGAACGTCATGGCCGGGCTGGACCCGGTGGCCGGATTGCGCGTCTAAGTCAGTCGAGCGTCACACCAACGACCCGCCATTCGCCGCCTTCCCGGTCAAACGAGACGGTCTCTATCGTTTCGCCTTTGTTTGCGAAGCGCGTGCGGAACTTGACGACCTCGTACCCGCGCGGTGGTGCGGGCAGGTTTTCCTGGCTGACAAAGGTGCGCGAAATAACATTGCCGAGCGGGGCACGGACCTTCTCGGAAACGTCGATCCACACCTTGAGCGTGTTCAGCTTGCGAAAGGCGATGGCGGTCGCATCGTAAGCCTCCTCCCACTGACCTTCATCACCCAGTTCCAGCCATTCCTGCGCGACTTCCACCACTTCGGGATTGTGCGCCGCAGCGGAGGTGGCTTGCGGCGGTGAAACGGTCAGATCAGGCGCGGCGACAAGCGCGAGAAGACCAAGGACAAGGGTCATCAAAATCACTCCCGAAAGGATCCACGGGCGGTGCGGCCGCCCAGCGTCCAACGAGGACGCGCTTTCGAGATCGGCCGACGCAACGTCTGCGTCTGCCCCAATATGTTTGTCCCCAATGGTTTCGGGGGAGGATTTGCTTTCGGCTGCCAACAGCATCCGCGCTGCTTCGCGGCTGCTCGATACCGCCATCTTGCGCCGTGCGTCGCGCAGCCGTTCATTGACCGTGTGAACCGACAGGTCGAGCGTCCGGGCAATCGATTTTCCATCGTGACCGCGCACAATCAGGCGAAGCGTCTGCTTCTCCTTTTCGGTCAGCGCCCACAGCTCGTCATCCATTCGCATGTCCATGACGCAGGGATAAGTTGCACGGGCCAGACCAACTACCCCGAAAAATTTGGGTGTGCTTGGCCATGAGAAAGGGCGCGACTCCCTGCGGAACCGCGCCCTCCTTCATCTGGTAATACGCCCGTCGGGCGTCGGCATCAGTAGCGATAATGATCCGGCTTGAACGGCCCTTCGACCGGCACGCCGATGTAACCGGCCTGCTTCGGCGTCAGCTTGGACAGCTTCACACCCAGCTTTTCCAGGTGCAGCGCCGCGACCTTTTCGTCGAGGTGCTTAGGCAGGACATAGACCTTGTTGTCATATTCCTCGCCCTTGGTCCAAAGCTCGATCTGCGCCAGCGTCTGATTGGTGAAGCTGGACGACATCACGAACGACGGGTGGCCAGTGGCGCAGCCCAGGTTCACCAGGCGCCCCTTGGCCAGCACGATGATCTGCTTGCCGTCCGGGAACTCGACCAGGTCGGTGCCGGGCTTCACTTCGGTCCACTTATAGTTCGACAGTGCCGAAATCTGGATCTCGCTGTCGAAGTGGCCAATGTTGCAGACGATCGACATCGGCTTCATGGCCTTCATGTGATCGGCGGTGATGACGTCGGCGTTACCCGTCGCGGTGCAGAAGATGTCGGCGCGGGTCACCGCTTCCTCCATCGTCACGACCTCGAACCCTTCCATCGCGGCCTGCAGCGCGCAGATCGGGTCGACTTCAGTCACCATGACGCGCGCGCCGCCGTTGCGCAGCGACTGGGCGCTGCCCTTGCCCACGTCACCAAAGCCCGCGACACAGGCAACCTTGCCCGCCAGCATCACATCGGTCGCGCGACGGATCGCATCGACCAGCGATTCCTTGCAGCCGTACAGATTGTCGAACTTCGACTTGGTGACGCTGTCGTTCACGTTGATCGCGGGGAAAGGCAGCTCGCCCTTCTTCGCGATTTCGTAAAGGCGGTGGACGCCGGTGGTGGTTTCTTCCGACACGCCCTTCAGGTTCTTGACCGTTTCGGTGAGATAGCCGGGCTTCTTGGCGATGAACGCCTTCAGCGCGCGCTGGAATTCGACTTCTTCATCATTTTCCGGCTCGGGCAGGTTCGCGCCGGCTTCCAGCTTTGCACCCCACAGCGCGAACATGGTCGCGTCGCCGCCGTCGTCCAGGATCAGGTTGGCGGTCGTGCCGTCCCCGGTGCGATCCCAGTCAAAGATTTCGCCGACATAGTCCCAATATTCGGCCAGGCTTTCACCCTTGACCGCGAACACCGGAATACCGGCAGCCGCGATGGCAGCGGCGGCGTGGTCCTGCGTCGAGAAGATGTTGCAGGTTGCCCAGCGAACATCGGCGCCCAGCGCGGTCAGCGTCTCGATCAGCACGGCGGTCTGGATCGTCATGTGCAGCGACCCGGTGATCCGCGCACCCTTCAGCGGCTGTGCGGCGCCGAATTCTTCGCGCAGGCTCATCAGGCCCGGCATCTCGGTTTCGGCGATCTTGATCTCGGCGCGGCCGAAATCGGCCAGCGACAGATCCTTGATGACATAGTCCTTGTTCTCAAGGACGGGAGCGGTGGCCACGATTGATCTCCTGTATCGCCGATTGCGCGTGCCGCGCCTCTACCCTGTGTACCGGCGGAAGGCAAACGCCATATAAAGATATGTTTATGTGTGCTCAGGCCTGACCCGCGCTGTTCGCCAGCATGGCCGGGTCGATCCCCGCCCCGCGGAAGCCCGAAACCCAACGGCGGTCGACGCCGGTGTCGTATAGCAGTGCCTCGTCCCCGGCGACGTTGAACCAGCCGTGACGAGTCATCTCCTCGTCCAGCTGCCCTTCGGACCAGCCGGCATAGCCAAGTGCCACCAGCCAGCGCGACGGCCCGGTTCCCTCCGCGATCGCGCGCAGCACATCGACGGTGCCTGACAAGGCCCAGCGTCCGGCCACGTCGACTGTGTCCTGTCCGTTCCAGTCGGTCGAGTGGATGACGAACCCGCGCCGTGTCTCGACGGGCCCGCCAAAATGGACGGGGGCCGCCTCGACGCCATCGGTCGGAATATCGAACTGCTGCAAAACATCGTGCAGCGTCAGCCCGTCGATCGTCGCCCCGATGCCGATCCCCAGCGCACCTTCAGCATCATGGGCGCAGATAGCGATCACTGCACGGTCGAAACGCGGGTCGCCAATACCCGGCATGGCCAAAAGAAACTGCCCCGTCAGAAAGGGCCCGGTCGAAACGTCTGCATCCATCACCGGATAACCATAGGAACCACGAAAGCGATCCGCCACCGCTTGAAATCATCGCGCGTGCATCCAAGCTGCGACAGCTGAACAACAGGAGCAGACGCATGACGATCAAGACCGGCGACCGCCTACCCGAAACCACCTTTGTAAAGGCAGGCCCCGATGGTCCCGATCAGGTCAGCAGCGCCGACTTCTTCAAGGGTCGCCGCGTCGCGCTGTTCGCCGTGCCTGGCGCCTTTACGCCCACCTGCTCCGCTCGCCACCTGCCGGGTTTTATCGAGCGCAAGGACGAACTGGCCGCCAAGGGCATTGATGAAGTCGCCTGCACGGCCGTCAACGACGCCTTCGTGCTGGGCGCTTGGAGCAAGGCGAACGACGCCGCGGGCAAGGTGACGATGCTGGCCGACGGCAATGGCGAATTCGCGCGCGCGGTCGGTCTGGAAATGGACGGCAGCGCCTATGGCATGGGCAAGCGCAGCCAGCGTTACGCAATGATCGTCAATGATGGCGTGGTCGAACAGGTGCATGTCGAACAGCCCGGCGAATTCAAGGTCAGCTCCGCCGACCATCTGATCGAGCAGCTCTGAGCCACGCAGTAGACACCGGGAACCCATCCCGGTCCCGATTGTTGCAATAGCGAAAGGAGATTTCGCCATGACGACCGAGACCGCGAACACGGCTGTGTCCGACACGAGCAAGAATGACGGCGCCACGGCAGCAGAGCGTGTCCGTAAGGCCGCGAGCGACGCTGCCGAGCGCAGCCGCTCCGCTGCCAAGAAAGCAGCAAAGCGCATCGACGAGGCAACCGAAACCACCGTCGATTCGGCCAAGCGCCACCCCGTTTCGGCGGCAGCGATTGCCGTCGGTGCGGCAGCCGCGGTTGCTGGCGCTGCTTTCGGTGTGAGCAAGCTGGTGGAGAAGCGCAAGGCCGCGCCTGCCGACGGCAAGACCGCGCCGAAAAAGGCTGTGGCAAAGAAGCCGACGTCCACCCGGACAAAGGCCGCCAGCGCCAAGGGCGGCACCGCCAATGGCGCCACCACCCACTGACCAGAACAAGCGGCCCCGGCAGATCAGCCGCCGGGGCCGTTTTTCATCCGGCATCTTGCAAGCGTCATGTTTCGGCCTTAGCCGCGAAAGATGACAAAGGCAGAAGACATCGTTGCCGAACTGGATCGGCTCTACACCGCCTCGGTCGCTCGCCTGCGAGAGGCACTTGAAGCATATCTGACCAGCGGCCAGCCGCCGCATCCTTCGGCCCGTGCCGACGGCAGCTTCGCTTATCCTGAAATTCACGTCCGCTATACCGGCGGCCCCGACCGCCCCGCTCCGCTGCGCTCTTTCGGACGACTGGTGACGCCGGGCGACTATCGCATCAGCGTGACCAAGCCGGCGATGTATGCCGACTATCTGGTTGAACAATTGACGCTGTTGATCGAGGATTATGACGTCGACGTCTCGGCAGTCGCTGGTCGGCAGGAAATCCCCTTCCCCTATGTGCTGGACCTCGGCCACGCGCTGCAGCTGGACGAAGTGTCGGCATCCGAACTCGCGCGCTGGTTCCCGGCGACGGAGCTCGCGCATATCGGCGACGAGATCGCCGATGGTCTTTGGGAAAGTCCCGACGGCACCCGTCCGCTGGCGCTGTTCGACGGTCTTCGCACCGATTTCAGCCTCGCGCGCCTGCGCCACTATACCGGCACCCCGCCCGAACATGTGCAGAAATATGTGCTGTTCACGAACTATCACCGTTATGTGGATGAGTTCGTCCGCTGGGGCACCGAACAGCTGGGACAGGGTCGCTACACCGCCTTATCCGGTGCCGGCGGCCTGTATCTGGAAGCCGGGGCCGCGCCCGCCGATCATGTCAGCGACAGCGCGTGGCGCCGGCACCAGATGCCCGCCTATCACCTGATTGCGCCTGACCGCACGGGCATCACGCTGGTCAATATCGGCGTCGGCCCGTCCAACGCCAAGACGATCACCGATCATCTCGCGGTCATGCGGCCCGAAGCATGGCTGATGATCGGCCATTGCGGCGGCCTGCGCCCCAGCCAGCGGATCGGCGACTATGTGCTGGCCCATGCCTATCTTCGCGACGATCATGTGCTGGACGAAGTCCTGCCCCCCGCCATCCCCGTGCCCGCCATTGCCGAGGTTCAGCAGGCGCTGGCCCGCGCGGCAGAGACGGTGTCGGGCCAATCAGGGGACGAGCTGAAGCGTCGCCTTCGCACCGGCACCATCGTGACCACCGACGACCGCAACTGGGAACTGCGCTTTTCCGCTTCGGCGCTGCGCTTTTCGCTCAGCCGCGCAGTGGGCATCGACATGGAATCGGCAACGATCGCGGCCCAAGGTTATCGCTTCCGCGTCCCCTATGGCACGTTGCTGTGCGTGTCGGACAAGCCACTGCATGGCGAATTGAAGCTGCCGGGACAGGCCAACCGCTTCTACGAACGCGCGATCAACGAGCATATGCGGATCGGCATTGAAACCGTTGAGGAACTGCGACGGGAAGGCGCCAAGCTGCACAGCCGCAAGCTTCGCGCCTTTAACGAGCCGCCGTTCCGGTAACCCCCGTCAGCGCCGCATCGCCGCCATCGCGATGCCCGCTGCCATCACCGCACCGCCGCCGGCACGGCGCGCCCATCGCCGCGCCGCCGGCTTTCGGACGAGGCCAGACGCCCTCGAAGCCGCCACCGCATACAGCGTGTCGGTCGCCGCCGCCGCGCCGGTGAACGTGGCGACCAGGATCGCCGCTTGCGCTAGATAGGGGCGGTCAGCTTGAATGAACTGCGAGGCGAAGGCGACGAAGAACAGGATCGTCTTTGGATGAAAGGTGCCGACGGCCATGTTGGTCGCGAACGCCGTGCGCGCGCTGATCGGCCGGTGCGCCACGCCATCTTCGGACGGCGCGTCTCGCCCCAGGACCGCAATCAGGCCTACGACGACCAGATACGCTGCGCCCACCCATTTCAGGATCGTGAAGGCAACCGCCGACGAGCTTAAGATCGCGCCCGCGCCCGCCAATGAAACCGAAATGGCGATCGCATTGCCAAGCGCCATGCCCGCGACCGACGCCAGCGCGACCCTTCGCCCCGAACTGAACGCGAAACCGACAATAGATGCGACACCTGGCCCCGGAATGATTCCGATCACCAGCGATGCGGAAAGAAAGGCGAGCCACAGTTGCAGGTCCATGACAGCGGCGCCCTCTGTCGTTCGTCAGGGCCGGGTTGGGCCGCCCAGCCAGTCGGCCAGCGCGTTGCCCAGCTCGGGCTTGGTCACCGCGCTCATATGCCCGCCGGGCACTTCGGCCAGATCGGCGTCGGGAATCGTCTCCGCCAGTTCGCGGTGAGAGCCGTTGTCGTCATCCTCCTCACCCGCCAGCACAAGCGTCGGCTGACGGATCGTCTGAATGCGCGCCAATTCGGTGTCGACAAAGGTGTCGAGGATGTGGCGCAACGCCACCGGATCGCCCTTGGTCGATTTCAGGAACGCCTCGACCATCCACTGCGGCGATCCGCGCTCGAAATTGCCCAGATTGTCGAGAATGCCACGGAAATGACCGCCCCGGCGGTTGGTGTCGGTCAGCCCTTCCAGCCCCATACCGACAAAGATCAGGCGTGCGGGCATCGGCACATTGCCGCGATCCAGCATCCGCATGGTCGTGCGCGCGCCCAGCGAATAACCGCCAAGATCGTAATCGGTCAGACCCAGATGCGCGACCAGCGCTTCGTTATCCTCCGCCAGCACATCGGGGCGGTAGGCGGCGGCATCCTGTGGCCGGTCGCTTTGGCCATGCGCGCGCAAGTCGGGCATGATCACGCGAAAGCCCTTGGCCGCGACCTTCGCCGCATGGCCAAAGCGGATCCAGTTGGTGTTGGCGTCGGACATGTAACCGTGGATCAGCACCACGGGGCGCCCCTCCCCCATTTCGTGCCACGCGATGCGTGTGCCGTCGGGAGCGGTGATGTGATGCGTGCTGAAGGTGTCGGCCATTCGCCCTGACTAACAAGGCGGCGCGGCGAGGCAAGCCCCGCCGCGCCCCGACGATCAGCCCTTCTTCAGATGGCGGCGACCCAGCAGTTCGGCGATCTGTACCGCATTCAGCGCCGCGCCCTTGCGCAGATTGTCGCTGACGCACCAGAAGGCGAGGCCGTTTTCGACCGTCGAATCTTCCCGCACACGGCTGATGAAGGTTGCATAGTCGCCCACGCATTCGACCGGCGTGACGTATCCCCCGTCCTCACGCTTGTCGACCAGCATGACGCCGGGCGATTCGCGCAGGATGTCCTGCGCCTGCTCGGCCGAGATTTCGCGCTCGAACTCGACATGCACCGCTTCCGAATGGCCGACGAATACCGGCACGCGGACGCAGGTGGCGACAACCTTGACCTTGGGATCGAGGATCTTCTTCGTCTCGACCACCATCTTCCATTCTTCCTTGGTCGAGCCGTCGTCGAGGAAGCTGTCGATGTGCGGGATCACGTTGAAGGCGATCTGCTTGGTGAACTTCTTCGGTTCGGCGGAATCGCCGACGAAGATGTTGCGGCTCTGCTCGAACAGCTCGTCCATGCCCGCCTTGCCGGCGCCTGAGACCGACTGATAGGTCGCCACGACCACGCGCTTGATGCCCGCCGCGTCATGCAGCGGCTTCAGCGCCACGACCATCTGCGCGGTCGAGCAGTTCGGATTGGCGATGATGTTGCGCGCGGTGTAGCCGTCGATCGCCTCCGGGTTCACTTCCGGCACGATCAGCGGCACGTCCGGGTCCATGCGATACAGCGACGAATTGTCGATCACGACGCAGCCCGCCGCCGCGAATTTGGGCGCATAGATCTTGGTCGCATCACTGCCGATCGCAAACAGCGCCATGTCCCAGCCGGTGGGATCGAAATGCTCGATATTCTGGATTTTCAGCTTGCGGCCGGTTTCGCCATAATCAGCCTCTTCCCCGACCGAGCGGCTGCTTGCCAGCACGGCGATCTCGTCAGCGGGAAATTCCCGCTCGGCAAGGATGTTGAGCATTTCGCGCCCGACATTGCCAGTCGCGCCGGCGACGACGATCCGATACCCCATTTCAGCAATTTCCTGTCGTGAAAGCCCATGACGGGCGAACAAAAACGGCTGCCGCTTTAGCTGGCCTGAAGGGGATTGGAAGGGGCTTTGGGTTTTAGCGCCCCAAAACTAAGATTGGGTCAGGCCGCGACCCGACCATAACGCTGGCCCGTCACCGGGTGGCTGGACGACAAACCGCCATCGACCGCCAGCGCCTGTCCATTGACGTAACTGGCCGCGTCGCTGGCCAGAAACAGGACGGCTTCGGCGATTTCATCGGCCCGCCCCGACCGTTTCAGCGGATTGAGCGCACCCACCCGCCCCTCTACCCCGCGTTCGCGCGCGCGGTCGAAGATCATCTGCGTCATGCCGGTTTCGACCAGCCCCGGGCAAACCGCGTTCACGCGAACGCCCGATCCGGTCAGCTGCTGTGCTGCCGTCTGGGCCAGATTGATGACGCCCGCCTTGGACGCGGAATAGGCCGCGCCGCCCGCCCCGGAACGCAGGCCCGCCACGCTGGCGGTCAGCACGATGGCGCCCCCGCCCCGCTCCGCAATGCGTGGCGCGCCGTGGCGAATGGCCAGAAACGGACCGATCAGGTTGACGCGAAGGATCTCGGTCCAGTCCGCTGCAGACTGATCAAACAACCCCGCCAGCTCCCCGGAAATGCCCGCATTGGCGTGGATGATGTCCAGCCCGCCATGCGCCTGACATGCCAATTCGATCAATTCTGCGACCTGAGCCTCATCTCCCGCATCGCACTGCATCGCGCGCGCCTGCCCTCCGGCGGCCCGAATGGCACCGACCGTCTCGTCGACCTCGGCCGTCATATCCGCGCACATGACCACAGCGCCCGCCTGGGCAAAGGCCGTCGCCGTTGCGCGGCCGATCCCCGATCCCGCGCCGGTGACGATCACCGATTTGCCGGCAAAGCGCATGTCCACCTTCCCCTATCCCTCGATCGCCCGGTCGTCGAACATGCCAAACATTACCGTCGAGGCATAAAGCGCCACCGCACGCTCCCGCCCCATGGTGCCTGCCCATTTGCGCATGTCGAACGCCGCATTCTGAAGCGCCATCAGCGCCTGGCTGGCAACCAGCGGATCGACCGCGCGGCACGATCCTTCGGCAATGCTGTCGCTGATCGTGCCCGCAAAGCGCCGGGCGATGCGGTTCGACCGGTCAATCATTACCTGCCGCACCCCGACCGGCAGGCCGGACAGCGCCGTGGTGCGCAACAACGGCCCGGCTTCCGAGAACTGGATGTCGAGCAAGGTCGCGAGTGCGCTGGACAGGCGGTGCCAGTGGCTGCCGCCCATCGCATCCGCCTCACGCTGCGCTTCGGTAATGGTGGCGAAGCTGCGGACATAGCATTGGGTGACCAGGTCATCCTTTGCGTCGAGATGGTGATAGAAGCTGCCCTTGGTCACGTTCAGCTCGCTGGCGATGCGCTGCACCGACGCGCCGCGATAGCCGAGTTCGTTGATCAGCCGGGTCGCGGCGAGCAGGAAATTCTCCCGGCTGCTGCGCGGCGCACCATGCGTCAGGTCCAGCAGGTCCGGCGCCCATCCGGCGCGCGGGCCCGCCAGCCCGTTCGCAAACACGTCCATCAACCGCGCCTCGACCCGTGGATACTGGTCCGGTTCGTACCGGTCGATCCAGGCGGTCAGCCAGAAGGTGTTTTCCAGCAGGACGTGCGCGCGCGCGCCGTTCAGGTCGGTATGCGCGCGGGTGGGCATCGGCCCGAACAGGCTGCGCGTCCGGCGGAACACGTCGCGCCAGCCCGCCAGCAACTCCCCCTTCATCGGGTCGTCCATGGCGCGAAGGTCGGACAGGACGGCGACCGGCTTTTCCTCGCCCGACGCCACGCGTGACAGGCGTGCCATGGTGATCGACAGGAACCGGGCCACGCGGTCCTGTGGCGTCGCCTGTTCCAGCGCGTCGTCCAGCGATGCCAGCAATGTCTGGATCGTATGATCGAAGGCGGCGGCGGCCAGATCCTCCTTGCGCTTGAAATAATAGGTGACGCTGGTGGTGTTCAGCCCCACGCGCCGCGCCACATCGGCAAAGGTCATGCCCTTTGCCGATTGCTCGTTAATCGCTTCGGCCGCGGCCGCCAGGATCGCGTCGCGTTTGGCCTGAAAGCGTTTCGTCCCCTCCGCTACACTCATGGCGATAGATTTAGCGCGTCGGTTTCGAAGATACAGTGTTTTTTGCATGCTACGCACTATCCCTGCTTACGGGACGGCAAAGGCGTACCGCGGCCGCTTGTCCGAAGATCGGGTATGCTTTAACCCCAGCGTCAAACGACCGGATGGAGAGGCCGCCCATGGACTTCACGCTGACCGAGCGAGAAACGCATTTTCGGGACCGCGTGCGCGATTTTATCGCCACGGAAATCGCGCCGAGAAACCATGATTACCATGCCGATGCGGCAAGTGGCGACCGATGGGCGCCCTCCAATGTGATCGAGGAACTGAAACCGCGCGCCCGCGACGCCGGCTTGTGGAACCTGTTCATGCCGCCCCATTCGGGCGCCCCGCCCGTCGACGACCGTTTCGCGTTCGAAGGCACGCAGCTGACCAACCTTGAATACGCGTTATGCGCCGAGGAAATGGGCCGCATCCACTGGGCGAGCGAGGTGTTCAACTGCTCCGCGCCCGACACGGGCAATATGGAGGTGCTGCAACGCTATGGCAGCTTCGAACAAAAGGAACGCTGGCTGAGGCCGCTGATGAACGGCGAAATCCGCTCGGCTTTCCTGATGACCGAGCCTGCGGTCGCGTCATCGGATGCGACCAATATCGAAACCTCAATCCGCCGCGACGGCGACGATTATGTGCTCGACGGTCGTAAATGGTGGTCTTCGGGCACGGGCGATCCGCGCTGCAAAGTCGCGATTGTGATGGGCAAGACCGATACGCAGGCAAAGCGCCATCAACAGCAGTCGATGATCCTCGTGCCGCTGGACACGCCCGGTGTGCGGATCGAACGGATGCTCAGCGTCTATGGCTATGACCACGCACCGCACGGGCATGGCGAAGTCGTGCTCGACAATGTGCGCGTGCCCGCCGAAAACCTGCTGCTGGGCGAAGGGCGCGGATTCGAAATCGCTCAGGGGCGGCTAGGGCCGGGGCGGATCCATCATTGCATGCGGACCATCGGCGCGGCGGAAACCGGCATCGAACTCATGGCCCGCCGCCTGTTGTCGCGCACGGCGTTCGGCAAGCGGATTGCCGATCATTCGATCTGGGAACAGCGCATCGCCCGTGCGCGCATCGATATCGAGATGACGCGCCTTTTGTGCCTGAAGGCCGCCGACATGATGGACAAGGCGGGAAACAAGGCCGCGCAGCTGGAAATCGCGATGATCAAGGTTCAGGCCCCGACCATGGCGCTTCAGATCATCGACGACGCCATTCAGGCGCATGGCGGCATGGGCGTGTCCGACGATACGCCACTGGCCGCAAGCTGGGCCGGCCTTCGCACGCTGCGCTTTGCCGACGGGCCGGATGAAGTTCACAACCGTGCCATTGCCCGTGCCGAATTCGGGAAATATCCGGCATGATGGCTCGCGCCGCGATCCTTCGCGAAGCGGGCCGCCCGCTGTCGGTCGAGCCGATCCGCGTCGATCGCCCCGGTCCGCGCGAAGTGCTGATCCGCACTGCCGCCTGCGGCTTGTGCAGATCCGACCTGCACTTCATTGACGGCGCCTTTCCCCACCCGATGCCGACGGTCCCCGGCCATGAAGCGTCAGGCGTCGTGGAGGCGGTGGGCGACGGCGTGGTCAGCGTAAAGCCGGGTGACCATGTCGTCACGTTCCTGACGGTATTTTGCGGCGCATGCGAATATTGCGTCAGCGGCCGCCCGTCGCTGTGCAACAGTCCAGCCACTCGCCGCCCGGCCGATGCAGCCCCGCGCCTGTCGCTGGAGGACGGCACCCCGCTTGCGCCCTTCCTGAACCTCTCCGCCTTTGCCGAGCGGATGCTGGTGCATGAAAATGCCTGTGTCGCGATTGATCCGGCGATGCCGCTGGACCGCGCTGCGCTGCTGGGATGCGCGGTGATCACGGGCGCGGGATCAGTGTTCAACGACAGTTGCCTCAGCCCCGGTGAGAGCATTGCCGTGATCGGCGCGGGCGGTATCGGCCTAGCCGCGATCAACGCCGCGCGGATCGCGGGTGCAGGGCTGATCCTCGCGCTCGACCCCACGCCCGAAAAGCGCGACCTGGCAATGCGGATGGGCGCGACCCATGCGCTGGATCCCGCTGCGGATGACATCGTCAAGCAGATCGTGAAGCTGACCGGCGGCGGCGTGCATTACGCGATCGAAGCGGTCGGCCGCCCCGCCACCGCCGAGCTGGCATGGAGTATCCTGCGACGCGGCGGCACCGCGACCATTTTGGGCATGATCGCGCCCGGTCAGTCGGTCAGCCTGCCCGGTCCGACATTCCTGACCGGCAAGAAGATCCAAGGTTCGCTTCTGGGCTCCAGCCGCTTCCCCATCGACCTGCCACGGCTGGTCCGCATGTATCTGAACGGACTGCTCGACCTCGACACCATGGTGTCAGAGCGGATCACGCTGGATCAGGTCAATGAGGGGTTCGACCGGTTGCGGCGTGGCGACGGCGCGCGTTCGGTAGTGGTGTTCGCATGACCGCCGATTTCGACCTTGCCGCGCTCGACCGGTGGATGGCCGCAAACGTGGCGGGTTATACCGGACCTCTGACCGCGCAGAAGTTTCCCGGCGGGCAATCCAATCCCACCTATCGACTGGAGTCGGGCAGCGGCAGCTATGTGCTGCGTCGAAAGCCGTTCGGCCCGCTGCTGCCGTCGGCCCATGCCGTTAACCGGGAGTTCCGGCTGATCGCCGCGCTGCACCCTACCGGCTTCCCGGTCGCCCGCCCCCATGCATTGTGCGAGGATGACGGCGTGATCGGCGCCGCATTCTACATCATGAACATGGTGGAAGGGCGGACGCTGTGGGACGGCACCTTGCCCGCCATGACGCCTGAGGCGCGGCAGGCACATTATGAATCGATGGTCGACACGCTGGCTGACCTGCACGCCATCGACCCCGATCAGGTCGGGCTGGGCGATTTCGGCAAGCCCGGCAATTATTTCGAGCGACAGGTCGCGCGCTGGACACGGCAATATCGCATGGCCCAGACCGATAACCTGCCCGAGGCGGAGCGGCTGATCGAATGGCTGCCACGCACCGTTCCCGAACAAACGCGCACGTCGATCGTGCACGGCGATTATCGCATCGACAACCTGATCTATGCCCCCGACAGCGCAAAGGTAGCGGCGGTGCTCGACTGGGAACTGGCGACGCTTGGCGATCCGCTGGCGGATTTCGCCTACCTAGCCATGAACTGGGTGACAGAGCCAGAGGGGCGATCCGGCGTCATGGGCATGACCGGGCCAGCGACGGGCATTCCGACGCTGGATGAGATTGTGGGGCGTTATTGCACGCGCACGGGTCGCGATGGGCTGCCCGACCTGAACTGGTTCTTCGCCTATAACCTGTTCCGGCTGATGGGCATTGTTCAGGGGATAAAGAAGCGGGTGATCGACGGAAACGCGTCGAACGCCGAAGCGGCCGCGACGGCCGCCAAGGTGCCGGGACTTGCCCGCGCCGCCTGGTCCTTTGCGGAAAAGGCGGGGGCCTGAACCCCCGCCCCCTCCGATTAGAAGCGCGTCCTGAGCGTCACGCCATAGGTTCGCGGTTCGGCCAGATATTGCGAAAAGACCTGACGGCCGCCCGGATATTTCGGGTCGACGAAGGGCGCACCGTTCGCTCCCTGTTGGAACGGTGAGTTGAACGCGACCTGTGCATATTGGGTGTTGGTCAGATTCTGTGCCCACAATTCCAGCGCCCAACGCTCATCGCGCCCACGAATGCCGACGCGTGCGTTGACCAGCACGAAGCTGTCCTGAAGCTTTTGCGGGAACAGGTCCGAACCGGTGTTGAAATCGTCGGTCAGGCGCGTGTCGATATAGAACAGGCCACGCAGGCCAGAGCTGCCGATTTCGGGCGTCCACGACAGGCTGCCCGTTGCGACGATTTCGGGGGCGTTGGACAGTTGATTGCCCGGCAACACCCGAAGCGCCGGGTCGAGCGGAATGCCGCTTGCGCTGCCGACCAGGTTTTCCCGGTAATGCGTGTCGGCATAGGTCATGCCCAGGTTGATGTTCACATCACGCACGGGTGACAAGTTAGCCTCAAGCTCGACGCCCTGAGACACGACACCATATTGCACATCGTCGGCAGGACACGCACCCGTCGCTGCGCTGGTATCGCGGTCGCCGCCCGCCAGATCGGTGTCGCAGGCATTGACCGTAGCGACCAGGAAGACGGCGCCGTTGAAGGTGTTGAGCTGGAAGTTCTTGAACTCCTGTCGGAACGCAGCCAACGTCAGGGTGAAGTCGCGAACCGAATATTTGGCGCCGATTTCATAGGCGTTGTTGATTTCGGGGTCGAATTGCAGGTTGCGGGTCAATGCCTGCGGCCCGCCCAGCGCGGCAAAGCTAGCCAGCGGACTTTTCAACGCCGATCTGTCAAGGTTGAAGCCGCCCGCCTTGTACCCCCGCGAATAGCTGCCGTACAAAAGCAGATCAGGGGTGGGCTTCCATGACAGGACGGCGGTTCCCGTGAACTCGTCCTCGTTCCGTTCGTCGGCGATCGACGCGCCGTTCAGCTCGCTGGTCGAATTGCCCTGGCACGACAGGCCGATGATCCCGCCCGCAACCGCAGCCAGCGCCGGATTGGTCAAGAAGCTGCCCAGCGCCTGCTGATTCGCGACGCAGTTCACATTGTCGTTGGTGAAACGCGCATTCAGCCGCTTGCGCTCATTCGTGTAACGAACGCCGACGGTCAGATCGAGCGTATCAGTCAAGTGGACGATGTTGTGCGTGAAAAACGCATAGTTGCGGCTGTTCTGTTCATAAACATCGACCCCCGTGCCGCGATCGTTGATGGCATCCAGCCGGTCGAGTGCCGCAACCACCAGCGGCCCGGCCGCGCCCAGCGGCGACGGCACAGTCGGCACCTGCCCGTTCAGCACCGCCCGGCCCGTGGGGCTGATGCAGGCGGCGTTGGTCGGGGAATAAAGCGTCGCCAGCGCGCCGCCCGAAATGATGCGGCATGTGGCGAAACGGCCATATTGGTTGCCGAAGCGCAGATTGTCCCGGACGGTCAAATCTTCGTTGGCGTAATAGCCGCCGATCAACCAGTCGAGCGTGCCGCCAAATGCTTCGCCCTGGAGCCGCAGTTCCTGGCTGAACGTCTCGAACCGGCGGCTCGCATTGCCGTCGGCCGCGCGATAGAGGATGTCGATCGTGGAGTAGTCGGTGTCCGATCCCTGATCGGTCAGATAGTCGCGGTAAGCCGTGATCGAGGTGAGCGTCGCGCCGCCGAAATCCCAGTCGACCTGTGCCGAAACCCCCTTGTCCTCGGTCTGCCCGTCAAAGCTGCGGCCCGGCGTCGAATAGATGGTCCGGTCATAGCCGGGCGTGAACGACCCGATCGGTTGCCCAAGATCGCGCAGGACGTTGATGATGTTGTTGCCGCCCGCCAGACCGGTGGTCAGCGGCGTTGCCGGGCTGTTCAGATTACCGACGAACTGATTGACCGACGAGTCAACATAGGTCGCGCCGCAGCACCGCTCATCACGCTTGGTATAGTCGCCGATGATGCGGACATTGATGTCGCTGGTCGGTTCCCAGCGGAGCTGACCGCGAACAAAGAAGCGATCGCGATTGTTCACGTCGATGTCGTTCGCGGCGTCGTAATAGAAGCCGTCGCGCTTTGCATAAACGCCGTCGACGCGGGCAGCCAGATTTTTGGTGATCGGCAGGTTCAGTGCGCCCTGAAAGCGCCAGAAATCATAATTGCCATAGGTGACCTCGGCCATGCCGCCCAATTCATAGGTCGGCTGTTTCGACACGATGTTGATGATACCCGCCGACGCATTGCGGCCGAACAACGTCCCTTGCGGCCCGCGCAGCACCTCAACCCGGTCGATTTCGCCCAGTTCGTTCAGGCCGATCCCCGAACGGGAGCGATACACCCCGTCGATGAACACGGCGACCGAGCTTTCCAGGCCCGGATTGTCGCCAACCGTACCGATACCGCGGATACGGGCCGACCCGTTCGCCTCGGTCCCGGTCGAGCTGACGAGCAGCGACGGGGCCAGCTGGTTCAGCGCACGGATGTCGGTCGCGCCCGACAGCTGAAGCGATTCGGCGGACACCGCGGACACCGCGACCGGCACATCGGTCAGCAACTGGGCGCGACCCTGAGCCGTCACGATAATGTCGCCGGCGTTCTGCGTATCCTGTGCGGTACTGGCCTGCTCGGTCGCGGATGCCGGGGCGGCCGCAGGGTCGGTTTCCTGCTGAGCCATTGCTGGCGTGACCCCGGCAAACGCGAATGCAAGGAACCCACAGGCAGTCATGAGCTGCGGCTTGGTCATATCCTCTCCTCCCGGGTCGCGGCTCTGTTCCGGCGCATACCCGTCTCTCGAATAATGAATGGCGCGCCGTTGGCGTCAAGAGGAATCGCGCCCACATCGCTCTTATTCGGGAAAGATGTTGCGCAAACGCAATTGCTGCATCGCCATACCCCGCTTGCGAACAGTTGCTTTTCGCAACCGTTCATCGGCATGGCGACAATTCGCGACAATATTGCGCCCGCACGACATATCCGCGCGACATGACGACGGCATTTTGATGCTCACAGGTTCGGAATGGCCCGGACCAACACAATGGAACGCGACACATGAAACGCCCCAAAATGCCCCGTATCGTCATCGCCGCCGCGCTGGGTTCGACCGTGCTTGCCAGCACCGCCTTTGCTGCGCAGCAGACCCCGCCCGCTGGCGCCCGGATGCGGATGCAGCCCCCCGCCACGCAGGAGGAGGCGATCAGCCGTGCCGACCAGCATTTCACCCGGCTCGACACCAATCGGGACGGACAGGTCACCCAGGCCGAAGTTGAGGCGCTCCGTCAGCAGCGAGCCGAACGCCGCGAGGCACGCGCCCAGAAGATGGGCAAGCGCGGCGGAAAAATGGCGCAGCGTATGCTCACCCGCCTCGACACGGACCGGAACGGATCGGTCAGCCAAGCCGAGTTCCGCGCCGGCGCGACGCAGCGTTTCCAGCGGATCGACAGCAATGGCGATGGTCGCCTTGACGCCGCCGAAACCCAGGCAATGCGCGACAAGCGCATGAGCCACCGCGGCATGCGCGGCCATGGCGGCGCGCCGACACCGCCAACCGGCAACTGACCTTGCCGGGGAGCCGGGCGGGATGCTCCTCCCCCACGCCCACCCGGCTCCACCCCCTCTAGCCAATCCGCGTCAACCGCTTCAGGGTGAGCATATGGCCGATACCCCCCATCTTCTGCTTGTCGATGACGAACGCTCGATCCGTGAGCCATTGGCGCAATATCTGACCAAACAGGGATTTCGTGTTACCCAGGCGGGCGATGCGGAGGGCGCGCGCGCACGGCTGGCTGCCTATGCCATCGATCTGGCGATCCTGGACATCATGATGCCGGGCGAAGACGGACTGAGCCTGTGTCGCCACATTCGTGAAACGAGCGAGACGCCCGTGATCCTGTTGACGGCCCGCAGCGAGGAGACCGACCGCATCGTTGGCCTTGAAATGGGCGCGGACGATTATGTGGTGAAGCCCTTTTCCCCACGCGAGCTGCTGGCGCGGATCAAGGTGATCCTGCGCCGCGTCGCGACGGGTGCGGTGCGCCAGCATGCGCCGGACGCCGGCGCCTATGCCTTTGCAGGCTGGGTGCTGAAAACGGGCGAGCGCACGCTGGTCGACCGGGAGGGCGTAGAGGTGCCGCTGTCCACCGGCGAGTTCAATCTGCTGCTGGCACTGGCCACCCGCCCGCGACAGGTGCTGACACGCGATCAGTTGCTTGACCTGACGCAGGGGCGTGAGGCGGCGGCGTTCGACCGCGCCATCGACAATCAGGTCAGCCGCTTGCGAAAGAAGATCGAGGCCGATCCGAAGAACCCTGCGATCATCAAGACGGTGTGGGGCGGCGGCTATACGCTGGCGGCAGAGGTGACGCGGCTGTGATCGCACGACCGCGCTGGCCGCGCAGCCTGTCGGGACAGATCGCGCTTCTGGTCGCGGTCGCGCTGTTCGTGGCACAGGCGATCAATTTCGCCTTGCTCTATCGCGAGCGGCGCGAGCTTCGCTTTACGCAGATCGTCGTGCCGACCGTCACGCGCATGGTCGATGCGGCCGAACGATTGCAGGCCGGACGACTTGCCCCGTTCGACCGGCCCCGCGCGCGCGTTCGGCTGGCGGCGCGCAATCCCGTCCCGCCCGGCCTGCGCCCGGCGGAGGACATCGAATTCGGCATCCGCAGCGGACTGGCGGAGAGCAACATCGCCTATCGTGCGGTGGTCAGCGGCATCCGCCATTATTCCGCCGACGATCCGCGCCTTGCCGGGATGCGCCGCGACCGCGCGCGCCGGCTGGCCAATCTGGGTGCGGAGGTGGTGGTGGGCGTACAACTGCGCGACGGGCGCTGGCTGACGCTCAGCGGGCCATGGCCGCGCGCCGAGCGTACCTTGTTGTGGCAGCTTATTGCCCAGACGCTTATCCTCTACGCCGTCGTGCTGCTGCCTGTCCTGTGGATCGGGCGGCGCGTGACGCGACCGTTGAGCGAGTTGACCGCCCGCGCGCGCGCCTTTGCCCCCGGCGGCGATCCCGAACCCATGACGGAGCGCGGCCCCGGTGACGTCCGGGCGCTGATCGCGGCCTATAACGAATTGTCGGCGCGCGTGTCGGCGATGCTCGACGAAAAGGACCGGATGCTGGGCGCCATCGGCCACGATCTGCGGACCCCGCTGGCAGCGCTGCGCGTGCGGATCGAGTCGGTCGAGGACGATGCCGACCGTCAGCGCATGGCCGATATCGTAGGGGAGATGCACCGCACGTTGGAGGACATCCTGTCGCTCGCGCGGCTGGGTCGCCCCAGCGAGCCGATTGCCGACGTCGACATGGCCGCGCTGGTCGATGCGGTGGTCGAGGATTTTCGCGATCTGGACCACGACGTCGCGTTCGACGAGGCTGATCGCATCCGCATGCGCCTGCGCCCCAGCCTGATGCGCCGCGCGGTGCGCAACCTGATCGAAAATGCCATCAAATATGCCGGTGCCGCAGAAGTGCAGATTACCGCAGAACTCAATCGCGTCGTCATTGCGGTATGCGATCGTGGCCCCGGCCTGCCGGTCGACAAGCTGGACGCGGTGTTCGACCCTTTCGTACGCCTGGAAAGCTCTCGCAATCGTGAAACCGGCGGCATCGGCCTTGGCCTGGCACTGACCCGCGCGATCGTGCGCGATGCTGGCGGGCGTGTGACGTTGGAAAACCGGGCTGGCGGCGGTCTGGTCGCCCGGATCGAGCTGCCGCGATGAGGGAACCGGCATATCCGCGCACCGTTCCCCCTGCGCCATGACCACGCTAAACCAATCTTGATGCTAAAGGTCGCCAGCTACAACATGCGAAAGGCGGTCGGCACCGACCGTCAGCGCCGCCCCGAACGCATTCTTGAAGTGCTGAACGAAATCGACGCCGATATCGTCGCGCTTCAGGAAGCCGACCGGCGCTTTGGCACGCGTGCGGCGGTGCTGACGCCGCACCTTTTGTCCGAACACAGCGATTATCAGGCAGTACCCGTCGCGATCCGCGCTGCCAGCATGGGATGGCACGGCAACGTCCTGCTGGTCCGCAAATCGGCCGAGATACTCGCCTGCACCCCGGTACATCTGCCCGCGCTGGAGCCGCGCGGCGCGGTCAGCGCGGATGTCCGGCTGGGCCGACACACGATCCGCGTGGTGGGCATGCATCTGGACCTGTCCGGCCTGTGGCGGCGGCGGCAGGCGAAGGCGGTGCTGGATCACCTGGCCGATGGCAATCCGATGCCGTGCGTAATGATGGGCGACCTGAACGAATGGCGGGGCGCGGGCGGTTGCCTTAAGGACTTCGCCCGCGATCATGCGATTGCCGAAACCGGCCCCAGCTTTCACGCACAGCGGCCGGTCGGGCGGCTGGACCGCATCATCGTCAGCCCGCAACTGACCATCACCGATTGCGGCGTTCATATGAGCCCATCGGCGCGCGTGGCGTCGGACCATCTGCCGATCTGGGCAACGATCCGCTGATGCGCGACAAGGAGCTCCGACTTGCGCTGGTCTGCTATGGCGGGATCAGCCTTGCGATATACATGCACGGCATCACCAAGGAGCTGTGGCGACTGGTATGCGCCAGCCAGGCGTGGTGCGCGGGCGACCCGCCATCGGGCGGGACGCAGGGCGTCTATCGCGCCGTTTTCGAAGAGATTGCGGAGGCTTCGGGCCTGCGCCTGCGTGTACTGGTCGATATTCTGGCGGGCGCAAGTGCCGGGGGGATCAACAGCGTCTTTTTCGCGCAGGCGATTGAAACCGGGCAGAGTCTGGATCCGCTGACCGACCTGTGGCTGGAACATGCCGACGTAGAAGGGTTGATCGACCCCGCTCAGGCGCCCAGCCATTCGATGACCAAATTCTGGGCGCGTCCGATCGCGTGGATGGCGGCCGGGAACAAGATGGTCGACGAAACCGTCGAACTGGCCGCGCGCGATGAAGTGCGCGCCAAGCTCGACCATTTCGTCCGCTCCCGCTGGTTCGAACCGCCCTTTGGCGGTGAGTTGCTGTGCGGGCTGTTGCTCGATGCGTTTGATGCGATGGCCAAGGCACCGGCGGGGCCGCGCTTGCTGCCGCACGGCCAGCCGCTGGACCTGTTCGTCACCGTCACCGACTTTGCCGGGCATCCCGAACGATTGCGCATCAATTCACCGCCGGAAGTGGTGGAGACGGAGCATCGTCTGGTCCTGTCCTTCGCCAGCCAGGGGCGCACGGGGGAGGCATTCGCCGAACCCGCCGACCTAACCTTTGCCGCGCGCGCGACGTCGAGCTTTCCGGGTGCCTTCCCGCCATTTAACGTGGCGGAACTGGACCGGGCGATCGCCGCGCGCGGTGGGGAATGGCCGGGGCGCGATGCCTTTCTGGCACGGGCAATGCCGCGCCACGCCAGCGTCAAGGCGGCGGAAAAGGCCGTACTGATCGACGGTTCGGTACTGGCCAATGCCCCCTTTCGCCCCGCCATCGCCGCACTTCGAGAACGACCGGCGCGGCGGCAGATCGACCGCCGCTTCGTGTTCATCGACCCCGCGCCGGGCTTTCGCTTTGCGCTGAACGGACAGATCGAAGGGCTGCCCGGATTTTTCCAGACGCTGATCGGGGCCCTTTCCGAGATTCCGCGTCAACAACCCATTCGCGACAGCCTGGAAACGCTGTCCGCCCGCTCGGCCCGGATCGAGCGGATGCACAGCATTCTCGAACAGTTGCGCGGTGAGGTTGAGGGACAGGTGGAAAGCCTGTTCGGCTATACCTTCCTCCTCGACTACCCCACGCCCCGGCGGCTGGCGGCGTGGCGCCGCCGCGCGCAGTCCGCCGCAGCGGGCAAGGCCGGATATGGTCAGGCCGCCTATGGCCTGTTGAAGGTCGAGGGCGTGATCGACCGTATCGCCCAGCTGTTCAACCAGCTGGCCAGCCGCGACGGCCCCGAACCGCAGCGGCGCGTGCGCGATGCCATTGCCGAAGCCGCGAGGGCACGCGGCGCGTTCGGCATCGGCACCGCCCATTCCGGCGGCGCAACGGCAGAAGCGATCGAGTTCCTCCGCAGTTTCGACCTGGGCTTTCGCATCCGCCGCCTGCGCCTGCTGGTCCGGCGGATCGGGGAGCAGGATGGCGAGCAAGACCGCGCCGATCTGTCCGAAGTGCGCGACGCGACCTATTCGGCATTATCCGCCTATCTGGAGCGACAGCGTTCGGAGACGCACGCCGCGTTGAAGCCCGTCGCACGGCGCCTGCCCGGCGATGCGGAGAATGCCCTGCAGGCTCTGGACACGGCGCTTGATCTGCGGACCCTGGATGCGGCCACCGATGCGGCACTGGCAAAGGCGTTCAGCGGCCTGACGCGCGACCTGCGCCGCCCGCTGCTGCTCGCCTATCTTGGTTTTCCCTTTTTCGACATCGCGACGCTGCCGCTGCTCCAGGGTGAGGGGCTGGACGAATTCGATCCCGTTCGCGTCGACCGGATCAGCCCCGACGACGCCACCGCCATTCGCGAAGGCGGTGCGAACGCGTGCCTGAAGGGGATACAGTTCCACGCGTTCGGCGCGTTCTTCAGCCGAACCTATCGCGAGAACGACTATCTGTGGGGACGCCTGCACGGTGCGGAGCGGCTGGTTGATATCCTGTTGTCGTCCCTGCCCCCGGCAACAAGGCTGCGCCCCGGCCGGACGACCGCCATCAAGCAGGCGCTGTTCCACGCCATCCTTGATGAGGAGGAAGGACGGCTGACCGCCATTCCGGGGCTGATCGCGTCGATCCGCGCGGAACTGGGCGAGCGGACTGGTCAGGGCGGTGATTAGCGCGTAGCATCCGGGCAAAGAACACATCCCAAAAAGGGGCCCGAATGCAGTTTCTGCGAACGTTGATCTGGGTGCTGGTCGCCGGCATCGTCGTTGCCTTTTCATTCAACAACTGGGCGCCGGTGCCCGTGAAGCTGTGGGGTGGTCTGGTGGCCGACATCAACCTGCCGCTGTTGATGGGCGCGATGTTCCTGCTGGGTTTTCTGCCCACCTATTTCCTGCATCTGGGCACGCGTTGGCGGTTGAAGTCGCGCCTTGCCAGCGCGGAACGTACGCTGACCGACCTGCGCACGACCCATGCGACTTCGGTCGAGCCGCTGGCGGCCGATATCGAGAGCCCCGACGCACCGCTTGCGATGAACGACACCGTAGCGCCGGAGGCGCGGGTATGAGCACGCCGATCTATGTCGCGATCGACACTCCGGATATCGACCGTGCGCGCCTGATTGCTCAGCGCGTTCGCAACCATGTCGGCGGCATCAAGCTGGGCCTGGAATTTTTCATGGCCAATGGCCGTTCAGGCGTGAAGGATATGGCGGAAATCGGTCTGCCGATCTTCCTCGACCTGAAATTTCACGACATTCCGAACACGGTGGCAAAGGCCATTCAGGCGCTTCGCCCGCTGGAGCCTGCGATCCTGACCGTTCACGCATCGGGTGGCCGCTCGATGCTGGAGGATGCGAAAGCAGCGGCGCCCAGCGGCACCAAGGTGGTGGCGGTAACGACACTGACCAGCCTGGACGGAGAGGATCTGCGCTCGATCGGCGTGGAGCGGGCACCGCATGAACAGGTGCTTCGCCTGAGCGAACTGGCGCGAGATGCCGGCGTGGACGGTATCGTCTGTTCCGGGGCGGAGGTTGCAGCGGCCAAAAAGGCGTGGCCGCAGGGCTTTTTCGTGGTGCCCGGCGTGCGCCCGGCAGAAGGTCCGGTGGGTGACCAGAAGCGGGTGGTGACACCGCGCGCCGCACTGGATGCGGGGGCGTCGATCCTCGTCATCGGTCGGCCGATCACACAGGCCGAAGACCCCGACGCCGCCGCGCGCGCGATCGAAGCGACGCTCTGACCGACGGTCGGTCAGACGGCGGCGGCAAATCCCGCCAGCGTGTCGCCGACCTTCGTGCCGATCAGATAAAGGCCGATGCCGCCCGCCAGCAGCATCGCGGCCAGACTTGCACGCGAACGCGCACGGAGAAACGCCTGCATCTTGCTCATCGCAACCTCCTGAGCGCATGGGGATACCAGCGTAAAGCTAACCACCAGATGAACAAATTGCCGCGACGCAGCATTTTTGGATAGAAATATGACGAGCGCAAAAATCTGTGGCCTGTCGACGCCGGATACATTGGACGCGGCAATCGGCGGCGGTGCGGCACATGTCGGACTCGTGTTCTTCCCCCCCTCCCCCCGCCACTTGTCATTCGACCGCGCCGCCGCGCTGGCGGGACGAGTGCCGGCGCATGTTGGCCGCGTGGGCGTGTTCGTGGACCCTGACGACGCGCTGTTGGATCAGGCGATTGCCGCGGGACGGCTCGACACGTTGCAGTTGCACAAGACTGCTCCCGCGCGCATCGCCGCGATCCGGGACCGGACGGGATTGCCGCTATGGGTCGCGGTGGCGGTCAAGACACGTGCCGATCTTGAAGGCGCACGTCCGCTTGCGGGGCTGGCCGACCGTATCCTTTACGATGCTAAGACGCCTGACAGCGCGGCGCTGCCCGGTGGTATGGGACTGCGCTTCGACTGGGGGCTGCTGGACGGCTATCGCCACCCTGCGCCATGGGCGCTGTCAGGCGGGCTGGACGCGGCGAACGTGGCGGAGGCCGTTCGCCGGACCGGCGCGCCAATCGTCGATGTCTCTTCCGGCGTCGAAAGCGCGCCGGGCGTAAAAGACAGCGGCAAAGTCGCCGCGTTCCTTTTGGCGGTAGCGGAAGCCTGAGCGACGGGCTTCCCCTCTGCCACGCCTGTGCTAAAGCGCGGGCACGATGATTGCCCCCGAAAACGCTATCGCCGCGCAGCCCAACAGCTTGCGCCAGCAGCCCGACGAACGCGGCCATTTCGGTCAGTTCGGCGGCCGCTATGTCGCCGAAACGCTGATGCCGCTGATCCTGGACCTGGAACGCGAATATCGCGCGGCCAAGGCGGACCCCGCCTTTACGGCCCAGTTCGAGGATCTGCTGGAACATTATGTCGGCCGCCCCAGCCCGCTTTATTATGCGGAACGACTGACCGACGCGCTGCGCGAAAGCGCGGAGCCGGGCATGGGCGCGCAGGTCTGGTTCAAGCGTGACGAGCTGAACCACACCGGCGCACACAAGATCAACAATTGCATCGGCCAGATCCTGCTGGCGATCCGCATGGGCAAGACGCGGATCATCGCGGAAACCGGCGCAGGCCAGCACGGCGTGGCGACCGCCACCGTATGCGCGCGCTTTGGCCTGCCCTGCACCATTTTCATGGGCGCGAAGGATGTGGAGCGGCAGCAGCCAAATGTGTTCCGCATGAAGCTGCTCGGGGCCGAAGTGCGCCCGGTCGCCAGCGGCGCCGCCACGCTGAAGGATGCAATGAACGAGGCGCTGCGCGACTGGGTCGCCAATGTCCACGACACCTTCTACATCATCGGCACCGCCGCCGGGCCGCATCCTTATCCGGAACTGGTCCGCGATTTCCAAAGCGTGATCGGCAAGGAAGCGCGCGCGCAGATGATGTCGCGCACCGGCCGTCTGCCCGACATGCTGGTCGCGGCGATCGGTGGCGGATCGAACGCAATTGGCCTGTTCCATCCGTTCCTCGACGATGCCGACGTGAAGATGCTGGGGGTCGAGGCGGCGGGCCATGGCCTGGACAGGCTTCATGCCGCCAGCCTGGCGGGCGGCGCGCCGGGCGTGCTGCACGGCAACAAGACCTATCTGCTTCAGGACGAGGATGGCCAGATCGCTGAGGCGCACTCGATCTCGGCTGGCCTCGACTATCCGGGCATCGGCCCCGAACATTCGTGGCTGAAGGAAATCGGACGCGTCGAATACACCTCGATCACCGATGACGAGGCGCTGGACGCGTTCCAGCTGCTCTGCCGGACCGAGGGCATCATTCCCGCGCTGGAGCCAAGCCACGCCATCGCCGCCGTCGCAAAGCATGCGCGCGAAATGCCGCGCGATGCGATCATCCTCGCCAATCTGTGCGGGCGCGGCGACAAGGACATCTTTACCGTCGCCGATGCACTGGGGGTGGCGATATGAGCCGCCTTGCCGATGCTTTTGCGAAGGACGCGCCCGCGCTGGTCGCGTTCGTGACTGCGGGCGATCCCGCGCCGGAAGCAACGCCGGCGATCCTCGACGCGCTGGTCGCCGGCGGGGCTGATGTAATCGAACTGGGCATGCCCTTTACCGATCCCATGGCCGATGGCCCGGCAATCCAGGCAGCGAATATCCGCAGCCTTGCGGCAGGCACGCGCACGGCCGACATCCTGTCGATCGCGACCGGTTTCAGGGAACGCCATCCGGACGTGCCGCTGGTCCTGATGGGCTATGCCAACCCGATGCTGCGCCGCGGGGCAGCATGGTTCGCCGATGCGCTGGCCCGGGCGGGCGTCGACGGCGTGATCTGTGTCGATGTGCCGCCGGAAGAGGACGACGCGCTCGGCCCCAAGCTGCGCGAATCCGGCATCGCACCCATCCGGCTGGCGACGCCGACCACCGACGTCGCGCGCCTGCCCGCCGTGCTGGATGGCGCGTCGGGCTTTATCTATTACGTCTCGGTCGCGGGCATCACGGGTGTGCAGCAAGCGGCCCAGGCCTCGATCGAGGAAGCGGTCGCCCGGCTGAAAAAGTCGACCGACCTGCCCATCGCCGTCGGCTTCGGCGTCCGTACGCCCGAACAGGCGGCGGCGATTGCGCGTGTTGCCGACGGCGTGGTCGTCGGCTCCGCAATCGTTGAAATCGTGGCGCAGTACGGCGCGGCCGCTGCGCCCCATGTCACCGACTATATCCGATCGCTGAAAGACGCGATCGTCAATTCCAGGATTCCCGCATGAGCTGGCTCAACCGCGTCCGCAACGCGCTCGCTTCCGTCGTCCCTTCGCGTGAGACGCCCGACAATCTCTGGCACAAGTGCAAGGGTTGCGGTCAGATGGTGTTCACGCGCGAGTATGAGGAGAACCTGTCGGTCTGCCCATTGTGCGATCATCACGGCCGCATCGGTCCGAAGGCGCGGTTCGCGCATCTGTTCGATGAGGGCACCTGCAAGTCCCTGCCCGCCCCCCGCGTTGCTGACGACCCTTTGAAGTTTCGCGATTCCAAACCTTATATCGCCCGGCTGAAGGCTGCGCGCGCCGATACCGGCGATCAGGACGCCTTCATTTCCGCACGCGGGCTGATCGAGGGAAGGCGTGCGGTGGTTGGCGTCCAGAACTTCGCCTTCATGGGCGGGTCGATGGGCCAGGCCGTGGGCGAGGGCTTCATCGCGGGCGTCGAAGCTGCGATTGCCGCACGCGCCCCTTTCATCGTCTTCACCGCATCAGGCGGCGCGCGAATGCAGGAGGGTATTCTCAGCCTGATGCAGATGCCGCGCACCACCGTCGCGATCGAGATGCTGCACGATGCGGGCCTGCCCTATATCGTCGTGCTGACCGATCCGACGTCCGGCGGGGTCATGGCCGCCTATGCCATGCTGGGCGACGTGCAAATTGCCGAGCCGAAGGCGACGCTGGCCTTTACCGGTCGCCGCGTCATCGAGCAGACGATCCGCGAAAAGCTGCCTGAAAACTTCCAGACCAGCGAATATTATCGCGATCATGGGCTGATCGACATGGTGGTTGAGCGCAAGGATCTGCGCGCAACGCTGGCCAACCTGATCGACTATCTGACCCACGAACGGGCGGCTGCCTGAGCGCCACGCCGATGGACCATGCAAGGTCGAGCGACCCGTTCGTTCAACGCCAGCTCGACCGGCTGGCCGCACTGGGCCCGGGGGCGGACGTACTGGGGCTGGACCGCATCACGCGCCTGCTGGGCCGCGTAGGCGATCCGCACTGCGCACTACCACCGGTCTTCCATGTCGCGGGCACGAACGGCAAGGGCTCGACCTGTGCGCTGCTGCGCGGTGCGCTGGAGGCGGCGGGGCACCGCGTCCATGCCTATACCAGCCCGCATCTGGTCCGTTTCAATGAACGAATCCGGGTCGCCGGCCGCCTGATCGAGGACGAAACGCTCGGCGAGTTGCTGGCCGAGGTGCTGGACGCCGGCGGTGACATCGGCGCCAGTTTTTTCGAGGTGACCACGGCGGTCGCGTTCCTCGCCTTTGCGCGCACCCCGGCAGACGCCTGCGTGATCGAGGTCGGGCTTGGCGGGCGGCTGGATGCCACCAACGTGATCCCGACTTCGCTGGTTGGCGGCATTGCCCGGTTGGGCATCGACCATCAGGCATTTCTGGGCGACACAATCGAAGCCATTGCTGCCGAAAAGGCGGGGATCGCACGCAGCGGCGTGCCGCTGGTCACCCTCGATCAACCCGACAGTTGTACCCGCGTGATCGCCGACGTGGCGGCTCGCGCCGGTGCGCCGCTCTCACGGCGCGGGATCGAGTGGCAGGGTGTGCGTGACGGCGACGGTATCGTCGTTGCTGACGCCAAGGGCCGTATCACGCTGCCGCTGCCCGCCATGCCGGGCGCGCATCAGCACGAGAATCTCGCTCTCGCTGCTGCCATGCTGCGGGCGCAGGATCGACTGAATGTTCCAACCGACGCGATTGCCACTGCCGCGCGCGACGTACGCTGGCCCGCCCGCATGCAGCGCCTGGGTCGCGGCCCCCTGCTCGACCGCCTGCCGCCAGGCAGCAGCATCACCATTGACGGCGCGCACAACCTGAACGCAGCGCAAGCGGCAGCGGACTGGCTTGCCGAACAGGCAGAAAAGCCGACGGTCGTACTGGGCGTGCTGGCGAACAAGGATGCAGCTGGGATCATCGCGGCCATCGCACCGCATGTCGCCGCTCTGATCGCCGTGCCGGTGCCTCACCACGCTCATCACGCACCAGGCCTGCTCTGCAAGCTCGCCCATCAGCATGGACTGAGCGCCGGTCAGGCGCGCGACGTGCCCACAGCGCTCGACCGGCTGGGGCAAGGGGGACTACGCGCTGCGGTGCTCATCCTCGGTTCGCTCTATCTAGCCGGTGAGGTGCTACACCTGAACGACGAGGCGCCGGATTGACGCTTGTTGATATTGACTTGCAATAACTGATCGGCGAGATTGGCTCCACCAAGCGGGAGACTCGCCTTGACGCGCACAATCGACACGCTTTCGACCACCCTTCCCCATCTTCAGCCCAGCGATCCGGCTGCGCGCCTGATCCTGTTCGGCATCCGCCAGATGGGGGCGCACGGGCTTCAGGACGCAGCGGCCTCTCATGCCTTCCTGACTGCGTTCGGCGTCGATTTCCGGCGGCCGCTGGTGCTGCTGCGCACGCTGATGCACGACATGTCGGTGCGCGCGGCGCGGCCCATTCAGATTGCGCCATGGTGCTGCCCGCGCATGACGGGTGCCGAAGCTACGATGATCGAGGCGCTGCGCGGTGTCAGCGAAAACCCGCAGCGTTCAGCTTATCTGCTGGCGGACCTGATCGGCGTCCGCGACGCATCCAGCATCGTTTGCACCGCGCATTGCGTAGTGACCGCCTTCAACGATCTGGGCCTCCCGCTCAGACGGGACTGACGTCCGGCTCTTTTACACGTGCCGCCGCCGACGTGCTGCGCCACCATTCGGCCAGCACCAGCAGCACGGCGACGCCGCCCAGCCCGGCTGTCACGTAGAACACATTGGCATAACCAACCTTGTCGATCGCCTCCCCCGTCGCGGCCCGGCCCAGCGCACCGACCAGAAAGGTCATCGAGGACAACAGCGCATATTGGACCGCGCTGTATTCCCGCGCCGTGATGGAGGAAATGTAGGCGACGAACGCCGTCCCGGCGAGCCCGCCCGCGATATTCTCACCACAGATGGCCACCAGCAGGCGCATCATACGCACATCGATGCCGATTTGGTCCAGCGCGACCATGTGCATGAACGCGTCGATGGTCGGACCGCCAAGCGCAAGATCGGCAAAGAGCAGGTTCGACAACGCCGCCACGGCACCGCCTGCGACCAGCGTTGGCATGCGCCCCCATGCGGCCAGCATGTACCCCCCCAGCGCCACGCCCGCGATCGTCATCCACACGCCAAACAGCTTCGAGGCGAACGCGACCTCGTCGTTCGAATAGCCCAGAAAATCGAGATAGAAGGGAAATGCAAAGGGCGCCCAGATCGAATCGGCGATCCGGTAAAGCAGGATCAGCGCCAGGACCAGGATCGCACCCCATTTCAGCCGATCGACAATCTCTGCCAGGGGCAGGATCAGCGCGCGATAACAATGGTCCGCCGCCGCGCGCGTGCCGCCCATCTTCTCGCCCCCGCCCTGATGCTGCGGCAGCCGGCGGGTCCATCCGGCGACAAGCGCGGGAATGATCACCGTCGCGACGATGATCCACGGCCCTTGCATCCGCGTGAAGTCGCCCGCCGAAGGACCGGGTACACCCGGCACCGGTGGCTGAAGCGCGGAGACCATGAAATTGCCCAGCACCAGGATCGCCCAACCCCAGCAGATGGCGACGATCGCAAGCGCGGCCGCCCTTTTGCGGCGTTCGGGCACCGAATGGCCGGACAGCGGGTGGGCTGCATCGGCAGCATCCCGCCGCGCTTCGGGCAGGAACAAAGTTGCACCCAGTGCCGCCAGCATCGCAAAGCCAAAGCCGATATAGACCGTCGGCCAGTCCAGCCGCGCCGCCAACACCAGCGCCAGCGCGCCCCCGGCCAGCGCCGACAGCCTGTTGCCGAGTTGATAAACTGCCGACAGGAATTCCACCGTTGCGGTGTCGTCGGCGATCTCGATCCGCCATGCGTCGATCACCACGTCCTGCGTTGCGGACAGAAACGCCGCCACGACCGCGATGCCCGCAAAACTGCCGATGGCCGCCACCGGATCTGTCGCCGCCAGCCCCCATAAGGACAACGCCAGCAGGCCCTGACACAGGATCAGCCACGACCGTCGCTGCCCCAGTCCGCCGATCAGCGGCAGCCGCAGGCGGTCGACCAACGGCGACCACAGGAACTTGAAGGCATAGGCAAGGCCGATCCACGACAGCACACCGATAGTCGCCAGGCTGATCTTCAATTCGCCCAGCCAAGCGTTCAACGTACCGATCAGCAGCACGAATGGCAGGCCCGATGCGAAGCCCAGCATCAGCATTGCCGCCGTTTTCCGATTGGTGAGCGCCGCCCGGAACAGCGCGAACCCCTTTGGTCTTTCCGCCACTTAACCGCCCGTCATTGATCCGCGGCGCGCGATAATGGCCGCAATGTCGATCGCCCCACCCTATCGAAATCGGCGGTGAAGCATAGCCCCGCCTAACCCGAAAGCAGCCCGTGCTTTCTCAATGCGTGCCGCAACTGGTCATATGTCAGGCCCAACGCCTCGGCGGTTGCACGCTGATTATAACGGTGTTCGGCCATGGCGCGCGTCAGCAGACGGCGTTCATAGGTCGCGACGCGGGTGCGGAAATCCCCATCGATCGCCGGTTCGGCGGGTGCCGCGACGGGCGCAGCCTCCGCCGTCGTCGGTGCCCCGCCTTTGAGCTCGCCCGCCGGTTCGACGAAACCGCCGCTGCCGCCCGGACGCCATGGAGAATCAAACGGATCGATCTGGATCATGTCCACCGGTCCTTCGCGTTCCCAGCGATAGACCGCCCGCTCGACCACGTTGCGAAGCTCACGCACATTGCCCGGCCAGCGATGCGTCTCCAGCATCTCGATCGCTTCCGGACCGAAGCCGGGCCAGCGGTCCCATCCCAGTTCGGATGCCATGCGCCGCCCGAAATGATCGGCCAGCACCATGATGTCGCCGCTGCGTGCACGAAGCGGCGGCAGCGTTACCACCTCGAAACATAGCCGATCGAGCAGGTCAGCGCGAAAACTGCCCCTGGCGACGCGGTCGGGCAGATGTTCGTTCGTCGCCGCGACGATCCGAACATCGACCCGCAACGGGCGCGAAGACCCGATGCGCGTGATCTCGCCATATTCGACCGCGCGCAACAGCCGATCCTGCGCGGCCATCGAAAGCGTGCCGAGTTCATCGAGAAACAATGTGCCGCCATGCGCTTCCTCGAAGCGGCCCGCACGCCCCTTTTGCGCGCCGGTAAATGCACCTGCCTCGTGCCCGAACAATTCAGCTTCGATCAGCGTTTCAGGCAGTGCAGCGCAATTCATCACGACCAGCGGCTGGTCCCATCGGCCGCTCAGACGGTGCAGACGCTCGGCCACCAGCTCCTTACCGGTTCCCCGCTCTCCGATCACCAGCACGGGGCGGTCCAGCGGCGCGGCGCGGCTGGCACGCTCCAATGCGTCCAGAAACGCGGTGGATTGACCGATTACGGGTGCAGTTCGCTCCATGTCCGCGATTGTGGCGGATTCCGCCAAGTGTTGGCAACCACTATCCCATCGTCATGAACAAATTGTCAGGCTTCGCCTTTGCGGAGAGGCTTACGTCAAACTGGCACGCCCTGTGCATAGCATCCGATGACCACCGCAGAGTGGCAGCAAAGATAACCAAGGTTCAGGGAGAATCCCCAATGCTCAGGAAGGCCCGCCACGATGTTCGTCAACCGCTTGTCACACTGCTGGGCGCCGTTGCCGCGAGCACGTTGTGCCTGGGCCTTGCCGCCGCGCCGGCGCGCGCGGGCGAACTCGACCGGCATCAATGGATGCGCGCCGTGACCAAATCGCTGCACGAACAGATCCGGCCATCCCCCGCGGTCCCGGTTGCGGTACGGATGCAGAAGGCCGCGATCGTCGGCGCCCATTTCGATGGCGAAGGCCAGTTGCTTGCCACGTCGCTTGATGTGCCAACCGGCAATCGCGTGCTGGACGACGAAGCGCTGCGCGCGGTCAACCACACGGCTTTCCCGCGTCTGCCCGCCGAGATGCGCGGTCGGGTTCGCATGATCCCGGTCGAAATCTTCTTTGCGACGCCGCAGGCGAACCGGAACCGCGCCAGTGTCCGTCGCCAGTCGCTGGACCTCGCCGCGAGCGTGCGTCAGCTTCATGCCGAAGTTCCCGCCGGACAGCCCATCGGCTGACCGGTCCCTGGCCGGGGCGAGGCCCTCATCCTCGCCCCGGATTTTTGACGATTGTACGAAGGAGTATTTTTCATGGGTATTTTCTCCAGGACGCGGGACATCATCGCCGCCAATGTCACCGACCTGCTCGACAAGGCGGAAGACCCTGCGAAGATGATCCGCATGATCATCCTCGAGATGGAGGAAACGCTGGTCGAGGTTCGCGCATCCGCCGCGCGCACCATCGCCGATCAGAAGGAAATGCGCCGCCACATCGCCAAGCTGGAAAAGCTGCAGGACAGCTGGACCGAAAAGGCCGAACTGGCGCTGTCCAAGGATCGCGAGGATCTCGCCAAGGCCGCGCTGGTCGAGCGCCAGAAGGCCGCTGACATGGCCGATCAGCTCAAGGCCGAGATCACCGTGCTGGACGACGCGCTGAAGGCATCGGAAGCCGATATCGCCAAACTCCAGAGCAAGCTGCGCGAAGCACGTTCGCGCCAGAACTCGATCGCGACCCGGCTGGAAAGCGCCGAGAACCGCTATCGCCTGCGCGAAATGTATGCCGGTGAACGCGTGGCCGACGCCTTTTCGCGGTTCGACACGCTGGAGCGCCGCGTCGACATGGCAGAGGGTCGCGCCGATGCGGCCGGCATGGGCGGCGTAAAGACGCTTGAGGAAGAGATTGCCGAGCTGAAGTCGTCGGAAAAGGTCGATGCCGAGCTGGCCGCGCTGAAGGCGCGCCTGAACAAGGAAGGCTGATCCCATGGAGGACGTGCTTGTCCCGATCATGGTCTGCGGCATCCTGTTCGTCGGGATGCCCTGGATCATCCTCCACTACATCACGAAGTGGAAACAGTCCCCGACCCTGACCGGCGAGGACGAGAAGCTGCTCGACGAACTACATCACATGGCCCGGCGGCTCGACGAGCGGCTGGAGACCATCGAACGGATCGTCGCCGCCGACAACCCGGACTTCCAGCCCGAAGCACCCCGCGTGCGTGAGGACGAGCGGTCCCAATATGATTTCTCGAGGAGGAACTGAAATGTCTGCCAGCCGCACCAAATTATATGTCGACAAGCAGAACGGCAAATGGATGGGCGTCTGCGCGGGTATCGCGGACTATACCGGCGTCGATGTCATCTGGGTTCGCGTCGGCGCAGCCATGCTGACCCTGCTGGGGGGCTTTCCCTGGACGCTGGTCGCCTATTTCATGATCGCCTGGATGGCACCGGCCAAACCCTATGGCCTGTATGAAAGCGCGGAGGACGAGAAGTTCTGGCAGCGCGTACGCTCCAATCCCAAGCGCTCGACCGCCGAAGTCCGTTCGAAGTTTCGCGACATCGACCGGCGCCTGGCTGAAATCGAGAGCTTCTATGTCGGGCGCAACAACCGCCTGGCCGAAGAGATCGACCGGCTTCGCTGACGGCGCGTAGATAAAAGGGAGGAAGAACAATGGGCTGGGGTGGACCGGGTTTCGTTATCGCGATCATCGCGCTGTCGATGGGTGCCTGGATCGTCACGACATGGCTGCGCGTCAAGCATGGCTATCCGATCACCGACGACAATGGCGCAACGATACACAAGGGCGCCGGCCCCGACGCTGATCGGCGCATCGCGCTGCTGGCATCGGAAAATGAGCGGCTTACCGGACAGATCGGTCGGCTGGAGGAACGGATCGCCGTGCTGGAGCGCATCGCGACCGACCCTGCCGAACGACTGAACCGCGACATCGACGCGCTGCGCTGAGGAAGGACAGAATATGGAAACGATCCCACTTCTGATGGAATCTGCGCCGCTGATCGTGACGCTGACCGTCATCGGTGTCGCTGGCTGGGTGCTGACCACCTGGATGCGCGTGAAGAACGACTATCCGCTCGACGGTGCATGGGGCCAGGCCATCTATCCCGTCCGCAACGACGAAACGGTCGAACGAATAAAATTGCTGAGCCAGGAAAACGCGCAGCTTCGCGCCGAACTCGGCTCGATCAAGGATCGGCTCGCCAATGTCGAGCGGATCGTCACCGATGGCGCTCGTGCACTCGACCGCGAGATCGAGCAGCTGCGCGGCCGCGCCAACTGAACGGAGGATCGGCAATGGACCTGAACATGATCAGCTTCTTCCTGATCGTCGTGGGCATCCCCGTGATCGCGGGCGTCGGCAGCGACATGTTCAAGCGTTGGCTTAAGCACAAGGAAGCGACGGCGACGGCGCTGAATGCCCAGACGGCGGAAAAGGCGGCGCAATATGCCGCGCATGTCGAACGGCTGGAGCAGCGCGTGCGCGTGCTGGAGCGTATCGTCACCGACCGAGGCATTGCCGTCGCCGACGAGATTGAACGGCTGCGTCAACAGCCGCTGAACTGAACGATACGCCAAAGGCGACTAGGGAGGGATTGATGGACCCGTTTTCGATGGTGGTGGCGATCGTGGCGCTGGTAACGATCGGGAAGATCGTCCAGGCCAAGGTCAAGGCGCAGAACGAACGCCCCGGCGGCGATCACCCCGACTCGGTTCGGATGCGCGAGGAGATCCGCACGCTGAAGGAACGTGTGGCCGTGCTGGAGCGCGTCATCACCGACACCGAAGACAGCGTGAGGCTGGACCGCGAGATCGCCCGGCTGCGCGACGACAACCGCGCCTGATGCTGGCGCCCGAATTTTCGATGGGAGACGCAGCGATGCATGACCCCCAATTCTATCTGTCCATGGCCGCGGCGGCGCTGACGGCGCTGGCAATGATCACCGCTGCCCTTCTGGTGGCCTGGCGCGGGTGGCTGGCCCTGAAACGCCAGCAATTGAACGCCGCCAGCGCACCCGCGGACAGCGACAACATTCCCGGTCCGTCGGCCACCCAGCGGATCGAGATTGCCGATCTGAAGGAGCGCATCCGCAAGCTGGAAGCGATTGCCGCCGGAGTCGACCTTTAGGAACAACGATGCCGGTGACTGCCGGGTGTTACAGCCCGGCGATGATCCGGTCGGCCATATCCCGCGTCGACAGGGTACCACCAAGGTCGGCGGTGCGAGCGCCGCCAACAATGGCTGCAGCAACCGCCGCTTCAACCCGGTCAGCGGGTTCGGACAGGCGCAGCGAATGACGCAGCAACATCGCCGCCGACAGGATTGCGGCACATGGATTGGCCTTGCCCTGACCGGCGATATCGGGCGCCGAGCCGTGGATCGGCTCATAAAGCCCCTGCCCCGTCGCGCCCAGCGCTGCCGAAGGCAGCATGCCGATCGACCCGGCGCACATCGACGCCTGATCCGACAGGATGTCGCCGAACAGATTGCCGGTCACGATCACGTCGAACTGACCGGGATCGCGCACCATCTGCATGGCGGCATTGTCGACATACATGTGGGTCAGTGCCACATCTGGATAGTCGGCCGACACCTCGATCACGACATCGCGCCACAGCTGCGAGGTTTCCAGCACATTGGCCTTGTCAACCGAACACAGCCGGCGACCGCGCGTGCGGGCGGTCTCAAAACCAACACGGGCAATGCGCGCCACTTCGGCTTCGTCATAGCGCATCAGGTCGCGACCCTCGCGCAGCCCGTCCGCCGTCGTACCGCGCGATTTCAGGCCGAAATACACGTCACCGGTCAGTTCGCGCACGATGACAAGGTCGATCGTCGCCGCAACTTCAGGACGAAGGGCCGAGGCGTCTTCCAGCCCCTTGAACAGCCGCGCAGGCCGCAGATTGGCGAACAAGCCCAGTTCCTTGCGCAGACCCAGAATAGCCTGTTCGGGCCGCAACGCGCGCTCAAGACTGTCATAGCGTGCGTCACCGACGGCACCGAACAGAATCGCGTCAGAGCGACGGGCAAGGTCGAGCGTGACAGGCGGCAGCGGATGCCCCGCCGCATCATAGGCAGCACCGCCGACGGGCGCTTCCTCGAACACCAGATCAAGACTCAGCGCCTCAAGGACGCGGCGCGCTTCGGCGGTGACTTCGGGGCCGATGCCGTCCCCCGGCAACACGGCGATCAGATGCGGCATTAGACCCTCCTTTTCGGCGCTGCCCATGCCCTAGCCGCTCGCGCGCCGCAACCGTTCCAGCAACCGCTCTCGCGCGGCCAACGCATCGCCCGCCCGCCCGGACAGCAGGTCGCGCTCGACGAAATGACCGGTGATGGCAAAGGCGGCAAAGATCGCCTGCCAGTCGGGCGCCTCCCCACCCGCCGTCAGGAACGACGGCAATGGCAGCAGTCGCGCTTCATAACCGCGTGCAGCGTCACGGCTGACCGCACCGCCACTTCGCGGACTGACAAAAGCGAGGTCGTCGCGAACGCCGGTCGCGATACAGGTGTCGAGCGCCAGGCCGAACCCCAGCTCTGCCAGCAACAACAGTTCATATCGTGCGATCAGCCCGGCCCATCCGCGCGCGGCAGGGGCAGCCTCCACCGCGTCGATCACCGCCCCCAGCGCGTCGTAAAGCGCCGGGTATCGCTGCCCCTCCGGCAGGGTGGCGACGGTCAGTGCGGTCAGCCATTCGATGGCGGCAGCGGGCAAAGCCTCGGTAAACAAGGGCGCGCAGCTCTGCAGCAGTTCGACCGTCAGCGCGGCAAGCTGGCTTTCGGTTCGCGCGCGCCATTCGCCCCGGATGCGGTTGCCCGGTTGAAGCACCGGACGCAGCGCGCGTGAACGGCCCCCGCGGACATAGCCGGGCTGAACACCATCATCGCGAGTCAGGGCTCTGACGATCGCGCCATGTTCCCCATGCGGTTGCACCGACAGCATGATGGCAGGCGCAACGATATGCACCGGGGGTCAGCGCAGGCCGAGCAGCTTGTGCGTCTGCAACGACAACCGCCAGCGCGGCCGATCCATGGCGAGCGCAATCGCGGCTTCCCAATTCGCCCGGCCCGCCGCGTCGTCCAGCGGCTGAACCAGGAAGTGGCGGAAGTCCCATTGCTCCATCGCGTCCACATCGCTGCCTGCTTGCGGCCAAACCAGCTTCAGTTCGTCACCCGCGCGCTGCACCACTTCGCTGCCTGCCTTGGGGCTGATGCAGACCCAGTCGATGCCGCGGTGAACGGCCAGCGTGCCGTTGCTTTCGATGGCGATGGTGAAGCCCGCCTGATGCAGCGCATCGACCAGCGCGTCGTCCACCTGCAACATTGGCTCGCCGCCGGTCAGCACGACGAGCCGGTTGTCGCTACCCGGCCCCCATGCCGCCTCGACCGCCTGGACCAGCGCGTCAGCATTGTCGAAGCGCCCGCCCCCGCCGCCGTCCATGCCCACGAAATCGGTATCGCAGAAGCGGCAGATCGCGCTGGCCCGATCCGATTCTCGGCCAGACCAAAGGTTGCACCCGGCGAACCGTACGAACACCGCGCGGCGACCGGCATGAAACCCCTCCCCCTGCAGGGTCAGGAACAGTTCCTTGACGGCGTAGCTCATGGGTGGGTCGCGTAACGGGTGGGATCGGGCAGACCCGCTTCCTCAAAACCCTTCATCCGCAAGCGGCAACTGTCGCACAGCCCGCAATGCAGGCCGCCGGGTGCGGGATCGTAACAAGACCAGCTCATCCCCGCGTCCATTCCCAGCCGCATCGCCTCGCGCGCGATGTCGGCCTTGGTCATGTGCTGGAGCGGGGCGTGGATGCGGAACGGGTGCCCCTCTACCCCCGCCTTGGTCGCCAGATCGGCCAGCCCCTCGAACGCGGCGATGAATTCGGGGCGGCAATCGGGATAGCCCGAATAGTCGAGCGCATTGACGCCGATGAACAGGTCGCGGGCGCCCGCCGCCTCGGCCCAGCCCAACGCGAGGCTGAGAAAAATGGTGTTGCGCGCCGGGACATAGGTCACCGGAATATCCTCACCGACGCCATTCTTCGGCACCTCGATATCGGCGGTCAGCGCCGAGCCGCCAAAAGCCGACAGGTCCAGCGGCAGCACGATGTGGCGTTCGGCGCCCAGTTCGCGCGCGATCCGCCGCGCGGCGGCCAGTTCGATCTGGTGGCGCTGATTATAGTCCACCGACAGCGCAAGCAGCCGGAAACCGGCTTCACGGGCATGGGCGGCCGAAACCATTGAATCGAGGCCGCCGGAAATCAGGGCAACGGCAAGCGGCTGTGTGGACATTGGGCGGCTGGTCTCTGAAAATGTTGGAAGTGGCGGAACCGTGGCCCGCATATCTGTCGGCAGACATAGCGCCTGCGGCCGCGCCCTACAACAAAGGGCCGCCCCGACAAGCGGGGCGACCCAGTTTGGCTTGGGAATTCTAGCCAGGGAGCATGCCCCATAAGAGGCAATTCCGGCTTCTAACGCCAAACAGTTAAACCTTCCCTGAACGCCGTGCGGAAATCAGCAGTGACCAAGGCGGCGGGCCTCGATATCGCTTTGAAAAGGCAGGCCATTGGCCAGTCCCTGCGTGCTGATCTGCAACAGCCGGGGCGTTTCCAATGACAGAGTCGTGCGGCCATGACCCGCACCGGAACAGGTATAATGCACGGTCCCGCTCTTCGGCTGATTGTCGATGATGAAGCGCGCGCACTGAGCGGCACCGTGATGCAGCTGGATCAGGATGCGCGGATCGCTGACGCATACAGTCCGTTCCGTGCCGCTTTCAATCTCGCGCAGTTGCCAGCGCCCCGGTTCGATTCCCGACAGCACGTTCAGCGTCGGCGCCTGTGCCGGCACCGCAAATGCCACGCCCCCGCCCAGCAACAACGCCCCGCCGATTGCGGAACGCAGCCAGCCTGCCAACCTCATCTTCTCACTCCCCGACATCCCACACTGGCCGGCGATCCCCAATTCGCCAACGCAAGCGTTCATTTAATCAGGTGGGATCACCGGGTGGGATTTGCAAGGGTCGGTTCAGCTTGCCGCAAGGTCGGCGAGCGAGACTGGAAATTTGCGCGCGCAAAAGGCGCAATCGACGGTAATGAAGCCGGCATCGTCGGCCATCTCGGCCCGCTCCTCGGCCGGAAACTTGGCCAGTACTGAACCGATATAGTCGGCGTTGCACCGACATCCGCGCGTCAGGTCGACGCCCATCAGGGTGCGGACCTCCCGCTCCTCGTTGAACAGGCGCCAAACGAGATTTTCGAGCGGAATGGAAGGATCGGCCAATTCGTCCTGCCCCATGGTCGTGGCCAGCGCCTCGACATGTTCCCATTCGGGATGGTCGTCACGCACGTGCAGGCGCTCACGCCCTTCCTCGCCCTCCGGCAAATGCTGGAGGAACAGGCCGCCCGCGACCAGCCGGCCGTCAGGACCGCGCCGGCTGCCAAGGGTGACCAGGCTGGGGATCTGTTCGGACTGCATGAAATAGGCCTGCGCCGCTTCGCCCAGCGATGCGCCGTCCAGCGGAACGATCCCCTGATAACGCTCCCCCGTCGTCGCCTGGTCGAAAGTGACGGCCAGATAACCCTGGTTGAACAGCGCGAACAGCGACGGATCCTCGCCCAGCTGCGCCAGCCGCTCAGCGTCGAACTGCACATAGCCGCGTAGCTCGCCACCCTTATAGTCGCAGACCATCAGGCTGACGATGCCGCCTTGCTGCTGCGCCTGAAGCGTCAGCTGCCCCCCGGCATCCTTCAGCGTCGCCCCCAGCAGCGCGGTCAGCGTCAGCGCCTCCGCCAATAACCGCTCGATGGCGGGCGGATAGGCATGGGCCGACAGGATCTCGTCCAGCACCGGCCCCAGACGCGCGATGCGCCCGCGGGCATGCCGATCCGGCAGCGTGAAGCCGATGGCGCGGTCGAGGTCGTTGGGGGGCGTGGGCAGGCTGGTCATGGTCGATCCCGTTCGGGCAAAGCTGGTCGAAGCCCCGTCCTGCCCCTTTCCGAACCGGAAAGAAGGACAGCCCTTCGCAACCAGCTCAGGGCGAACGGGGATGATGGTGAGGCAGCGAGATAAGCAGCGGCACCGCGATTACAACGTCAGCCGATTTGCCCGAAACACCAGCGCAGGATCGACTTTTGCGCGTGAAGACGGTTCTCCGCCTCGTTCCAGATCAGCGACTGCGGCCCCTCGATCACCTCGGTCGTCACTTCCTCCTCGCGATGCGCAGGCAGGCAGTGGAGGAAGCTGGCATCGGGGCGCGCTCTCGCCATCAGGGCGGCATCGACCTGATAGGGCATCATGGCCGCCAGCTTTGCCTCGGCATGCTGCTGCCCCATCGAAATCCAGGTGTCGGTGACGACGATGTCCGCATCCTCCACCGCTTCACGCGGGTCGGCGACGCAGCGCGCGCGCCCACGGCCCATTGCCAGCACATCCTCTGACGGCTGAAAACCCTGCGGGCAGGCCGAGACGACGTCAAAGCCGAAGATCCCACCCGCTTCGACAATCGACGACAATACGTTGTTCCCGTCGCCCAGCCAGGCCACCTTCAGGCCCGGCAGCGCCTTGCCCGTTTCGAGGATGGTCAGCAGGTCCGCCATAATCTGACACGGATGGGAAAAGTCGGTCAGGCCGTTGATGACCGGCACGGTCGCGTGACGGGCCATCTCCTCAACCTTGGCGTGGTCGTCGGTGCGGATCATGATGCCGTCGACGTAGCGCGACAGCACGCGCGCGGTGTCCGCGACCGTCTCACCCCGGCCGAGCTGCATCGTGCCCGCATCCATGACCATCGCCTGCCCGCCGAGCTGGCGCATCGCCATGTCGAAGCTGACGCGGGTGCGGGTCGAGTTCTTTTCGAAGATCATGGCAAGCACATGGCCCGCCAGCGGCGCATCCGCATCGACGCGTCCCTTGGTCCAGCCGGCACGCGCCCTCTTGCGGTCCAGCGCGTGGGCAAGAATTGCGGCGCAGCCGTCAGGACCGGCGTCGGACAGGTTAAGGAAATGCCGCATCGCCATCACGCCTCCGATGCGGGCGCGAAAGTCCGCGCCGCCTGGGACAGCTTTTCGATCGCTTCGGCGATATGCGCTTCCTCGATCACCAGCGGGGGCAGGATCCGGATGACATTCTCGCCCGCAGCGACGGTCAACAGCCCGTGATGGTCGCGCGCATGGGCAACGAAGTCGCGGCACACGGCCGGTTCCTTCAGTTTAAGGCCCAGCATCAGGCCCAGACCACGCACGCTGTCGAACAGGTGATCGTGGTTCGGGATCATCTGTTCCAGTCCCTGACGCAGCCGATTGCCCATTTCGGTGACGCGGTCGAGGAAACCCGACTCCAGCATCACGTCCAGCACCGCCTGACCCGCCGCCATCGCCAGCGGGTTGCCGCCATAGGTCGATCCATGGGTGCCGAATACCATGCCCTTTGCCGCTTCCTCGGTCGCGAGGCAGGCGCCGAGCGGAAAGCCGCCCCCGATGCCCTTGGCGACCGCCGCAATGTCGGCGGTGACACCATAATGCTCGTGCGACAGGAACTTGCCCGTGCGGCCATAGCCCGCCTGAACCTCGTCCAGCACCAGCAACAGGCCATGTTCGTCACATGCGCGGCGCAGACCCTGCATGAATTCGGGCGTCGCGGGACGAATGCCGCCCTCACCCTGCACCGGCTCGACCAGGAAACCGGCGGTGTTACCGTCGATCAGCGCCAGCGCACCTTCCAGATCGTTGAACTTGGCATAGGCGAAGCCCGGCAGCAGCGGCTCGAAACCGTCACGCATCTTGGGCTGGTTGGTCGCCGAAATGGCGCCAAGCGTACGGCCATGAAACGCCGTATCGAAGGTGATCAGCGTGTGCCGTTCCGGATTGCCATTGGCATAGTGATAGCGGCGCGCGGTCTTGATCGCGCATTCCACCGCCTCGGCCCCCGAATTGGTGAAGAACACCGTGTCGGCAAAGCTGTTGTCGACGATGCGCTGCGCCAGCGCCTCGCCCTGTGGCGAGCCGTACAGGTTCGACACGTGGCAAAGCGTCGCCGCCTGTTCCTGAATGGCCTTGGTCAGATGGGGGTGGCCATGGCCCAGCGCGTTGACCGCGATGCCGCTGGCGAAGTCCAGATAACGCTCGCCGCGTTCGCCGATCAGGTAGCAACCCTCACCTCGCACCGGGCGCACCTCGCACCGCGGGTAAACGGGCATGAGCGCTGGAATCGGCATGGGATCAACTCCTGACTGAGAAAGAACCGGAACGCGAAAGGGCGGCCACGCCGGCCGCCCTGCAACGCGCTGATACGACCGGCAATGGCCGGGGGTCAAGCGATGCGCGTCAGCTCTTGATCCGCCAGCCGCGCCGCAACAGCGCGTAGCAGCCAACGGCCAGCACGACGTTCACCGCCAGCAGCACCGCGCCACCCACCACGACATTCGAATCCGCCCGCTCCAGAAAGCCATAGCGGAAGCCGGAGATGATGTAGAAAAACGGATTGGCACGGCTGATCGACCGGAATGTCGGCGACAGCGCCTCGACCGAATAGAAGGTGCCCGACAGCAACGATAGCGGCGCGATCACGAAATTGGTGATCGCGGCGGCGTGATCGAATTTTTCCGCCCACATCGACGTCATCACCCCGATCAGCGCCAGCATCGCCGACCCCAGAAGGCCAAACCACAGCATGGCCAGTGGATGACGCGGCCATACATCAACGCCCCAGACCGCCATGGCCAGCCATACCGCGGCGCCGACCAGCACCGCACGCGTCACCGCCGCGCCGACCAGCGCGCCTAGCAACTCGCCCGTGGAGAGGGGCGGCATGAGGTAATCGACGATCGTTCCCTGCATCTTGCCGACGAGCAGCGAGAAGCTGGAATTGGCAAAGCTGTTCTGCAGCATGCCCATGACGATCAGCCCTGGCGCGATGAATTCGGCGAATGGTACGCCCATCACCATGCGGCCCGATCCGCCCAAAGCCACGGTGAAGATGACGAGGTACAACAAGGTCGTGACGGCGGGCGCCCAGATCGTCTGGAGCTGCACCTTGAAGAAGCGCCGCACCTCCTTCACATAGAGGGCGCGCAAGCCCCCCCAATTGACGCTCCGAATCACCGGCGCGCCGGGTGGGGGCAGCATGTCGTCGGTGGGCAGTGGTTCGCTTGCCATGGGGCAGCGACTAGTCGCTGTGATCCGCGCCCGCAAGGCGACAGGCAATGATTTGAGAACGGGATTTGTGAACGCATGAGCTGGACCGAGGAACGCATCGCCACGCTGACCAAGATGTGGGAATCGGGCATGACTGCCAGCCAGATCGCCGAGGAGCTTGGCGGGATCAGCCGCAACGCGGTGATCGGTAAGGCGCATCGCCTTGGACTGAAGCCTCGCCCTTCGCCGGTGAAGGCCAATGTCGACCCTGAGGCAAAGGCCGCAGCGGCGGCCGCCGCGGCGCCCAAGCCGGTGGCCGAGCCGCCAAAGCCCGAACCCGTCGCCGCGCGGCCACAGCCCGCCCCCCCGGCCCCGCCCCGCCCGGCAGCGGTTGCACCGCCCCCGGCGCCGGAGCCGGAACCGGAACCCGAAATTGAGGACGATGAACAGGCAGCGGCGCCCCCACCGCCGCGCACCGAGCTGCGCTCGGTCGGCCCTGGCGGCTTCGTTCGTCAGAACCCCGGCGAGCAGGCACCGCCCAGCACGCCCGCTCCGCCCCGGCGCTTGGTGCCCGCGCGCCCGTCAGAGGCGATTGCGGGCAAGACCAGCCTGCTCGACCTGAACGACCGCATTTGCAAATGGCCGATCGGCCATCCGGGCGAGCCGGATTTCCATTTTTGCGGCGACAAGGTGAACCCCGGCTTCCCCTATTGCGTCGACCATTGCGGTCACGCCTATCAGGCACAGTTGCCGCGCCGCGACCGACGCCCGCCGCCGCCCCTTCCCTATGGCGGTCCGCGCGTTCGCTGATCCAACGGAGCGCGCCGACGCGACGGGGGTTGCGTCGCGCGCATCCTGACCCGATGTTCGGGATATTATGACCCAGTTCGCGCGTAGCCCGGTCACCGCCGTCCTGGGACCGACCAACACGGGCAAGACCCATCTCGCGGTCGAACGCATGATGGGTCACGCCAGTGGGATCATGGGCTTTCCGCTTCGGCTGCTTGCCCGCGAAGTCTATGAACGCGTCGTCGCGGTGAAGGGCGCGCATCAGGTCGCGCTGATCACCGGCGAAGAACGCATCCTGCCGCCAAAGGCGCGCTGGTTTCTGTGCACCGCCGAATCGATGCCGACGGACCGCGAAGTCGCCTTTGTCGCGCTGGATGAAGCGCAGCTGGGCGCCGACCCCGAACGCGGCCATGTCTTTACCGAGCGCCTGCTGCACGCGCGCGGCTTTGCCGAGACGATGATCCTCGGCTCCAACTCGCTGCGCCCGATGCTCAAGTCGCTGGTTCCCGATGCCGAAATCATCGGCCGACCGCGCTTTTCGACGCTCAGCTATGCCGGCGCGCGCAAGCTGTCGCGGCTACCCAAGCGTTCCGCCATCGTCGCCTTTTCCGCTGAAGAAGTTTACGCCGTTGCCGAAGCGATCCGCCGGATGCGCGGCGGCGCGGCGGTTGTCATGGGCGCGCTTAGCCCCCGGACCCGCAATGCCCAGGTTGCGATGTTTCAAGCCGGTGAGGTCGATTATCTCGTCGCGACCGATGCGATCGGCATGGGTCTGAACATGGACGTGGCCCATGTCGCGTTTGCAAGCCTGCACAAATTCGACGGGCGGCGGCAACGGCGGCTAACGGTTGCCGAAATGGCGCAGATCGCCGGTCGCGCGGGACGCCATCAACGCGACGGAACCTTTGGCGCGTTGCACGATGAAGGGCCGGGCGCCTTCACGCCGGAAGAGGTTCTGGCGATCGAAGGGCATCAGGTGCCCCCATTGTCGCACCTGTTCTGGCGCGAAGGCTCTCCAGATTTCGCCAGCATCGACGCGCTGGTGGCCAGTCTGGAGCGGCGGCCCGATGCCGAAGTCCTGCGCGCCGCCCCCCAGGCGGTCGACCTTGCCGTCCTGAAAAAGCTGGCCGAGGAAGATTGGGTCCGCGCCCGCGCACGCCACCCCCGAATGGTCCGCCGCCTGTGGGCCGCATGCGGCCTGCCCGACTTCCGCAAACTGGGTGTCGACCCGCACGCGCGTTTTGTCGGGCGAGTGTTCCAGCATCTGTCCGAAGGATCGGGACATATCCCGCACCAATGGTTCGCTGACGAAATCGCGCGGCTCGACCGGCTGGACGGCGATGTGGAGACGCTGGCTGGGCGCATCTCTGCCGCGCGAAGCTGGGCCTATATCGCGCATCGCGATGACTGGCTGGCCGAACCCGCCCATTGGGCCGAACGGACGCGCGAGTTGGAGGAGCGGCTGTCCGACGCGCTGCATGCCAGCCTGACCCAGCGATTTGTCGACAAGCGCACGACGGTATTGCTGCGCCAGATCGGCGCCGATGCCCGCCACCTGCCCGTCACCGTCGGCGCAGAGGGCGAAGTGATGGTCGAGGATCATGTGCTGGGCCGCGTCGACGGCTTTCGCTTTCAGGTTGCCGCCGATGCGCGCGCGTCGGACAAGCGGCTTCTGCTCTCTGCCGCCGAAAAGCGGCTTGGCGTCGAATTTTCGAAGCGTGCGGAGGCGCTGATCGCCGCAGCCGACCCCGATTTCGCGCTGCTGGCGGATGAGCGCGAGCAGCCCGCCATAGGTTGGTCGGGTAATCCCGTCGCCCGTCTTGAGGCAGGGCCATCCCTGACCCGGCCCCGCGTGACGCTCGACCGCGCGCTCGACTGTCTGGACAAGGCGATGCGCGAGCGGGTGCGCGCGCGGCTTGCCCGGTGGCTCGACGCACAGCTGGCAAAGCAGGTGCCCGCACTGGTGCGCCTGGACGAAGCCGCACGTGATCCCGCCGCGCAGCCCGCGCTGCGCGCCGTCGCCGCAGCCCTGAGCGACGCGGGCGGCATCGTCCCGCGCGACTATCTTGCGGCATCGCTCGATGAACTCGACCCAGGCGCGCGGCGGCGACTGCGGCGCGCTGGGATCACGATCGGCACGCTCGACCTGTTCGATCCGCGCCTGTTGAAGCCACAACCGATGCGCTGGCGCGCCGCGCTGGTGGCCGCGAAGGGCGGCGAACTGCCCTTTGCACTGCCGCCTGAGGGGGCAACCGTGCTGTCGCGACCCGCAACGGGTTTCCGGCGGATCGGCGGGCAGCATGTCCGCGTCGATCTGGTTGAGCGTATCGCCCGTGCGGCCCATGATGCGCGCCAGGGGCGCAAGCCGTTCGTGCCGGACCCCGCCCTCGCCACCTCGATCGGGCTGGCGCCGACGACGTTCGCGCGGTTGATGGCAATGCTGGGCTTTCGCCACGACGCCAGTCGAGAGGGACCGCCCGCGTGGACATGGCGCGGACGCCCGCGTCGCCGTGAACCCGTCGCTTCCATCGCGCCGCGCCCCGGCAACGCCTTTGCCGCGCTGGCAGAACTGGATTTCGGACGTGGCTGACACGATCCGGCTCGACCTGTTCCTTTGGTATGCGCGCTTTGCGAAGACCCGTTCCGCCGCGCAACGAATGGCGGAGGCTGGAACGATGCGAATGGACGGGCGCCGGATCGACCGCGCCCATGTTCCTGTGCGCGTCGGATCGGTGCTGACCTTTCCCATGGCCGGTCGCGTGCGCGCGATTCGGGTCGAGGCGCTTCCGCATCGTCGCGGACCCGCGCCTGAAGCACAGACTTGTTACGCTTCGCTGGACCCGACAGCGAGCAAGGGCGTTGACGCACCGAGCGCCGCCGCATAGCAGGGGCGCGTTTTCCGACTGGAGCCTGCCTGCACATGACTTACGTCGTCACCGACGCCTGCATCCGCTGCAAATATATGGATTGCGTCGAAGTGTGTCCGGTCGACTGCTTCTATGAGGGCGAGAACATGCTCGTCATCAATCCCAGTGAATGCATCGACTGCGGCGTATGCGAACCGGAATGCCCGGCTGAGGCCATCCTGCCCGATACCGAGAACGGCCTGGAAAAGTGGCTTGAGCTGAACAACACCTTCTCGGCACAGTGGCCAAACGTCACGCGCAACGCCAATCAGACCCCGGCGGACGCGGATGAGTTCAAGGGCGTCGAGGGCAAGTTCGAGAAATATTTCTCGCCCGAACCCGGCGAAGGCGACTGACCGGATCGGGGCCAGGTGGCCGATGGGTAGGATGGCCCCTGCCCCGGTCATCTTCTCGGACCGCGGTTAGGGGCGATTGCGCCGTCGGGTAGTGACGTGAAAGTCGGCAGGCTTGCCGGACAGCCATTTGACGAAACGCGCGATGGCGGGATGCGCTGCCAGCCCCGTCACGTCGTCCCCGTGCATCGCCAGTTCCTTGTTCGTCAAGGTGGCGTGAATGATCCGGTGGCAGACGGGATGCACGGGAACGGTGTGCCGCCCGCCCTCGCTACGTGGCACCGGATGATGCCGCTCCACCCGCGCGCCCAAAGGACGACCACATAGGGCGCACGCAGCCGCCGCGTCGCGGTCGACCGACCGTCGGGCTTCATGTTCGGCAACGGCGATCTTGCGCCGCACTCGTCCCATCAAGCCCCCGACCGATCAGAAAATTGTTCAGACATACTCATGCCGCTGGCGCTGACTGTATGCCGGCGTATGTCGTTTGGAAAGCAGCCGCCCCCTGCGGGACGTTCAGCCTTTTTTCGTAAATTGCTGCGACACCCGCATCATGTCGGCATCCCTTACAAGCGCGGGTCGGTAGCCTTGGCAATCAGTCGCGCATGCGCCCGACAACGCTGGCACGGCATGGTCCAGTGATTGCCGCCGAGCTTACCGACATTCTGGTGATGTGGAGCCATGCGCTGGCTTCGCTGTTGTTCGCGGTGCTTGCGATCTGGTCCTGGCAGGCACGGCGGCGGCGCGGGATGCAGGCCGTCGCATTTGGAGCGACCGCCCTTTGGGCACTGGCGGTCGCGGCTGTAGGCGGTGGAGAAGGTATCAGCCGGCTGCTTGAAACCGCTCGCAATCTGGCATGGCTGGGGATGGTCTGGCAAATGCAGCCACCCTCCGCCGACATCGCGACCCGACGCTCCACCATCGCATTTCACGCAACGCTTGCGGCGATCTTTGCACTGGGGGGACTAGTCTCGTCAGCAGCGGCTTTGGCCACGTCCGCGAATTTAGCGAGCGGGCTGGATGAGATCGGCATCGTCCTGCGCCTGCTTGCCACGGTCGCGGCGCTGGTACTGGTCCAGAACGCCCATGCCCGCACCAACAAGATCGCCGTCCGCACGTCCGCGCTTGCAATCGCCGCGATGTGGCTGGTCGACGCCAATCTTTTCACGCTGGCTTGGGCTACGGGGGAATGGCCGGCGACCATGCTGGCAACCCGCGGCGTCGCCGCTGTCGTGGTCGCGGCGGTATTCGCGACTCGTTTCCACCGCGACGACGAGCGGCCAGTGCAATTGTCGCGGGCGATGGCGGTGCAGTCGCTGTCGCTGATGGCGGTGCTGAGCTACCTAGCTGTCTTTGCCAGCATCACGCAGGGGATAGAGGCACTTGCGGGCGACCATGCCCGTGTCGTTCAAACTATCTTCGTGGTCTGCTCGACCGCAGGGGCGCTTGCCATCCTGTCGACGCCAAAGTTACGCGCGTGGCTACGCGTGAAAGCAGCCAAGCACCTGTTTCGCCACCGTTACGATTACCGTACCGAATGGATGCGCTTTACCGAGACCCTGTCCCGGCGCGAGGATGAGGTACGACTGGATGAGCGGGTGCCCCGCGCCATTGCCGAACTGGTCGACGCGCCTGCCGCATTGCTGCTGACCTGCGATGGTGGCGACCTTACCGTGTCCGGTGCATGGCGATGGGAGGAAACGCTGCTGCCGCGCAGCCCCGACGATGGCGGCTTGGCCCGTCACCTGGCTGCAACGGGGCGCGTGGTCGAGCTGGACGCCGTCCGCGCCGGCGCCGCGTCCATTGACACCGACGCCGTACCGCAAAGCCTTATCGACCTGACCGACGCCTGGGCCATCGTGCCGCTGCCGCACCTGACCGGCCTGGTCGGCGCGATCGTGCTGTCACGGCCGCCGGTTGCCCGCTCGCTCGACTGGGAGGACTTCGACCTGCTGAAGCTGGCCAGCCATCAGGCGGCAAGCGTGCTGGCTGAACATCGCGCCCAAACACGTCTGGCAGAGGCCGAGCGGTTTGAGGAATTCAACCGCCGCTTCGCTTTCATCCTGCACGATATCAAGAATCTGGTCAGCCAGTTGAGCCTGCTGGCCCGCAACGCCGAACGGCACGCGGAGAACCCTGCTTTTCGCGCTGACATGATCGCGACGCTGAATGAGTCGGCAGCGCGCATGAGCGATCTCGTCACGCGCCTGTCTCATGACCGCGCGCCGCGCACCGATACGCCGCGGCCGGTCCCGGTCATGTCCATCGCGGAGGCGCTGGCGGCTGAGCGGCGGCTGATCCATCCGGTCGTGGTTACCGGCGATGCCTCCGCCGTCGCGCGGGCAGATACTGCCGGGGTTGAACAGGTGCTGCGCCACCTGATCCAGAACGCGATCGAGGCCAGCGAGGCCGACAAGCCGGTAGAGGTCAGCGTTGTGAGCGCGGGCGAGCGGGTGACGATCGACGTCATCGATCAGGGTTGCGGCATGTCGCCCGCCTTCATCCGCGAAAGCCTGTTTCGACCCTTTGTTTCGACCAAGGCCTCGGGCTTTGGCATTGGCGCTTATGAGGCACGAGCATTGGCAATGGCGATGGACGGGATGATCGAAGTGACCAGCCGTGAGGGTCAGGGCAGCCGCTTTCGCCTGTCCCTGCCCGGCACATCCACGGCCGGGATGGAGCGCGCGGCATGAGCGCCCCGCTGCCCAAATTGCTGGTGATCGAGGACGATCCCGGCCTGCAGCGTCAGTTGCGCTGGGCATATGACGGTTATGAAGTGCTGGTGGCCGGCGACCGTGCCGCCGCGCTGACGATCCTGCGTGCAGAGGAACCGGCGGTGGCGACGCTCGACCTGGGCCTGCCGCCCGATCCCGACGGCGTCGAGGAAGGCTTTGCGACGCTGGCCGAAATGCTGGCGCTGAAACCCGATCTGAAAGTGATCGTGGCGTCCGGCCACGGCGCACGCCAGAGCGCGTTGCGCGCCATCGACGAAGGTGCCTGGGATTTTTATGCCAAGCCGATCGACATCGACGCGCTGGGCATGATCGTCGCGCGCGCATTTCATGTACATGCACTGGAGGCTGAAAATCGCCGCCTGGCCGCCAGTGCCGCCGCTTCGACCAGCAACGGCCTGATCACCGCCGCGCCCGAAATGCTCAAGATCACCCGCATGATCGAGCGGGTTGCCGGTGCCGATGTGTCGGTCATGCTGCTGGGCGCCAGCGGCACCGGCAAGGAAGTTCTGGCCCGCAGCCTGCACGATGCCAGCCCGCGGCGGAAGGGCGCCTTCGTCGCGATCAATTGTGCCGCGATCCCCGAAACGCTGCTGGAAAGCGAACTCTTCGGACATGAAAAGGGCGCGTTCACCGGCGCGGTCAAGACGACCGAGGGTAAGATCGAGCTGGCCAATGGGGGCACGCTGTTCCTTGACGAGATCGGGGACGTGCCGCTTGCGCTTCAGGTAAAGCTGCTGCGCTTCCTTCAGGACCGGGTTATCGAACGGATTGGTGGGCGAAAGCCCATTTCGGTCGATACGCGGATCGTGTGTGCGACGCATCAGGACGTGGACGCAATGGTCGCCGATGGCCGTTTTCGCGAGGATCTTTACTACCGGCTTGCCGAAATCGTCGTTCGCATTCCGGCGCTGGCGGAACGATCGGGCGATGCGGTGTTGCTGGCACGCCATTTTCTCAAACGGCACGCGGCGGCGATGAAATTGCCGGTCAAGGGCTTTACGGCCGATGCGAGTGCGGCGATCCAAGGCTGGACATGGCCGGGCAATGTCCGTGAGTTGGAGAACCGTGTGAAGCGCGCCGTCATCATGGCCGATGGCAGCCACGTTACCGCCGATGATCTGGACCTGCCCGACGATGGCAAGAAAAAATCGCTCTCGATCAACCTGCGAGCGGTTCGCGAAGCCGCCGACCGCGCCGCGATCCGTCAGGCGCTGGCGCATGCAGAGGGCAATATTTCCGGCACCGCCCGTCTGCTGGGGATCAGTCGCCCGACGCTGTATGATCTGATGAAGGCATATGATCTTCAACCCTGACGGGGCGCGCTAATCGCAGGAGTGGACCCTAGCGCCCGGCTCGATTATCGGCTCCGCCTGACCAGCGACGCGATTCGCGGCAGCGCTTGGCGGCCTCTTTCGGGTTTCCGGCCGCAAGCCATTGTTCGAGCCCGCATTTGGAGATTGTCCGATGGCGTGGCTGATATTAGGCGTTGCGGTCGTAACCGAGATCATCTGGGCGCTCAGTCTGAAATGGGCGGCAATGCAGCAAAGCTGGTCCGCATCGGCCCTGCCGATAGCGCTAAGTTTCCTGAACATGTGGCTGCTGGCCATGGCAATGCGCGGTTTGCCCGCGGGCACCGCTTACGCCGTATGGACCGGGCTGGGCGCGGTGGGGGTTACGATCTTCGGCATGATCCTGTTCGGGGAAAGCTTGAACGGCATTCAGCTTGGCTTTATCGCCCTTATCGTGATCGGCGTGGTCGGCACCAAGCTGTTCGCCGCCTGACCCCCTACTGCGCTGCGCGTTCGACGGCGCGCATCACCCGCAGCATGTTGCCGCTGCCCAGCTTTTGCAGATCGGCGTCGGACCAGCCGCGCCGCATCAACTCGGCGAACAACAATCGCCAGCCGTCCACGCCCGTCATCCCCTCGGGCCCGGTACCGCCGATCCCGTCGTAATCGCCGCCCAGCCCCACATGGTCGCGCCCTGCAACGCGTGCGATGTGATCGACATGGTCGGCGACGTCGGCTGCGGTAACGGCAGGCATGGGATTGGCGTGCATCCATTCGGCCATGCGCGCATCGACCGCTTTCGCCGGCTCGCCCAGCATCAGACCGGCAGGTGAGGATTTGAGCCGTGCTTCGAACGCCGCCTTGTCCGCCTGCCACGCCCGAACCTTCGCCGATACGAAGACGGGATAGACGTTGACCATCACGATACCGCCATTGGCGGCGACGGCGCGCAGCAGGTCGTCGGGCACGTTGCGCGGGTGCGGATTGACTGCGAAAGCGTTGGAATGGCTGAACATCACCGGCGCACGCGAAGCCGCGATCGCGGCGCGTGCGGTGGCGGGCGATGTGTGCGACAGATCGACGATCATGCCGATCCGGTTCATCTCGGCAATGACCTGTCGCCCGAAATCACTGAGGCCCTGGGTGGCTGGCCCATCGGTGCTGCTGTCGGCCCAGTCGATGTTCCGGCTGTGGGTCAGTGTCATATAGGCCACGCCCAGCGCGCGATATTGGCGCAACACTGCCAACCGCCCGTCGATCTGGTGGCCGCCCTCAACCCCGATCAGGCTGGCGATCCGCCCCGCACGCCGCGCTGCCTCCACATCATCAGCGGTTCGGGCAAGCGCCAACCGATCGGGCCAGCGCGCCACCATTCGGTGCACGATGTCGATCTGCTCCAGCGTGGTCGCCACCGCCTCTGGCCCCGAAACGGTTGCTGGAATCCAGACTGACCAGAATTGGGCGGCATATCCGCCCTGTTTCATGCGGACGAAATCGGTCTGGAGCGGGGTGTCCAAAAGCGAAGTGTCCTTGGTCAGATCGACCCGGTCGACTGCCGAAGCAAACCTCTCCCGAATTTCCCAGGGCAAATCGTTATGCCCGTCAATCACGGGTCGAGCAGCCATCAACCGGTCGAGCCGTGCTTCGATCGACTGCGCTGCCCCCGGCTGAGCCATGGTGGCAGCGAGTGCCAGAGCGATAAAAAACCGTCCGCGCATCGCTGCCCCCCCCAAAAAAACTTTCGTCGGTTATCCCAGTTTCTGCGCGATCATGGCCTTCAGGTCCACTTCGGGTCGGGCGCCATAGTGCGAAATGATTTCGGCGGCGCAAAGCGCGCCGATGCGCAGGGAGGTCGCTACGTCGCGGCCCTGTGCCTGACCGTGCAGGAAACCCGCCGCGAACAGGTCGCCCGCGCCCGTCGTGTCGACGACGCGCTCGATCGGCTCGGCGGCAACGGCGTGGCGCTGTCCGTCGCACACCGCAATCGCACCCTTTTCGCTGCGCGTTACGACCAGCACGGGCACCTGCGCGGCGATGCGACCGACCGCCGCCTCGAAATCCTCGCCCTCGGCCAGTGCAAGCAACTCATTTTCGTTGGCGAACAGGATGTCGATCAACCCATCCGCGATCAGTTTGCGGAAATCGTCGCCATGGCGGCTGATGCAGAACACGTCCGACAGCGTGAAGGCGACGCGACGACCAGCGGCACGCGCCAGTTCGATGGCAGCACGCATTGCCTGACGCGGCTCTTCCGGGTCCCACAGATAACCTTCGAGATAAAGGATCGCACCCGCTTCGATCAGGCTGCGGTCCAGCGCGGCTTCCGGCAGGAATTGCGACGCGCCCAGAAAGGTGTTCATCGTCCGCTGCCCATCGGGGGTGACGAAGATCAGGCAGCGGGCCGTAGTCGGCTCGCCCGCGCGGGTCGCGGTGTCGAAACGCACGCCCTGCGCGCGGATGTCATGGGCAAACACGGTGCCCAGCTGATCATCGGCGACCTGACCGATAAAGCCGCATTTACCGCCAAGCGCGGCAATGCCGGCGACGGTGTTTGCCGCAGAACCGCCGGAGATCTCCCGACCGGGCCCCATTTTGGCATAAAGCGCATCGGCTGCTTCGGGGGAGAACATGAGCTGCATCGAACCCTTGTTCATGCCCTCGGCGGCGAGGAATTCATCATCGGCCTGAGCGAGAATATCGACGATGGCGTTGCCGATGGCGACAACGTCGTAAGTGGCTTCGGTCAAGTGCGGCTGCTCCACGAAAGTTTGTGGGCGGTTATCTTGCCCGACGGATGGGCGCAAGCGGCGCTGGCAAAGCGGCGATGGGCGTGAGAGGAAGCGGCATGCTGCGTGCCTTCGCTCTTTCCCTCCGTCAACTTGGCGACCCGCCGGTGCTGCGGGTGCTTGCCAAATCGCTGGCATTGACGCTGGCGATCTTTGCCGCGCTTGTCGTGGGCGGATGGTGGCTGGCCCGCTGGGCGGCTCAATCGCTGGGAGCCGGGTGGTGGAGCGAGCTGGCGGGTTTTGCCGCCGTTGTCGCTAGCGTGCTGGCGGCGTGGCTGTTGTTTCGTGCCGTGGCGATTGCGGTGGTCGGGCTGTTCGCCGACGATGTGGTCGCGGCGGTGGAGCGGCGGCATTATACGGATGCGCTGAACAATGCACGGCCCGTGCCGCTGATGCGCGGCGTGGCCATGGGGCTGGGGTCGGCGGGGCGAGCAGTCGCGGTCAATCTGTTGCTGTCGCCCATCTATCTGGCGTTGCTGGTGACCGGCGTTGGCACGGCGGCGTTGTTCTTTGCGGTCAATGGCTGGCTGTTGGGACGTGATCTGGGCGACATGGTGGCGGCGCGGCATCGGAGCGGCGCGGCGATGCGCGAGTTTCGTGCGACGACGCGTGGCGGGCGGTGGATGCTTGGGCTGGCGGGGACGGCATTGCTTGTCGTACCGGGCGTCAATCTGGTCGCGCCGGTGCTGGCGGCGGCGATGGCGACGCATTGGTATCATCGAAGGGGACGGATGTGAGGATCTGGGGCACGGCAAGTCTGGGGGCATTGATGCTGGGCGGGTGCGCCGCCGTGCCCGCGCCGATGGCCGGCCCCGCCCCGCCCCCGCCGGCGGCGCCGACCTATACCACGGTCGGGCTTGAGCGGGTGCTGGGCCAGAATGCCAGCGCCCTGACCCGACTGTTCGGCGAAGCCGATGCCGATGTGACCGAGGGCACGGGCCGCAAGCTGCAGTTCGGCAGCGGCATCTGTGTCCTCGACGCCTATCTCTATCCCAAGGCGGGCGGCGGGGTGCCCGTCGTCACCCATGTCGATGCGCGCCAGCGCGACGGGCGGGCGATCGACCGGGCGAGCTGCGTCGCGGCGCTGACCCGGCGGACGGGCGGGCGGTAAGCCCCCGCCCCGCCCCGCCGCCATCAGCGTTCGCGGGTGGCCGCGAACTTCACCTTGGAATAGCGTTCGGCGATATACCCCACTTCCCATGCCGATTTGGCAAGGAAGACGGGGTTTTCGTCGCGGTCCTTGGCCATGGACGAGCGGTTGAGGTCCATAAACTCCTTGAGCGCGGCCGGGTCCTCCGCCGAGATCCAGCGCGCGGTTTCGAACGGCGCAGGTTCCAGATTGGCGCCGACCTTGTATTCGGCATCCAGGCGGCTGAGCAGCACTTCCAGCTGAAGCTGACCCACGACCCCGATCACCCAGTTCGAGCCGATTTCGGGGTAGAAGACCTGCGTCACCCCTTCTTCCGCCATGTCGTCCAGCGCCTTGCGGAGCTGTTTGGTCTTGGTCGGGTCCTTGAGCGCGACGCGGCGCAGGATTTCGGGCGCGAAATTGGGCAGGCCGGTAAAGCGCACGCCCGGCCGTTCGGACAGCGTGTCACCCACGCGCAGCACCCCGTGATTGGGAATGCCGATGATGTCGCCGGGATAAGCCTCATCCGCCAGTTCGCGTTCGCGGGCGAAGAACAGGATGGGCGAATGCACCGCAATCGGCTTGCCATGGCCGCTGGGCGTCAGTTTCATGCCCCGCTTGAACACACCCGAACACAGCCGCATGAAGGCGATGCGGTCGCGGTGATTGGGGTCCATGTTCGCCTGAACCTTGAACACGAAACCCGTCACCTGGGGATCGTCGGGCGAGACGGGGGCGGGTTCGGCGGGTTGCGGACGCGGCGGCGGGGCATGTTCGGCCAGCGCGCCGATCAGCGCATCGACCCCGAATTCCTTGAGCGCCGATCCGAAATAGACGGGCGTCAGGTCGCCGTTGCGATACGCCTCGACATCGAAGGGGGCATAGCCCGCCATTGCCAGTTCGGCATCCTCGCGCAGCTTGGCCACGCCCGCGGCCGAGAGATGTTCGTCCAGCACCGGATCGTCCAGACCCGACACCTGGATCACCTTGCCCTGAAACTCACGGCTCGGCCCCTCTGGCAGCAACAGGCGGTTGCCGACCAGATCGTAGATGCCCTCAAACTCGCCGCCCATGCCGACGGGCCAGGTCATCGGCGTGACGTCCAGCGCAAGCAAATCGGCGATTTCGTCCAGCGTTTCGAACACCGGCCGCCCTTCGCGATCGACCTTGTTGACGAAGGTGATGATCGGGACGGAGCGCAGGCGGCACACTTCGAACAGCTTTCGCGTCTGGCTTTCGATACCCTTGGCGACGTCGATCACCATGACGGCGGAATCGACGGCGGTCAGCGTGCGATAGGTATCCTCGCTGAAATCCTCGTGCCCCGGCGTGTCGAGCAGATTGAAGGTCACCCCTTCCCGCTCGAACGTCATCACCGACGAGGTGACCGAGATGCCGCGCTGCTGCTCGATCTTCATCCAGTCGGACCGGGCACGCCGCGCGGCGCCGCGCGCCTTGACCTCACCCGCCAGATGGATGGCACCCCCGAACAGCAGGAGCTTTTCGGTGAGCGTGGTCTTGCCGGCGTCGGGGTGTGAAATGATCGCGAAGGTGCGGCGGTCGGGAGCGTTACTCATTGCGAGCGCCCTATGCCGCAGCGCCGCGCAAGTCGAGATGCGGCGTGGCGGAACTTGTCAAACTTCACACTACGGGGGGCATGGAATCGGGGGGTTCGGCATGGTTTGCGGCGGGTGTTGAGCGCGAGGCGGGATTGGGGCGCCGGGGGCATGGGGTGGGGTTTTAGCGGGGGGTGGGCGTGTAGGACAGTGGGGGGGGCCAATATGCTGCCGGCCGAGGCCGAACCATGTATTATGAAAGACTGCTAGCGGTATCCAGTCGAACGGACCGACATGGTATGGATCGGCGGAGTAAACGAGGCAAACCGTCACCCACCCATCATTTGATTGACATCTTCCAAATGCCTATCTTTTGCGGGCCGGGGGCCAGTACGCTGGTAGGCCAAAAAGGAACGAAGGAGCGCTATGTGCAAGGGCAGTGGATCGGCGACATCAACGGTCAAGTTGAAGGGACCCTGAGAGTCGAGTTAGAGCGCCGATGCGACGTGGTCTCAGGCAACGCTTATCTTTTCTACGCGCCTCAATACCGAATTCCCGGATTCACCTTTTCGATCCGAATGCCCGACGTTGCTCCACATAGAGCGGAAGTGGTCACGACGTACTGTTACCCGGATGGTGGCATTATGTCGCCTGAAGATAGGATTCGCGCGGAGAGCTTTCTTACCGAAAATTTTGGCGAACCACCGGTTCCGGAGAAATTCATTGTCACCTTTGCTGAGAATCAGGACGGCAGCCTCAAATTGGATTGGAGCGGGGGCACACGGTCGGGTTCGCACACAATATCTGCATCCATAGCGTCCGGCGAGTCACACCTATCGAGACGACCAGATCTGAATAACTGGGATGATTTTCGCCAATGGTCTATTGAACAAAATCCAAGACGATACATATTCCGCGGCCAGACGAATCCATTCAAGTTGACTACTACATTTCATCGTACATGGCGTAGCGACTTGAACAGATGGATTTTAGATGACGTTCGGCGCCTCTACGGCGCGATTGTCGATAAGGTTTCGTTTCCTCTCCATCTGGGCAATCTAGAGCATAATGCTGTTATATGGAGCATCCTGCAACATCATGGCTATCCTACCCCGCTTCTAGATTGGTCGTTCTCGCCATTTGTATCCGCGTTTTTCGCCTTCTATCCAACTAAGTTGGATAGCGATTGCCGCCCACGCATATTTATATTCGACAAGGCAGCCTGGGAAGAGAGCTACGGTCGGCAGGCGTTTATCGTCGACGCAGCGCCTCCTCAACTCGTAACCATTGAAAACATGGCTGTCGGCAATCCTCGGTACACTCCACAACAGGCTCTGGCGGCAGTGTCCAACGTAACTGACATCGAAGCATTCATTCGCAAGCGAGAACAGGCAGATGGAAAATGCTATCTTGAAGTTTGCGATCTATCGGCAGCCGAAGGTCCTCGCATTCTGAGGGAGCTAGAGCTTATGGGTATTACGTTCGGTTCGCTGTTCCCTGGCCTCGACGGCATCTGCAAAGACCTAAAAGATCGTTTGTTCGCGGAACCGGGGCAGGTTTGTGAGAGATTCATATCCAGCTAAGAGTCGTCTGGGCTAGCGCAACGCATCGCAAAAACATCGCGTCTCAACCGCCATAAGTATCGGAAAAGCCTCCGTCCGGGGAACGCTCGGCGCGCTGTCCTGTTGAGGACAGGCCGCATCAAGCGGCGCAAGAGAGGATTTTTCATGACCCAGGCATCAGCGCTCTTTGACAGCCACGCCGAAGCGGAGCGGGCCGTTTCGGACCTGCGCACATTGGGGGTCAGCGACAACGACCTGTCCGTCATCGCGCATCATGGCGGCACCACGACCACCCGGTCGGGCGAAGGCGAAATCACCGACGAACATCATCGCAACGTGCTGCGCGGCATTCTGGGCGGCGGCGCGCTGGGCGCCGGGCTTGGCGTCGCGGCGCTGGCAATTCCGGGCGTCGGCCCATTGGCGGCAGCGGGTGCCATCGCCGCTTCGGTCGCACCTGAGGCAGCCGGTATCGGTGCCGTGGTCGGCGCGATCGGCGGCAGCCTGAACGAAACGCTGACCAAGCACGGCATCAGCGAGGAAGATTCGAAATATTATGGCGACCGCCTGAAGGACGGTGGCGTCCTGGTGACGGTGAAGGATGCCGGGATCGACGGCGACCGGGTGCGCGACGTGCTGTATCGCAATGGCGGGCACAACGCGTCGCAAGCCCGCATGACCGCCTGAACCATATGGCCGGGGGGCGATGCGCTTCCCGGCCACTTTTAGCGGCGCCCCTATCCCTCCAGCGTCACGGCCATTTCAACGCTCCACCGCTCGCCGGGGGCAAGGCGATGGATGCCGGGCTTGTCCCAGATCTCGCCTGTAAAACCCTCCGGGTCGGCGATGCCGTGCCATGGCTCGACACAGACAAAGGCGGCACCGGGCTTGGTCCAGATGCCCAGCATGGGCGTGTCCGGGAAATCGATGCGCAGCCGGGGGCCATCCTCAGCGCCGTAAGCGACCGAGCGGCTTTCCACCCGTTGCCATACCAGCGCGTCATTGGTGAACAGCTCGTCGCGCAGGGCCAGCGTGCGGCCGTCCAGCGGGCTGTCGCGGTCGGCGGGGCCGATCAGGCCGCCGGGAACGATGCGCGCCAGCTGCTCCGGCTCGATCCGCTCGAACAGGATGCGGTGGTCGGCGCGCGCGCGACCATAGGGCAGCGGCCAGGCAAAGGCGGGGTGAAAGCCGATGCTGGCGGGTAGGTCGCGCTCGTCCCGATTCTCAACCGTGACGGTGGTGGTCAGCGTGGCGGCGTTGAGCGAATGGCGCACGTCGAGGGCAAAGGCGCGGGGAAAGACGGCGCGGCTCTCGGCATCGTCGGTCAGGCGCAGGGTGACGGCGCGCTCGCTCTGCTCGACCAGCTCGAACATGCGGCGGCGGGCAAAGCCGTGCTGGGGCAGCGCGTAATCGCGCCCGTCAAGCCGGTAACGGCCGCCGTTCAGCTCGCCGACGATGGGGAACAGGATCGGCGCATGACCGGTCCAATATGCCGGGTCGGCATCGGTCATCAGCTCGCGCCCCTCGGCATCGCGCAGATGCGTCAGCTCGGCACCGAGCGGGTTGATCGCGGCGCTGAGGCCGACGGATGCAATTTCGATCATGCGTTCTGCCAATGCCAGCGGACCAGCGGGCGCGCCAGCACCACGCCCATGATGAAGCCGCCGACATGCGCCGCACCCGCGATCGGCATCGACGTGCCGGCGGTGATGAAGCCGATCAGCAGGTTGATCGCGGACCAGGCGACGACCAGCCAGATCATCTGCACCGCGCCCGCCGACAGCGGCCCTATGGCGCGCGCACGGTCACGGCGGCTGTAGAGCACCGAATAGGCGCCGATGACGCCCGATGCCGCCCCGCTCGCCCCGATCATCGGCACGGCGGAGTTGGGCTTGAACGCCCAGTGCGCAGCGACGGCGCCAACGGCGGCGATCAGGTACAACGCCACCAGCCCGCGCGCGCCGATCGCCCGCTCGGTCGCGACGCCGGTATAGCCCAGCATCATCAGGTTGAAGCCCAGATGCAGGAAACTGGCATGCACCAATGTCGTGCTGAACGGCGTCAGCCACACCGGCATCAGATCGACCTGAGCCAGAAGCGGTAACGTGTCACCCAATCGTGCGGGGATGAACCCGGCATAGACGGCGGCATAGCCGACCATGTCGCCCAGCAAGAGCAACACGCCGACCAGCGCCGTCACCGCCGCGATCGCGACCGTGGCGGGCGCGCGGGTCAGCATTGCGGGACTCAGATAAACTCGATCTTCGAGACCAGGTAATAACGGTCGCCCGCAGGCACCGACACTTCCACCTCGTCATCGACGCGGCGGCCGATCAGCGCGCGGCCCAGCGGCGAGTTATAGCTGATGCGCCCGGTCTTTGCGTCCGCCTCCGTCTGGCCGACGATCTGATATTTGACGGGCTTTTCATCCTCATCCAGCAGGGTGACCGTCGCGCCGAACACGACCTTGTCGCCCGACAGGTCGCGCGGGTCGATCACCTGCGCGCGGCTGAGCTTGTCCTCGATGTCGGCGATGGTCGCCTCGATCTGGCCCTGCCGTTCCTTGGCGGCGTGATATTCGGCATTTTCGGACAGGTCGCCATGGGCACGCGCCTCTTCGATCGCATCCACGATCAAAGGACGCTCCGCCTTCAACCGCTTCAGCTCCCCGGTGAGCTTGTCATAGCCCTCCTGAAGCATCGGCATCTTTTCGACGGTCGCCATATTCAGTTCCTTCGACAGCCCCTTTTCGCGCGGGCCCGGTTCGGGACCGCCCGCACACCAACCTGCTTTATTTGGGGATCAATTGTGCGAACGCGAATAATAGGCCTGTAGCGAACGCACTTCAAGGGACTGGCGCCCCGTCGCCGCGATCGCCCGTGCCGCGGCAACGCTGGCGGGCGCGGTGGTGAAATAGGGCACCTTCATGTTCAGCGCAGAGCGGCGGATGTCGGCCGAATCCTTGTGCGACTGCCACCCTTCGGTAGTGTTGAAGATCAGGTCGATGCCACCGTCGAGAATGCGGTCGACGATGTGCGGGCGGCCCTGTGCCACCTTGTTCACACGTTCCACGGTCACGCCCTGTCCCGCCAGGAAATCGGCGGTGCCGCCAGTGGCGATGATGGTGAAGCCCTGTTCGGCGAGCAGCTTGACGCCGGGCAGCACCACCGCCTTGTCGCTGTCCTTCACGCTGACGAACAGGCAGCCCGATGCGGGAAGCACGGTGCCCGCGCCCAGCTGAGCCTTTGCAAAGGCGATGGGGAAATCATTATCGATTCCCATGACTTCGCCCGTAGACTTCATTTCGGGCGACAACACCGGATCGACACCGGGGAAGCGTGCGAAGGGGAAGACGGCTTCCTTGACCGCGATATGGTCGATGTGGCGGTCGATCACAGGCAGGTTCGCCAGCTTTTCACCCGCCATCACGCGCGCGGCATATTTGGCGATGGGCGCGCCGATCGCCTTGGCGACGAAGGGCACGGTGCGGCTGGCGCGCGGATTGACCTCGATCAGATAGACTTCGCCGTCCTTGACCGCGAACTGGATGTTCATCAGGCCGACGACATTCAGCGCGCGCGCCAGCACTTCGGTCTGGCGCTCGATCTCGGCAATCACATCGGCGGGCAGGCTGTAGGGCGGCAGCGAGCAGGCGCTGTCACCCGAATGGACGCCGGCTTCCTCGATATGCTGGAGCACGCCCGACACGACGACATCGGTGCCGTCGCTGATCGCATCGACATCGACCTCGATAGCGTCGCGCAGATACTGGTCGATCAAAACCGGCGCATCGCCAGACACTTGCACGGCAGTCTGAATATAGGCTTCCAACTGCGGCGTGCCGTCGACAATCTCCATCGCTCGACCACCCAGCACATAGCTGGGGCGCATCAGCACCGGATAGCCGATGCGTTCAGCGACCGCGATCGCTTCCTCACGGCTGCGGGCAATGCCGTTGGCAGGCTGTTTCAGGCCCTGCTTGGCGACGAGAGCGGCGAAATGCTCGCGATCCTCGGCCAGGTCGATAGCGTCGGGGCTGGTGCCAAGGATCGGAATCCCCGCCGCTTCCAGCGCGCGCGCCAGGTTGAGCGGCGTCTGACCGCCGAACTGGACGATCACGCCGACCAGCTCGCCACGCGAACGCTCGACCTCAAGGATCTCAAGCACGTCCTCCGCCGTCAGCGGCTCGAAGTAGAGCCGGTCGGAGGTGTCATAGTCGGTGGAGACGGTTTCGGGGTTGCAGTTGACCATGATCGTTTCGAACCCGGCATCGGCGAGCGCGAAACAGGCGTGGCAGCAGCAATAATCGAATTCGATCCCCTGCCCGATCCGGTTCGGACCGCCACCCAGGATGACGATCTTGCGTCGATCGCTGGGCATGCTCTCGTCCTCAGGCGCGCCAAAGCTGGGCGCCTCATAGGTCGAATACATGTAGGGCGTCTTGGCCTCGAACTCGGCGGCGCAGGTGTCGATGCGCTTGAACACCGGGCGCACGCCCAGCTTGTGGCGCAGTTCGCGCACTTCGGTTTCGTTCACGCCGCCGGTCATCGCCTTCACCGCCTCGCGGATCAGGCCGCCGCGGGCGGGGAAACGGTCGCGCAGGCCCGCACTTGCGACCGCCAGATAGGCGAGCCGCTTGTCGCTGAAGCCCATCGCCTTCAACCGGCGCATGGCGGCGGCATCGCGCGGCAGGCCATTGGCGATCACCTCAGCCTCGGCGTCAACGATTTCCTTTATCCGGTTGAGAAACCACGGATCATACTTGGCGATCGCGTGCACTTCATTGACGGTGAAGCCCTCGCGCAGCGCCTGTGCGGCGACCAGCAGGCGGTCGGGCGTGGCGCGGCTAAGTGCAGCTTCGATCTCGGCGCGGGGCGCGCCCTTCAGCGCCTCGACATCGTTGAAGCCCGACAGGCCGGTCTCCAGCCCGCGCAGCGCCTTTTGCATGCTTTCGTGGATCGAGCGGCCAATCGCCATGACCTCACCCACCGACTTCATCGCGGTCGACAGGATCGGCTCCGAACCCTTGAACTTTTCAAAGGCGAAGCGCGGAATCTTGGTCACGACATAGTCGATGGTCGGTTCGAACGACGCGGGCGTGGCGCCGGTGATGTCGTTCTCGATCTCGTCCAGCGTATAGCCGACGGCCAGCTTTGCCGCGACCTTGGCAATGGGGAAGCCCGTCGCCTTGGACGCCAGCGCCGACGAACGGCTGACGCGCGGGTTCATTTCGATGACGATCAGGCGGCCGTCAGCGGGATTCACTGCGAACTGTACGTTCGAACCGCCTGTTTCCACGCCGATTTCACGCAGAACCGCGATGCTCGCGTTCCGCATGATCTGATATTCCTTGTCGGTCAGCGTCAGCGCGGGCGCGACGGTGATCGAGTCGCCGGTGTGGACGCCCATCGGGTCGATATTCTCGATCGAGCAGACGATGATGGCATTGTCGGCGCGATCGCGCACGACTTCCATCTCATATTCCTTCCAGCCGAGCAGCGATTCCTCAATCAGCACCTCGGTCGTCGGCGACGCTTCCAGGCCCTTGCGGACGATGTCGACGAACTCTTCCTTGTTATACGCGATGCCGCCGCCGGTGCCGCCCAGCGTGAAGCTGGGGCGGATGATCGCGGGCAGGCCGGTATGGTCAAGCGCCGCCACCGCCTCCTCAACCGTATGCGCCACGGCGGAGCGGGCCGATTCCAGCCCGATCTTGTCCATCGCGTCGCGAAATTTCTGGCGATCCTCGGCCTTGTCGATGGCTTCGGCATCGGCGCCGATCATCTTGACGCCATATTTCTCGAAAGTGCCGTCATGGAACAGCGCCAGCGCGGTGTTCAGCGCGGTCTGGCCGCCCATGGTGGGCAGGACGGCGTCGGGCCGCTCCTTCTCGATGATGCGCGCGACCACTTCGGGCGTGATCGGCTCGACATAGGTCGCGTCGGCCAGTTCCGGATCGGTCATGATCGTCGCCGGGTTCGAATTGACCAGGACGACGCGGTAGCCCTCTTCCATCAAAGCCTTGATCGCCTGCGTGCCCGAATAGTCGAACTCGCATGCCTGACCGATGACGATCGGCCCGGCGCCAATGACGAGGATGGAGGTGATGTCGGTGCGGCGAGGCATCAAGTTAGTCCTTCAGCATTGCGATTGTCGCCACGACCAAAGCCAGCGCGGCAATGAAAAAATTACCAATGTTAACAAGTCGCTGACTAGTATCGCCGGTAAGTCGCTCGACGAGCGTCTTTGGAAGCTTGGCGTTTTCCAGCTCCAATGCTCGTGCTCGACCTTGGGCCGACAGCTCGAACCGCAACGACTGCATAGTAGACTGCGACCTGCCAAAACGATCCTTGTTATCGGATACGAATCTGCGACCCCATTCCCGATGAAAACCAACCTCGGTTCCATCCATGACGGCCTCGAGGTCAAATACCGGCCCAGCCCCCTCTCGCTCTAACTGCAGCATACGAACGAAAAGGGCTGCCTCGAACTCCCCGTAAGGAGTTCCATCTGTCACCGCAGCATCCCCACGAACCGCTCGAACAGATAAAAACTATCCTGCGGTCCCGGCGACGCTTCCGGGTGATATTGCACGCTGAACGCGGGGCGGTCGGTCAGCTCAAACCCGGCGTTACTGCCGTCGAACAGCGACACATGCGTCTCCCGCGCCGTGTCCGGCAGGGTTTCGGTGACGACTGCGAAGCCGTGGTTCATGCTGGTGATCTCGACCACGCCGTCGGCCAGTCGCTTGACCGGGTGGTTGGCGCCGCGGTGGCCCTGATGCATCTTGGTCGTGCGCGCGCCGACGGCCAGACCCAGCAACTGGTGGCCAAGGCAGATACCGAACACCGGCAGCTTTTCATCGAGCAGGCGGCGGATGACGGGGACGGCATATTCGCCCGTCGCGGCGGGGTCGCCGGGGCCGTTGGACAGGAACACGCCGTCGGGCTTGAGCGCCATCACCTCATCAAAGGTCGCGGTGGCGGGCAGGACCGAGACGCGGGCGCCCGCCTGCACCAGATTGCGGAAGATGTTGCGCTTTGACCCGTAATCGAGCGCGACGACGTGTGGGCGGGTGTCTTCACCCCCCTCGCCCCCATAGCCCTGGCCCAGCTTCCACAGGCCGCCGGCCCAGCCGTAATGCATTTCGCACGACACGGTCTTGGCCAGGTCCATGCCCTCAAGCCCCGGCCAGGCGCGGGCCTGCTCCAGCAGCGCGGGCACGTCGAACTCGCCGGTGGGCGAATGGGCGATGACGCCGTTGGGCGCGCCCGCTTCACGGATGCGGCGGGTCAGCGCGCGGGTGTCGATGCCCGACAGGCCGATGCGGTTGTGCGCGCGCATCCAGTCGTCCAGCCGTTCGACCGAGCGGAAATTGCTGGGTTCGGTCACATCCTCCCGCACGATCATGCCAAGGGCATGGGGATCGTCGGCCTCGACATCGTCGGCATTGGTGCCGACATTGCCGATATGCGGGAAGGTGAAGGTGATGATCTGACCGGCATAGGACGGGTCCGTCATCACTTCCTGATAACCCGTCATCGCGGTGTTGAAGCACACTTCGCCAACGGCGGCGCCGGTCGCGCCGAACCCGCGACCCCAGATGACGTCGCCATTGGCCAGAACCAACACGCCCGTGGCTCCTTCGGGCGCGTGAAAGGGCGTGGCGTCGGCCATGGGGGCGGCTACTCCGTTAACTTGGGTTGGCGATGTCGCTAAGGCACGGCGGCTAGACCCACCGTGGCGCGCCGTCAACCGGTGACGGCACGCGCGCGCTCCGCTATCGCTCCGCCTTTCCGCTTCAGTTCGAGAGAAACCATGATTCGCGACGACATCAAGGCCGCGCTGGTCACCGCCATGAAGGGTGGGGACAAGGCAACCACCGGGACCATCCGCCTGATCCAGTCGGCCATCAAGAACCGCGACATCGAAGTCCGCACCGGCGGCGCGCCCGCCGATGACGACGCGCTGGTCGTCGATGTGCTGCAGACAATGGTCAAGCAGCGCCGCGAATCGATCGAAATGTATGAAAAGGGCGGCCGCCCCGAGCTGGCCGAAGCCGAAGCGGCCGAGGTGGCGGTGATCGAACGATTCCTGCCGCGCCAGATGGACGACGCCGAAACCGCCGCCGCGATCGAGGCGATCAAGGCCGATCTGGGCGCATCGGGCATGAAGGACATGGGCCGCGTGATGGCCGAGCTGAAGGCACGTCACGGCCAGGTGCTGGACATGTCCAAGGCGAGCGCCGCGGTTAAGGCGGCGCTGAACTGATCGACAGGCGCCCTCACCTTTGCCATGATATAATCGGGCTGTGAGTCTTACCCCCGCCTTTCTCGACGAGGTTCGTGCGCGCACCACATTGTCGGTGCTGGTCAGGCGGACGGTAAAGCTGCAACGCGCGGGGCGGGAGTTTCGCGCGTGCTGCCCTTTCCACAATGAAAAATCGCCCAGCTTCTACGTCAATGACGACAAGGGCTTTTACCACTGTTTCGGGTGCGGCGCGCATGGCGACGCGATCCGCTGGCTGACCGAGCAGCAGGGCCTGCCATTCATCGACGCGGTCAAGGAACTGGCGCAGGTCGCCGGGCTGGAAATGCCCGCGCAGGACAAGCGCGCGGCAGCCAAGGCAGAGCGGGCCAAGTCGCTGCACGACGTGATGGCGGCGGCGACCAAGTGGTTCGAGGAACAGCTGCACGGGCTGGACGGCGCGGAGGCGCGCGCGCTGCTGGAGCAACGCGGCATTCGCGCGGACACGGCCCGAACATTCGGCCTGGGCTTTGCGCCCGACAGCCGCACGAGGCTGCGTCAGGCGCTGAGCGAATTCGGCGATGCGATGCTGGTCGAGGCGGGGTTGCTGATCCAGGTCGACGGCAAGGCGCCCTATGACCGGTTTCGCGGCCGGTTGATGATCCCGATCCGCGACCCGCGCGGCCGGGTGATCGCGTTCGGCGGCCGCATCATCGGGGCTGGTGAGCCGAAATATCTCAATTCGCCGGAAACGCCGCTCTTCGACAAGGGGCGCACGCTTTACAATCTGAACCGCGCCGCCGCCGCCGCACGCAAGGCGGGCCGCTTGATCGCGGTCGAGGGGTATATGGACGTGATCGCGCTGGCGCAGGCGGGCTTTGGAGAAGCAGTCGCGCCGCTGGGCACCGCGATGACCGAAGCGCAGCTGGAGCGGCTGTGGCGGCTGATCGATGTGCCGATCCTGTGCTTCGATGGCGATGCCGCGGGACAAAAGGCGGCGATCCGCGCCGCCGCGCGCGCACTGCCCGCGCTGGCGCCAGGGCGCAGCCTGTCGTTCGTCACGCTGCCCGCCGGGCAGGACCCCGACGACCTGATCCGCGCATCGGGGCCGGCGGCGATGGAAGCATTGCTGGCCAAGCCCGAACCGCTGGTCGAGCGGCTGTGGCGCAACGCGCTGACCGAACCGACCGACACGCCGGAAGAGCGAGCGGGGCTGCGCGCGCGGCTGGCCGAGCAGGCGGACCTGATCGCGGACCAGAATGTCCGCAGCGAATATCACGCCGATTTCCGCCGCCGCTTTTTCGAAACCTTTGCCAAGCGCCCCGCCCCGCCGCAGCGCACACAGGCACGCGCACCCCAGCGCGGACGCTTTGCCAAGGGCGGATGGCGGCCACCTGAGGCACCGCCGGGCGATGAAGCGCGCGCGGTCGGCACCGGCGGCATCGACCGGGTGCTTGCCAAGGCGGTGCTGGCGGGCCTGATCCGCCACCCGGCCGAAATTGCGCGCCATATGGAAGTGCTGGGTTCGCTGCGGCTGGCCGATGGCGCACTGGCGCGTGCGTTCGAGGCGGTGGTCGATCTGGCGCTTGAAGACCAAGCGCTTGATAGCGGCCGCCTCGTCACCATATTGGCGAGGTCCGGGTTCGATCAGGTGGCCAGTGATCTGCTCAGAGCCGACGCCCTGCCCTTCTCGTTCACGCATGCTGGCGCCGACGATGCGCGCGCCGCTGCGGATTTGAACGAGGCGATTGCGGTGATGGTCGCGCGTCCGCGCGTCGATGCAGCGCTGGCAGCGGCCACGTCGGCAATGGCAGCGCACTTCACCGACGATGCACTGGCGCGCCAGCAGGCCTTGCTCCAGGAGCAGTTAAGGCTAGAGGCGCGGCTTGCAAATCTGTTGCACGCGGACGAAGACGGCGAAACGATCGGGTAATCGAGGGCAGTTGATGGCGAAGGCGAACATGGCGGACGTTGCCGACACGAATGAAACGGGCGACGCGCCGCTGATCGACCTGAATGAAGGCTCGATCAAGAAGCTGATCGCGCGTGCGAAGAAGCGCGGCTACATCACCGTCGACCAGCTGAACGAGATGCTGCCGCAGGACCAGATGTCCTCTGAGCAGATCGAGGACATCATGGCCGCGCTCAACGACATGGGCGTGAATGTCGTCGAGAATGAGGAAGCAGGCGAAGACGGCGACGGCGAGGAGGAAAGCGGCGACGAGGCCGAAACCGCCGACAGCCAGGACGATTCAGCCCCCGCATTCGAAGCCCCGAAGAAGAAGGAAACGGTCGATCGCACCGACGACCCCGTGCGCATGTACCTGCGCGAAATGGGGGCGGTCGAACTGCTGAGCCGCGAGGGCGAAATCGCCATCGCCAAGCGGATCGAGGCAGGTCGCGACACGATGATCCTGGGCCTGTGCGAAAGCCCGATCACCTTCAACGCGATCATCAACTGGTCGACCGCGCTGAACGAAGGCACGATGCAGCTGCGCGAGATCCTCGATCTCGACGCCATGCTGTCCAAGGATCCTGCGCCCGAATCGCTGTCCGACGAGGATGGCGATGACGATGGCGAGATTTCGGAAAAGAATGCCGGTCCGTCGTTCAAGGACGAGGACGAGCCGGAAGAAGCCTCTGCCGACGATGACGAGGACTCCATGACCGACCGGCGCACCCCGCGCCCGTCGGACGATGAGGAGGAGGACAACACCCTCAGCCTTGCCCAGATGGAGGAAACGCTCAAGCCGCAGGCGCTGGAGAAGTTCGCCAACATCACGTCGATCTACAAGAGCTTTGCCAAGATGCAGGCGAAGCGGCTGGACGCGATGGCTGCGGGCGGCGAATTGTCGGCATCCGACGAGAAGAAGTATCAGAAGCTGCGCGAAGATCTGACCGCCGAGGTCGAGAGCGTGCAGTTCCATCAGGCCAAGATCGAATATCTGGTCGACCAGCTTTACAGCTTCAACCGGCGCCTGACCGCGCTGGGCGGCCAAATGCTGCGCCTGGCGGAGCGGCACAAGGTGAACCGCAAGGACTTTCTCGACCGCTATATGGGTCATGAGCTGGACGAGCAGTGGCTGCCGTCGGTCCAGGCGCTGGACAAGAAGTGGAAGGCCTTTGCCGAGAATGAGGCGGCAACCGTCGACCGCATCCGCGCGGAAATCGCCGAAATCGCGCAGTCGACCGGCATGGCGCTGGGCGAATTCCGCCGCATCGTCAACATGGTGCAAAAGGGCGAGCGTGAAGCGCGTATCGCCAAGAAGGAAATGGTCGAGGCGAACCTGCGCCTCGTCATCTCCATCGCCAAGAAATACACCAATCGCGGGCTGCAATTCCTAGACCTGATTCAGGAAGGGAATATCGGCCTGATGAAGGCGGTGGATAAGTTCGAATATCGCCGCGGCTACAAGTTCAGCACCTATGCGACGTGGTGGATCCGTCAGGCGATCACCCGCTCGATCGCGGATCAGGCGCGCACCATCCGAATCCCGGTGCACATGATCGAAACGATCAACAAGCTGGTCCGCACCAGCCGCCAGTTCCTGCACGAACAGGGCCGCGAACCGACGCCCGAGGAAATGGCGGAACGCCTGTCCATGCCGCTGGAAAAGGTTCGCAAGGTGATGAAGATCGCCAAGGAGCCGATCTCCCTCGAAACGCCGATCGGCGACGAGGAGGACAGCCATCTGGGCGACTTCATCGAGGACAAGAACGCGATCATCCCGGTCGACGCGGCCATTCAGGCGAACCTGAAGGAAACCGTGACGCGCGTGCTGGCCAGCCTGACCCCGCGCGAGGAGCGCGTGCTGCGCATGCGCTTCGGCATCGGCATGAACACCGACCATACGCTGGAGGAAGTGGGTCAGCAGTTCAGCGTGACGCGCGAACGTATCCGTCAGATCGAGGCAAAGGCGCTGCGCAAGCTGAAGCACCCCAGCCGCAGCCGGAAGATGCGAAGCTTCCTCGACCAGTAAGGCTAAAAGGGGCGGTCACCGGATGCGGTGGCCGCCCTTTTCACGTCCGCGATTTATTCCCCGGCGAGTGGCGGGAAGGCACGCCCCTGCTCGCTGGCGCTTCGCCCGCGCGGTTCGCGCGGTTGTCGGGCCTTGGCACCCAATCGTCCGCCGCTCATGACGTGCGCCACTGTGGGCGACACCCGAACCAGCAGCAGCCCCAGCAGGATCGCCGCGAAAAGGGCGATGAACGGCTGCGCGAAATAATAAGGCAGGAAAAGCGGATCGCCGAACTTTCCGAAGATCTGACCCAGAACCGGTCCGATCGTGCGGATGATGATGACGTGCGAGCAGAACAACAGGAAGGTGTACGGCTCGATCCGTTTGAACAGGTCCAGAAACCGTGTCTGGGCCAGACTGACCGACATTCGCCAGAACGCCAGCGCTACCGAAATCCGCAGCGCCAGTTCGAGCGTACCGTCGACCAGCAGCGACGGTTCGTCCGGCGGATACATGATCAGGTTGACCTTCAACGCAATGGCGACGGCTGCCACCGCCAGGATCGGCAGCACCGGCCAGCGGACCACTTGCCGGTCCCAGCGCGAAGCGCGGGCAAGAATGCCGATGATGAAGAATGTCAGGATCTGTGGCCGAAGCAGGATGTAGAGCTGTACCTCGCTCAACTGCCAGACGACGCTTGTGATCAGCAGCGCCCACAGCCAGCGGGGTGACAGCCTGATCAGGAACGGCGCAACCAGCATACACACGAAGAGATCGCGCAGAAACGAATTCTGCACGTTGATTGCGCCGCGTTCGTACAGAAAAACCAGCTCGTTCAATGCCTCGATCGGGCTTTGGGGCATGATCTTGGCCAGAAAGCCGAAACCAGCGAACACGGACACCACCGCCAGCGCGATGACGTTCCATATCAGCATCGGCAAAAGGATGGCGCGGGCCTTGCCGTTGATGAAATCGCCATAGACCTTTCGCTGGACGGTCGACAGCACAAGCCACCCGGAAACCACGCTCAAAAGCGGAACAGCGCTCCGCGCCACCGCTTCCTGCGTCCAGTAAATCAGGAACTTATCCCAGAAATGGGGGCTGGCGAACAGCTCATCCCCGGACACGCCGATCCACGGGTGCATGTACACGACGCAAAGAATGCACAATACCCGCGCAACCTTGATTGCACCGGAAACGGTTTTGACATCATCGTCGTGCATGGCTGTGGTCATTTCACCTCGCATTACCGGCGGGGTTTAACTCAGCTTGGCCGATGGACTGCGGGATTAACCAATGTTTTGTTCCACGCAAGTGCAACGGCCATGCGTTCACCATGCATTTTTTTCAATCGCCGGTGAGTGGTATTGCACGCGCGTTCAGTCGAGTTCGCTGGTCGCCGCCGACGTCATACGAAGCGGGAACAAAGCCGCTCGCGCGCAGCTGAACGCGACGCTGCGACGATTGCCGGCGGGTCCGCCCCCGCCGTTGGATCAGACAGCGACCGGCTGTTGACGCCGCCCCTCCCGCCCGAAAACGCGCAGGTAGCGTTCGATTTCGGCCGGATCGCCCGTCGCCTTTGACGCATTGTCGGACAGCTTCACGGCAGGACGGCCATTTGCGCTGGTCACCTTGGCTACCAGGGAGATCGGTTCGAGCCCGTGGCCGCCGACCGGATCGCATCCGCGAAAATCGTTGGTCAGATTGGTGCCCCAGCCAAAGCTCATGCGGGCGCGACCGTGAAAATGCTGATAGGTCGCCTCGATCGTGTCGACGTCCATGCCGTCGGAGAAGATCAGCAGCCTGGTCCGTGGATCAACGCCCCGCGCGCGCCACCAAGCGATGATCTGCTCGCCCCCCTCAATGGGCGGCATCGAGTCGGGGCGGAAACCGGTCCAGTTGGCGAGCCAGTCGGGCGCGTCGCGCAAAAAGGCGGCGGTGCCGAAGGCATCCGGCAGGGCGATCAGCAAATTGCCGTCATAATGCGCCTGCCATTGCGCCAGCACCCGGTAGGGGGCGGTCGCGACCTCTTCGTCCGAATTCGCCAGCGCCGCCATCACCATCGGCAATTCATGCGCGTTGGTGCCGATCGCTTCCAGATCATTGTCCATCGCCATCAGCACGTTCGAGGTGCCGATGAAGCGCGTGTCCAGCCCTTCCTTCAGGGCCTCGACGCACCAGCGTTGCCATAGAAAGCTGTGCCGACGGCGGGTGCCGAAATCGGAAATCCTGAGATCGGGAAGCTCGCTTAGCCGTTCGACCTTTTCCCACAATTTGGCCTTTGCGCGCGCGTACAGAATGTCGAGTTCGAAGCGCCCCCTGCCCTTGAGCGCGGCACGCGAACGCAATTCGTTGACGATGGCGAGTGCGGGAATCTCCCACATCGTCGTGTGCGTCCATGGTCCGTCGAAACGAAGTTCGAACTGCCCGTCCACTTTCGACAGCGAATATTCGGGCAAGCGGAAATCGGCGAGCCAGGCGATGAAGTCGGGGGCGAACATCCGCTGCTTGCCATAGAAGCTGTTGCCCGCCAGCCAGATCAGCTCCTTCTTCGAAAAGCGGATAGTGCGGGCATGGTCGAGTTGTTCGCGAAGCTCGGCTTCGTCGATGACGTCGGCAAGCCGTATCGACGTGCTGCGATTGATGAGGGAAAAGGTCGCGCGAACGTCCGGATGCAGGTGCCGGATCATCTGCAACATCAGCAGCTTGTAAAAATCGGTGTCGAGCAGGCTTCGGACCACCGGGTCGAGGCGCCAGCCATGATCATAGACGCGCGTGGCGATGTCCGTAACGGGCATGGTCAGTCCTCGATCAACAATCGGGTGAGTGGGATCTGTTGGATGCGTAGGGGCAAGCAGCGCGACCCTGCAAATATCGTCGCCCGAAACGGTGCCGGGCAAACGCGCAGGCCGTCGCCCCCATTTTCGCTGTCTTCACCCAAATTCTCGTCGCGTCTGTCGGTCGGACGGAAAATGATGCAACGAGAGCAGGATATGCTGGTTGTACGCTGATGCAGCCTGGTGTTCGGAAGGGAAGGACGAATGACCGACGATCGGCAACAAGACCGGGAGACGCGCGTACGGGAACGCGCCTATCAACTGTGGGAAGGTGAAGGCCGCCCCGCGGGCCGTCACGATGACCACTGGCACGACGCCGCACGCGAAATCGATGGCGACGAAACCGTGTCGAGCGAGGATCAGGTGCAGAAGCCGGCAGAAGCCGCACCGCCGGCCGAGACAAAGCGTGCCCGCGCGCCCCGCGCCGGAAAGGCGGCGGAAGCGGGCGCCCCGCTTCCCAAGGCCAAGCGTGCGGTCAAGCCAAAGACGACGGGCTGATCGACCGAAACAGCGCGGCATATTGGCGCGCCGGTGTGGTCCATGAACAGTCGGTGGCCATGCCGTTGCGCTGAAGCCGCGCCCAGGCATCGGGCGCATCGCGGTGCATCGCCATTGCCCGCATCAACGCCGCGCGCGTCGAACCGAGCGATCCGGGCGCGAACTGAAAACCGGTCGCGACGCGCTGCGCCAGCGCATAGGGTCCGGCGTCGATCACGGTATCGGCCAGCCCGCCGACGCGCGCCACTACCGGCACCGCGCCATAGCGCAGGGCGTACATCTGGGTCAGGCCACAGGGTTCGAAACGCGACGGCATCAGGAAGATGTCGGCCCCCGCCTCAATCCGGTGCGCCAGCCCCTCGTCATAGCCGATATGACAACCGATCCGTCCAGGATGCGTCTGTGCCAGCGTTCGCAGCGCCGCTTCCAGATCGCGGTCGCCGCTGCCCAACAGGGCAAGCTGGGCGCCGTGCCCGACCAGTTCGGGCAACAGCGCGAGCAACAGGTCCATGCCCTTTTGTTCGGTCAGGCGCCCGACGGACCCGATCAGGAAGGCGCGCGGGTCGATGTCCAACCCCAGGTCGCGCTGCAACGCCGCCTTGTTCGCGCCACGCGCGGACAGGGTCGCGGCGCTGAACGGTGCGGCAAGCGCCGGGTCTTCGGCCGGGTTCCAGACATCGGTGTCGATCCCGTTCAGAATGCCCGACACGATATCGGCCCGTCCGGCAAGCAGGCCATCCAGGCCCATGCCCGCGTCCTCCTCCATGATTTCGGCGGCATAGGTGGGGGAAACGGTCGTGATGCGATCGGCAAAGATCAGCCCAGCTTTCAGAAAGCTGATCGAGCCGTGATATTCGACCCCGTCCAGCGAAAACGCCTCAGCCGGCAATCCAAGCGAACCGAGTAGATAGGCAGGGAAAATGCCCTGAAAGGCCAGGTTGTGAATGGTGGCGACAACCCCCGGACGGCGCGCGGGCGGATCGTAATGGAGATAGGCGGCGGCCAGACCCGCCTGCCAGTCGTGAAGTTGCACCACGTCAACGTCGAACCCGGCCACGCGCCCGCCCGCTAGATCGGCGGCGGCACGGGCGAAGGCGCCGTAGCGAAGCGCATTGTCGGGCCAGTCGCGACCATCGGGACCAAGATAGGGGTTGCCCGGTCGATCGAAGAGATGCGGTGCGTCAAGGACGATCACGTCCAGCCCCGCCGCCGACCCGCGCAGCAACGTCGCCTGCCCGCCCATCAGCGCGTTATAGTGGTGGAGCGGCACCGCCCCCGAAAGCGCATCGATGACGGCCGGGTGGCCGGGAACCAGCGTCGTCGTATCGACCCCCGCCTTTTCCAACGCGGCTGGCAACGCCCCGGCCACGTCGGCCAGCCCGCCGGTCTTGATGATCGGATAGAGTTCGGACGTGACCGACAGCAGGCGCAGCACCATCAGCGATCCAGCGCCTCGATCATCCGCGCGGTGACCAGGCAGATGCCGTTTTCGGTCCGCCGAAACCGCTTTGCGTCCAGCACCGGGTCTTCGCCGATGACCATGCCTGTTGGAATCTCGACGCCCCGGTCGATGATGACGTTCTTCAGTCGCACCGATCGGCCCACCTTCACTCGCGGCATCAGCACCGCGTTCTCGATGGCCGAATAGCTGTTGATGCGACAACCGGTAAAGAGCAGCGAATGGCGCAACGACGCGCCCGACACGACGCAATCGCCGGAGACGAGCGAGGAGATCGCCTCTCCCCGGCGTCCGTCCTCGTCATGGACGAACTTGGCCGGGGCGGTCATTTCCGAATAGGTCCAGATCGGCCATTCGCGGTCGTACAGGTCCAGTTCGGGCACGGTGTTGGTCAGGTCGATATTGGCCGCGAAATAGGCGTCCAGCGTGCCGACATCGCGCCAGTAAGGCTCCGCCTCAGGCCCGGAGCGAAGGGCCGAGCGACCGAAATGGTGCGCGCGCGCATTCCCGTCGCGAACCAGTTTCGGCACGATGTCCTTGCCGAAATCGTGGTTGCTGTTGGGATCGGCGGCATCCTCCCGCAGCACCTGCGCCAGGAACTCCGTCTCGAACACATAGATGCCCATGCTGGCGAGGGCGAGGTCGGGATGGCCCGGCATCGACGGCGGATCGGCGGGCTTTTCGAGGAAGTCGATGATGCGGTCGTTATCATCGACATGCATGACGCCGAACGCCGTTGCCTCCATGCGCGGCACTTCGACACAGCCGACGGTGACACTGGCGCCGGTTTCGCAATGCTCTTCCAGCATCACGCCGTAGTCCTGCTTGTAGATATGGTCGCCGGCCAGGACGAGGATGTATTTCGGCGCATAGCTGCCGATGATGTCGAGGTTCTGATAAACCGCGTCGGCAGTGCCGAGATACCAGTTCTCTTCCGACACGCGCTGGCTGGCGGGCAGGATGTCGAAGCTTTCGTTGCGTTCGTTGCGAAAGAAGCTCCAGCCGTTTTGCAGATGGCGGATCAGGCTGTGCGCCTTGTACTGCGTCGCCACGCCGATACGGGGAATACCGGAATTGAGGGCGTTCGACAGGGCGAAGTCGATGATCCGCGTCTTTCCGCCGAAATAGACGGCGGGCTTTGCCCGGATGTCGGTCAGTTCCATCAATCGGCTGCCGCGACCGCCGGCAAGGACGATTGCCATCGCCTGCCGCGTGACCAGACCTCTCAACGTTGCACTTGGCGGCATGTCGTTCCCCCTTTGCCAGTCAAAGGTGAAGCGCCGCGACGCTGCTGCGGTTCCACTGGATCCACGATAAATTACGCGTTGCGGCACTTATTGCCGGATGCGGCGTTCGATGGCGCAACATGGGGGTGAATGTGGCACGGTCGGACGGCGAGAGATTGGACTGGCTGCGCGATCCCTTTGCGTATCTTGGGGCGCATGATGGGGTGGTGCGCGTCTATCTTCCCGGCGCGGATGCCGTGTCTCTTATTTCGTCGGACGGTGCTGTCGAAATGACGCCGGGCGGGGTCGATGGCCTGTTCGTCGCGGAGCATCGTGGCGGCCCCTATCGCCTGCGCGCCTGCTGGCCGGGCGGCGGCGTAAGCGAGGGGGCAGACCCTTATGCCTTTCCGCCGCAACTGGGCGGGCTTGACCTGCATCTGCTGCGCGAAGGTACGCATTGGGAGCTGGCACTGCGGCTGGGGGCCAATCCCGATACGGTGGACGGCGTGGCGGGCACGCGCTTCGCCGTCTGGGCGCCCAGCGCGCACAGCGTCAGCGTGATCGGCGACTTTTGCAGCTGGGATGCGCGGCGGCTGCCGATGCGGCTGCGCCATGATGGCGGGGTGTGGGAGCTGTTCGTGCCCGGCGTCGGCGCGGGTGCTTCATACAAATATGCGGTGATCGGCGCCGACGGCGTGCGACGGGACAAGGCCGATCCACTGGCGCGCGCGACCGAATGTCCGCCCGCGACGGCATCCGTGGTGGCCCCTGCCCCCACGTTCAGCTGGAGTGACGCCGACTGGATGGCAACGCGTGGGGAGCGTCAGCATCCCGGCGCGCCGATTTCGGTCTATGAACTCCATGCCGGTTCGTGGCGCCGCCCGTGGCATGGCGGGACGCATGACTGGGACCAGCTGGCGGATCAGCTGATCCCCTATCTGACCGAAATGGGCTTTACCCATGTCGAACTGATGCCGATCGCCGAGCATCCGTTCGGCGGATCATGGGGTTATCAGCCGCTGTCGCCCTTTGCGCCCAGCGCGCGGTACGGCACGCCCGAACAGTTTGCGCGCTTCGTCGATCGTTGCCACGGCGCCGGGATCGGCGTGATCCTGGATTGGGTGCCCGCGCATTTCCCGTCGGACGCGCACGGGCTGGAACGGTTCGACGGCACCGCGCTGTACGAACATGCCGACCCGCGCGAGGGATATCATCCCGATTGGAACACGCTGATCTTCAACCTTGGGCGGCGCGAGGTTGCGGGAATGCTGATCGCATCCGCCCTGTGGTGGCTGGAACATTTCCATGTCGACGGTCTGCGGGTCGATGCCGTCGCGTCGATGCTGTACCGCGATTATAGCCGGCGGGCGGGCGAATGGGTGCCCAACATGCATGGCGGCCGCGAGAATCTGGAATCGATCGATTTCCTGCGGCGCATGAACGCGGCCGTGCGCGAACGCTGCCCCGGCGCGATCACCATTGCGGAGGAATCGACCGCCTTCCCCGGCGTTACCGCTGAGCCTGACCATGGCGGGCTGGGCTTCCAGTATAAATGGAACATGGGGTGGATGAACGACACCCTGCGTTACATGGAGGAGGACCCGATCAATCGCCGCTGGCATCACGGCGAAATGACGTTCGGCCCGGTATATGCCTTTTCCGAACGCTTCATCCTGCCGCTCAGCCATGACGAGGTGGTGCATGGCAAGGGATCGCTGATCGCCAAGATGCCTGGCGACCGCTGGCAGAAATTCGCCAATCTGCGCGCCTATCTGGGTTTCATGTGGGCGCATCCGGGCAAGAAGCTGCTGTTCATGGGCGGGGAGATCGCCCAGTGGCACGAATGGCACCATGACGGCGAACTGGACTGGGCCGCGCTGGGCCAGGCCGACCATGCGGGCGTGCAGGCGCTGGTTCGCGACCTGAACGCGCTCTACCGCGCCGAAGGTTCGCTGCATCAAAGCGATGCGGATGAACGCGGCTTTGCATGGGCAGTGAGCGACGACGCGGAAAACAGCGTCTTCGCCTTTCACCGCTGCTCCCATTACGGCGCGCCGCCGCTGCTGTGCGTGGTCAACATGACGCCGGTGCCGCGGCACGATTACCGCGTCGGCGTGGACACCGGCAACTGGCGGGAGATCATGAACACCGATGCCCCCCGCTATGGCGGCAGCGGCATCGGTCATGCCGAAACGCTGTCGACCGAAGAACATCCGGCGCACGGCCAGCCGCATTCCCTGCGCCTGACCCTGCCGCCGCTTGCCACCCTGATCCTGCGCCGCGAAGGAGCCTGACCCCTTGACCCGAATCCCCGACCGCCTGAGCAGCGGCGTACCCTATCCGCTGGGCGCGACCTTTGACGGTCTTGGCGTGAACTTCGCCGTGTTTTCGGCCCATGCCGAAAAGATCGAACTGTGCCTGTTCGACGAAAGCGGACGGCGGGAGATCGCACGGCTGGAACTGCCCGAATGGACCGATGAAATCTGGCACGGCTACCTGCCCGATGCGCGGCCCGGCCTGCTTTACGGCTTTCGCGCACATGGCCCTTATGAACCGGAACAGGGGCACCGGTTCAACCCGAACAAGCTGCTGCTCGACCCTTATACCCGGCGGACATTCGGTCGAGTGCGGTGGAGCGACGCGCTGCACGGCTATCGCGTCAATTCGTCACGCGCGGACCTGAGCTTCGACCGCCGCGACAGCGCACCCGCCATGCCCAAATCGGTGGTGGTTTCCGACAGTTTCGACTGGGGTGACGATCGCCGCCCGAACACCCCCTGGGCGGAAACGGTCATTTACGAGGCGCATGTAAAGGGCCTGACGCAGCTGATGGAAACCGTGCCTGCGTCCGAACGCGGCACCTATCGCGCGCTGAGCCACCCGGACGTCATCGCGCATCTGAAGCGGCTGGGCATCACCGCGATCGAGTTGATGCCGATCCACGGGTTCGTGCAGGACCGGTTCCTGAAGGAAAAGGGGCTGGTCAATTATTGGGGCTACAACACCCTGGCCTTCTTCGCGCCGGAATCGCGCTACCTTGGTTCGGGCGATGCCGACGACCTGCGCCTGTCGGTCCGGCGACTGCACGCAGCGGGGATCGAGGTCATTCTGGACGTGGTGTACAACCACACCGCCGAAGGCAGCGAAATGGGCCAGACCATGTGTTTTCGCGGTCTGGACAATGCGACCTATTACCGGCTGCAAAAGGACAATCCGCGTTACTGCGTGAACGATACCGGCACCGGCAACACCTTCAACCTCGACCAGCCGCGCGTGTTGCAGCTGGTGACCGACTCGCTTCGCTACTGGGTCGAGAGTTTCCGTATCGACGGCTTTCGCTTTGATCTGGGCGCGACGCTGGGGCGAACGGGGGATGGTGCGTTCGACCCCGGGGCGTCGTTCTTTGACACGTTGCGGCAGGACCCGGTGCTTGGCCGCGTCAAGCTGATCTCAGAACCATGGGACATTGGGCCGGGCGGCTATCAGTTGGGCAACCATCCGCCCGGCTTTGCCGAATGGAACGACAAGTTCCGCGATTCCACCCGCCGTTTCTGGCGCGGGGATGAGGGCGTGCGCGGGGAGTTCGCCGCGCGCATTGCCGGGTCGGGCGACCTGTTCGATCGCCGCGCGCGCCGCCCATGGGCCAGCGTCAACTTCGTCGCCAGCCATGACGGCCAGCCGCTGACCGACATCACCCGGTACGAACACCGGCATAACGAGGCGAATGGCGAGGATAATCGCGACGGCCATTCCGAAAACCTGTCGTGCAACTGGGGCGCTGAGGGGCCGAGCGACGATCCGGCAATCAATTCGGTGCGCGAACGCGTGCGCCGGTCGATGCTGATCACGCTGCTTGCCTCGCTCGGCACGCCGATGCTGCTGGCCGGTGACGAATTCGGGCGGACGCAGTTCGGCAACAACAACGCCTATTGCCAGGATAACGAGATCAGCTGGCTCGACTGGAGCCAGGCGGCCAGCGAGGAGGGACAAAGCCTGTCCCACTTCGTCCGCCGCCTGATCCTGATCCGCAAGCATTACCCGCTCGTCCGGTCGGCGGCGTTCCTGTATGGCGAGGAGATCGCGCCCGGCATCCGCAACATCGACTGGTTCGACGAACGCGGCAACGCCCTGTCACCGGAGGATTGGGAGAATCCGCACGGCAAGGCGCTGGTGATGCGCCGCGCGCGCATTGCCGAGGATGGCGGATTCGAAGCGATCACGATGCTGATGAACGGGTCGGAATCGACGCTCGAATTCACGCTGCCCGCGCCGCATCATCATCGCCGCCTGCTGGTGGACAGCGCCGATACCGGCATCGGCGAATATGACCTGACCGAAGCAACGGTGCAGGTCCGCGACCGCTCTGCCGTGCTGATCCATGCAACGGGGCCGATCGAATGAAATGGGGACCGCAACCGCTGGCCGATGGCGGCACGCGCTTTTCGATCTGGGCGCCGGGCGTCGAGGCGCTGACGCTGGAGATCGAAGGCGCGGCGCCGATCGCTATGACGGCGACGGCCGACGGCTGGTTCGAAGGCGACACCACCGCCGCCCCCGGCGCGCATTATCGCTTCGTCCTGTCGGATGGACAGTCGGTGCCCGATCCCGCGTCACGCGCACAGGCGGGGGATGTTCACGGCTGGAGCATCATCCCCGCGCCCGACAGCTATCGCTGGACGAACGCCGACTGGCGCGGGCGGCCATGGCGTGAGGCGGCGGTGCAGGAAGTGCATGTCGGCACGCTCGGCGGCTATGCGGGGGTTGCGGATCGGTTGGCGGACATTGCCGCACTCGGCTTCACCGCGATCGAGCTGATGCCGCTTGCGACCTGTGGCGGCACGCGCAACTGGGGTTATGACGGGGTGCTGCCCTATGCCCCGACCGCCGCCTATGGCGGCCCGGACAATCTGAAGGCGCTGATCGACGCGGCGCATGGCCATGGGCTGATGGTGCTGCTGGACGTGGTCTATAATCACTTCGGGCCGGACGGGAATTACCTGCCCGCCTATGCACCCGACTTCTTCAAGGCCGATCTTCACACGCCATGGGGCGGCGCGATCGATTTTCAGCGGGAGGCGGTGGCGCGCTTCTTCATCGACAACGCGCTCTATTGGTTGGGTGAGTTCCGTTTCGACGGGCTGCGGCTGGATGCGGTGCACGCCATCGGCGACGATGCGTTTCTCGACCGGCTGGCGGGCGAAGTGCGCGGCGCCTTTCCCGACCGGCACGTCCATCTGGTGCTGGAAAACGAGCATAATGACGCGGGCAAGCTGGACGGAGCGTACGACGCGCAGTGGAACGACGATTTCCACAATGTGATGCACGTCCTGCTGACCGGCGAAGAACATGGCTATTATCGCGACTTTGCCGAGGCGCCGGCGGAGAAGCTCGCCCAGTGCCTGGCCGAAGGTTTCATCTATCAGGGGCAAGGTTCGCCCAACCAGAAGGGTCGCGCGCGCGGGATGCCCAGCGCCCATCTGTCCCCGATCCGCTTCGTCAGCTTCCTTCAGAACCATGACCAGATCGGCAATCGCGCACTGGGCGAACGGCTGACGCTGCTGACCGATGCCGCACGGCTGCGCGCAGCCACGGGCCTGTTGCTGCTGTGCCCGCAAATCCCGCTCACCTTCATGGGTGACGAGACGGGGTCGGAATCACCGTTCCTGTTCTTCACGGATTTTCACGACGAACTGGCGGACGCGGTGCGAGAGGGGCGGCGCGGCGAGTTCGCGGCCTTTCCCGGCTTTTCCGATCCGCAGGCGCGGGCCGCCATTCCCGATCCCAATGCCCGCGCGACGTTCGAGCAGTCGCGCCCCGAACCCGGACCCGACGCGGCGGCGTGGCGGACGCTCTATGCCGAGCTGCTTGGGCTGCGCCACGCGCATATCGTGCCCGCACTGGACGATGCCGAGGCTCTCGGCGCTGCGGCCATTGGCGAGCGGGCGGTGCGCGCGCAGTGGCGGTTGGGGGCGCGGGTGCTGACCATCGCTCTCAATCTGGGCGATGCGCCCGTCGCGGTCGATCTGCCGAACGGCGCGCCGCTGGCGGTCGTGGGTGACGCGCCCGCAGGCGGCACGATCCCGCCCGCCGCCTTTGCCGCGTGGCTGTCGTGATGCACGACGCCGCGACCGAAGCGCTGGCACAGGCCGCCGGTATCCTGATCGACTGGGAGGATGCCGACGGCGTCGCGCGGCGTGTTTCGCCCGAAAGCCTGCGTGCGGTGCTGAGCGGCCTTGGTCTGCCCTGCGCCAGCGTGTCGCAATGTCGCGAAAGCCTGGCGCAAGCACAAATGGCCGCGGCGGAGACGTGCCGCGTGGTCGATGCGGGGGCTGCGGTCGAGGGGCTGTCGGGTCACGCGCGGCTGCATCTGGAGGATGGGGGCGCGCGCGACCTCGACCTCGATGCCGCGCCGGTCGTCGACGTAACCGGCTATCACACGCTGGAGCATGATGGCGGCACGCTGGACCTGATCGTCACCCCCGCAAGCGGCGTGACGCCCGCTGCCGAGCGGCGATATTGGGGGCTGGCGGTGCAGCTTTATTCGCTGGCCGGCGCGGGCGGATTCGGCGACATGGCGGCGCTGGCCGATTTCGCGGCGCAAGCGGCCAATGCGGGTGCGGACGCGCTGATGCTCAGCCCGGTCCACGCGCTTTTCACTGCCGATCCCAGCCGTTACAGCCCCTATTCCCCCTCCAGCCGCCGCTTCCTGAATGGATGGTATGCGCCGACGCGCACGCCGCTGGCGGCGGATGGCCGGGCACTGATCGACTGGCCCGAAGCAGTGGCGGCGAAGATGGCCGCGCTGCGACAGGATTTCGCCGCGATGGGCGGCAGCGATGACTTTGCCGCCTATGTCGCCGGGGCCGATGACGGCTTGCGCCAACACGCGATGTTCGAGGCGCTTTACGCCCATTTCCACGCACAGGGCGGCGCGCGCGGGTGGCAGGATTGGCCCGAAGCCTATCGCCGCCCGGACAGCCCACAGGTCGCTGAATTCGCCCGCGATCATGGGGAGGAGGTCCGCTTCCACCTGTTCCTGCAATGGCGTGCCGAAGCCGGGCTGGCGCAAGCCGCCAACGCCGCCGCCGACATGGCAATCGGGCTGGTCGGCGATATTGCCGTGGGTATCGACAAGGGCGGCAGCCATGCGTGGAGCCGGGGCGACGAACTGATGCTGGGCATCGGCATCGGCGCGCCGCCCGACGCGTTTCAGGCGGCGGGTCAGAATTGGGGGATCACCAGCTTCTCTCCCCTCGCCCTGCGCGCGCGGTCCTATCGCCCGTTCATCGACCTGTTGCGAAGCGCGATGGCCCATGCCGGGGGCATTCGCATCGACCATGCCCTAGGACTGCGCCGGTTGTGGGTCGTGCCCGATGGCGCGTCCCCGCTGGAGGGCGCCTATCTGGCGCAACCGGAGGACGACCTGCTGCGGCTGATCGCGCTGGAATCCCGCCGCCATGACGCCATCGTCATCGGTGAGGATCTGGGCGTCGTACCCCCCGGCCTGCGCGACCGGCTGACCGAACGCGGCATCCTGGGGATGCGCGTTTTGCCGTTCGAGCGCGACCGGAGCGGCGCCTTCATCCCCCCGGGCCGATGGGACGCCGCCGCCGTGGCGATGACCAGCACGCACGACCTGCCCCCCATCGCCGGATGGTGGCGTGGCACCGACATCGACTGGCGCGAACGGCTGGGTGCGGCAGGCGACCGGGCGGCGGAGCGTGAGGCACGCGAGGTCGACCGCGCATCGATGTGGGCGGCGACCGGCAGCGTTGATCCCCAACCCACCGCCGACGACTCTGCGGCCGCCGCCAATGCGGCCATCGACATGGTGGCCGAGACGCCCGCCGCGCTGGCCATCATTCCGGTCGAGGATCTGCTGGCGCTGGAGGAGGCACCGAACCTGCCCGGCACGGTCGACGAACATCCGAACTGGCGCCGCCGCCTGCCCGACCCCGCCGACGCGATCTTTGCGCGCCCGGATGTGGGGGCGCGCATCAAGCGGCTCAACGACGAAAGACCCCGATGACCCCCCGCGCCACGTACCGCATACAGTTTCACAAGGGCTTCGGCTTTGCCGATGCGGCCGCGATCACGCCGCAGCTGGCCGATCTGGGCATCAGCCACCTCTACGCCTCTCCCATCGCCACCGCACGGGCCGGTTCGACTCACGGCTATGACGTCGTCGACCCGCTGCACATCAATCCCGAACTGGGCGGCGAGGACGGGTTTCGCGCGATGGCGGCGACGCTGCGCGACCATGGCATCGGCATCATCCTGGACATCGTGCCCAATCATATGGCGGTGGGTGGCGACGATAATCGCTGGTGGCTGGACGTGCTGGAGCACGGGCCGGACAGTGAACATGCCAGAACCTTTGACATCGACTGGGAAGGTGGCGACCCGGCGCTTGCCGGCAAGCTGCTGGCCCCGTTTCTCGGTCTTCCCTATGGGGAAGCGCTGCGTTCTGGCGCGCTGGCGCTGGCCGACGACGGCAGTGCCGTGATCGCGCACGGCACCCACCGCTTCCCAATACGGCCACAGGATCGCCCGCTCGATCCCGCCGACTATGATGCCTCCACGCCGGGCGGCGCCGCACGGCTGCACGACCTGCTGGAACGCCAGCATTACCGCCTCGCCTGGTGGCGCACCGCTGCCGATGAGATCAACTGGCGCCGCTTCTTCGACATTACCGAACTGGCGGGTCTGCGGGTCGAGGACGATCGCGTGTTCGATGCGGTTCATGCGCTGCCGCTGCGCCTGTACCGCGAAGGATTGATCGACGGAGTGCGGGTCGATCATGTCGACGGGCTGGCCGACCCGGCGGGCTATTGCCGCAAGCTGCGCCGCACGCTCGACGCGCAGCGGCCGGGGCGCGCATGGCTGATCGTCGAGAAGATCCTGGCCGCGGACGAGGCGCTGCCGACCGAATGGGAAACCGACGGCACCAGCGGCTATGACTTCATGAACGAAGTCTCCGCGCTGCTCCACGACCCCGATGGCGAAGCGCCGCTCACCGAATTATGTGCGTCGCGCAGCGGCCGTGCCGCCGCCTTTGCCGAAGAAGAGCATCGTGCCCGCCGCGAAATCCTCGACTGGACCCTCCCCGGACAGCTGAACGCTGCCGCCCGCGCCTTCCACGTCGCAATGCGCGGCGATGCGGCGACGCGCGACGTGACGCTGGGCATGGTAAAGCGCGCGCTGACCGGATTGCTGCTGCACTTTACCGCCTATCGCACCTATGCCGGTACCGCGGCCGACGGCGCCGAACGTCTTGCCCGCGCGGGCGGCGCGGCGCGTGCTGATGCGGCACCGGGCGAGGGCGAATTGCCCGCATTGCTGGCCAGCCGCATTCTGGCGGGCGGCGACGCCAGCCGCCGTTTTGAGCAGTTGAGCGCGCCATTGGCGGCCAAGGCGGTCGAGGATACCGCCTTCTACCGCTATGGCCGCCTCCTTTCGCGCACCGATGTCGGCTTCGATCCTGCACGCTTCGCACAGACGCCAAGCACCTTTCTGAAGCGGGTTGCGGCGCGCGCCGATCATTTCCCGCACGCGATGCTCACCACCGCTACCCATGATCACAAGCGTGGTGAGGATGTGCGCGCACGGCTGGCGGCGCTGAGCGAAATGCCCGACGAATGGCGCGCGTTACTCGAAACGCTCGATCCGCATGCCAACGGGCTGGACGCGGCCGATCGCGATCCGGTGGTGCAGACCCTTGTCGGCGCATGGCCCTATGACCCGGCCGATGCCGGTGACGCATTCGAACGGCGCGTTATCGACTGGTCGCGAAAGGCGTTGCGTGAGGCCAAGTTGCGTTCGTCCTGGACTGCGCCCGACGAACCGCATGAGGCGCGGGTCGCGGACTATATCGGCACGTTGTTGCACGACGCGGCAGCACGGGCGGCGATCATGCGCTTTGTCGATCGCGTTGCGCCCGCCGGGGCGGTCTATTCGCTCGCCCAAACACTGCTGCGCTGCACATTGCCCGGGGTGCCCGACTGTTACCAGGGCGCGGAGCGATGGGACCTGAGCCTGGTCGATCCCGACAATCGCCGGTCTGTTGACTATGCCGCACGCCAAGCAGTGCCGGTTTGGGCCGACGCGCCTGCCCTGTTTCAGGATTGGCGCAGCGGCGCGGTGAAGCAGGGGCTCATCGCCGCCATGCTTCGCCTGCGTATCGAGCATCCCGCGATCTTTCACGCGCAGCTCGATCCGGTCGAGGTCATCGGCGCGCGCGCAGATTCGTTGGTGGCATTCCGCCGCAGCGATGGTGAGCGGACGCTGCTGCTCGCGGCGCCGCTTCATTGCGCGACGGCAGTTGATCCGTCGAACCTGTCGATCGCACGCGATTGGTTCGGCGACACCGCCCTCATCATCAACGGCCACCGGCGCGAGGCCGCGGCTCTGTTTGCTGCAGCGCCTCTCCACATCGCAATGGATCACAGCTGACCGAATCGCGCATGTCGCGGGGGTTGGCGGCGATTACATGTCGCTGAGAGCGCAACCTCGCCGGCGGGGTTTTCGGCGGCGGGCGTGGCCGCGCGCATGAAAGCGGATCGAGCGAATCGCCTTTCATCCATGGGGCGACAATGGTTTCCCGCGCGGGATCCGCCGCAGCCAGCCAAGAGAAGAGCCGCAACTCAGCGGTTCGGTCGTCGAGCAGGCAAGCAACACCTATGCGCTGCTGGTGCCCAAGGGTCAGAGGAATGGTCTGCAGCGGCTTCTCGATGAGGCACCCAGCCGTAGGCGTAAAATAGTCCAAATATTTTTTTATTTCTATAGTCAATACAAAATAACGCGCCTCGAAAGGTTTTCAGTAGGTCAAAACTTGTCTCCTCCATAGTGGATATGTTTGTGATAATTGATGTTTAACAGCGCGGTCACTTTGCTATCGACGCATGGATAGCGGGCGATCAATCGTTCGTAGGGTCAACCGCCGATCCGGGAACCTACGAGCGGTCAAACTAGCGGCCACTACACGAGGTTGTTCGGGCTTCATCCCGGCATTGGGGGGCAAGATGGAAAAGATTTCGCGTCGTACGACGCTTATGTTGGGCGTCGGCTTCTGCGTTACTGCTTGTGGCAGCGGTGGCGGCGCCAATTCGGGCAGTGAGCCGATTTCATCAAATCCCGCGCCCACACCAACGCCGACCCCTACGCCATCCCCTACCCCGACCCGGACGCCAACGCCGGGACCGATGATGCCCGACGGTAAGCCAGACCCGCGCTATCGGGCGGCGGGGACGCGATTTCGGCAGGCAACTTTGGGTTACGCCTATAACACGGCCTACCCCTACCAAGTGGACTCTCAGGTATTTGCCACCGGAGAGTGGGATATCAGCGAGTTCGCGCTGTTCTTTCCCGCCTTCTACAACGCCCCGAATGGCCTGATGCACGAGATCGCCACGACCGCCGCCATGCGGATCGAGGGCATTTCGTTCCTTATCGATGGCTCTTGGCAGACCGCGACGATCGCTGCCGGCGATGAAATCGTTGGTCCTCGAATCGATGGGGCGGGCAAGTGGGTTCGTCTGTCCGGTGTCACTTTGCCAGCCAACACGCTTATCGAGATGCGGAAAGCGTTCCAGTTTACGCGCGAGGGGACCATCCCACGCGATCCTGCGGCTGCGTCAGGTGAGAGCGGCCGCGGCGGGGCGGCAAGCATGGCATCCTATTTGACGACTGGCTCGCTCAACAACACCAACAGCAATGCCTGGCGCGCTGCGGGCATGATCGCCAAGGGTGGTGACGGTCGCCCGTCTGTCGTCGTGGTTGGCGATTCCATCGGCGCCGGTGCGGACCAATATACCAGCAGCGCCTATCACTCGCCGCGCGCTGAGTTCGGGTATGTGGCGCTGGGATTGGACGAAAACACCGATACGAAGCGCATCTCGTCCCTTAACCTGTGCGTCCCCGGGCAGAATCCGGAGGCGTATGCGAACCGGGAAGCGATCTCGAAGAAGCTGGAAATGCTCGCCAAAGCCAAGGCGCTGAACGGCGGCGTTTCCCCGGTGGACGAGATCATCTGTCAGCACGGGACCAACAGCATAAACGGCTCAATCACGACCCCGGCCCTGCTCGGTTACCTGCGCGGCACGATCGGAAATATTCGTTCCGTTGTCGGAGAGACCGTACCTGCCACCCAGATCGAGATGATCGCCTATCCCGGATCAACCGACGGATATGCGACCGTCGAAAACCAGTTCCACCCCTCCCCGCAAAACGTCTATCCCAACGGCGTTCGTTGGCAGGCCAACGCGGCAATAGGCGGGCCGGACGGCCTCGGCGATGCAAGCGCACCCCTTCGCGCTGACGGCACGATCCAGCATAGCATCGCGCCCTGGCGCTATGGCAGCGCGGATACGGGCAATGGTCGCGACAAGCTAAAGGTTCTGCCGTTCGCCAGCACTCTGGCTGCCGAGTATGCCAGCGGGTCGACCGTATCATTGGTGAACGAGCCGGCGGTAGGCGACTATCTGAGCTTCGGAGCGCCCGGCGGATCCTATCATTATGCGATTGTGCGAGCCGTGAGCGGCAGCGGCCCTTACACCTGCGACGTCGTCTGGCAGGGTGGCCGAACTGCGAAGCCGGCCGGCACCGTTGTTCGGGCCACGATGCATGGCGGCGGATTGCATCCTGGGCCATTGGCGCACGTGATGTACGCCCAGGCGATTCTCGACTATAAACGACAGAGGGGCTGGGTCTGATCCAAGGCATGCATTCACAAGTGCTGCCCGTGCGCTAACTCCCCAATCTCGGATGTTAGTTGGCCGAGCAGCGGCATGTGCGAGCAGACGTTCCGGCGGCTATGATCTGCGCGCGGTGGGACGTCCGCCGAGCTGATCCAACGCATCGGCGTTGTCACGTCCCCAAGCGTAGAGAAGCTCGACCGGCTCTACAAAGCGCTTCCCCAGCGCAGTCAGTCGGTACACCACCGCCGGCGGAACGACGCTCTGGACGTGACGCGTGATAAGCCCCACGTCCTCCATCTCGCGCAGCGTCTGGGTCAGCATCTTCTTGGAGATGCCAGGAAGGCTGCGCTGGAGTACGCCGGTGCGCGCCGCACCAGCGTGACGCGCATGCAGTGTATGGAGCACCATGCTGGTCCACTTGGTCGCGAAGAGCGCTAGAATCCGTCGCGGCGCGCAGTCCTCACGCCATTCCTCTTCGGCCGATCCCGGCTGCATGGCTGGTTACCTCCTGGTGCCTGGCCCCGTATTTGGTGCCGTCTAGAAGCAGCCGCGCCTGCTGCCTAGCTCGGGTTCGATGAATCACGAAAGGATCGAAATGACGAAGACGGCATTGGTGGTAGGCGCGAGCGGGATCGTCGGCAATGCAACCGCGGGTCTGCTTTTCGAGCAGGGATGGAAGGTTTACGGCCTCGCTCGTCGTCCGACCGCACAGGAGGGCGTCGAACCCGTCGCTGCCGACCTGCAGGATGCTTCTGCAACGGCTGCCGCGCTTTCTGGGATCGCACCCGACGCGGTTTTCATCACCACTTGGTTGCGGCAGGACAGCGAGGCGGAAAACATCCGGGTCAATTCGGCAATGGTTCGCAACCTGCTCGACGGCTTGCCCAAGCCGGCGGGCCCGCGTCACGTCGCGCTCGTAACGGGCCTGAAGCATTATCTTGGACCGTTCGAGGCGTACGGCAAAGGCGTGCTGCCGCAGACGCCATTCCGCGAGGAGCAGGGGCGGCTCGACGTCGAGAACTTCTATTACGCGCAGGAGGATGAAGTATTCGCCGCCGCGGCGCGCGACGGCTTCACATGGAGCGTGCATCGCCCGCATACCGTGATCGGCAAGGCGGTTGGCAATGCCATGAACATGGGCACCACGCTTGCTGTCTATGCGACCCTGTGTCGCGAGAGTGGGCGGCCGTTCGCCTTTCCAGGCTCGGCGGCGCAGTGGAGCGGGCTGACCGACATGACCGATGCGCGTCAGCTCGCCCGCCATCTGCTTTGGGCGGCGGAAACCGAAGTCGCGCATGACCAGGCGTTCAATATCGTCAACGGCGATGTCTTCCGCTGGCAGTGGATGTGGAGCCGCATCGCCAACTGGTTTGGGCTTGAGGCAGCACCTTTCGATGGAACGCCGCGCCCGCTGCAGGCGCAGATGGCAGATGACGCCGGCCTGTGGCGCAATATCGCCGAGCGTGAGGGGCTGGCCGAACCCGACCTTTCGCGCCTCGCTTCGCCCTGGCATACCGACGCCGATCTCGGGCGCCCGATCGAGGTAGTGACCGACATGTCCAAAAGCCGACGCTTGGGTTTTAGCGAGTATCAGTCAACGGATGACGCCTTCTTCGCACTGTTCGAGCGCCTGCGCGCTGATCGCCTGATCCCCTGAGTCAATCCGAACCGCTTTCCGCTTTCGGCGATCTTCACCCGAAAGCGGACGGTGAGCATACCCCCATCTCGGCCGTTGAGGCCCGCGCCGATAACGGTCGTTGTGAGGTCACGACATAAAACAACGATGTCCCGCCCGCATCGCGCGGACGGGACATGGGCGGGGCCGTGAACCAGCGGGCCGCCGTCGCATCACGGCGACAGCGGCCCGTCGTAACGCGCTTACGGCCGCGTGCCGGTGATCCGGGTAACGCCCGAACAGTTGGTGCCGCCCGGCCCGCTATAGCTCCACGTGGAAGAGCCGATCAGCTGCGCGCTGCTGGGAAGCTGAACGGTCAGCGTCTCACTGGTCCGCCCAGGATCGTCCGCATAGGTCGCGCTTGCCGATCCGCGAAGGCCGTTGGGGTCATCCTTGCTGCTCATCGTAAGCGGGATTTCAAAGCCCAGATAATTTGCGGAATACTGGGTGTCCGAAATCTTTGCGATGTTCACCGTCACGTTGTTGTTCTCATTCGGGCACAGGCCGGGGTGCGATTCCGCGCGCGTCGTCGACACGACGTTGAGTGCCCAGGCGCCTTCGAATTGACGAACCACGCTGACCAGCACGGTCGCCGTGTTCGAAACACCATGCGAATTCCGGCCACGGAAGGTGAACTTGTCGTCGCCGAAATAACTGCCCGCCGGCGTATAGACAAAGCGGCCGTCGTTACCCAGCGTCACACTGCCATGGCTGGGCTGGCCAACGACTTCCAGCGTTTCGGCGCCCCGGACCTGAACATTGGACTGGGTTGGTGTCCCCTGCCTTACCTGAATGGATGCGTCGTCAGCTTCAGGCCGCGCCACCATCAGTCGGGCGGAGACAATCCTGGCCTCTGAATTGGGGCGGTTCAGGTTGAACAGGAAGTCCAGATTGCCATTTGGCGCATTCTCGGCGGCGTTGAACTTCAGAACCAGATTGGAACCGGAGATGCCTGCCGATCCCGTGATATCGCCGCGTGAGATTGCGCCGAGCGACACCGTTCGTGGATCGACATTTTCCTCCCGTTCGGTTTTCAGTCGCGGCAGCACCGCGTTGACCGAATCCGGAACCACCGGAAGCTTGGCGACGATTGCCCCCAATGTGGCAAACGCGCTGCTGACCGAGCCGACAACCGAATCGTCCGCCTTTACCAGCGCTTTCAGTTCGAACGATTTGGCCTTGTTGCTTTCAAAGCCATAGACGGGTGTCGTCGACAGGGGGCGAACGCGTACTGCGTTCTGGTCGGCCACGATCCGCTCCAGCAGTTGCAGTTCGGTTTCCTCGAAACAGGCGTCAAGCACGGTATCGACCTGATCGAGAATACCGTCAGTCCCGACCAGCAGCCCAATTGCCGTTCCCGATGACAGCACAGCCACCGTCGGCCCCAGGACCGGAAATACGCTGGACGTATAGGCGCCGATCGCCGCGATCCCCAACAGCTTGGCCACGATCATATTCTGTCGAACGAAGTCTCGCAGCCCGTCGCGGCAAGGGCCGGGGTTGAAGCTGGCCTGAACCATCCCGGCGCTCGCGCCGCTCTGTGTCAGACCGCTCGATACGAGTATCGCGGCCAGCGCCTCGACCTCGGCGTTGGGGACATTGCCCAGATTGGCAAGCGCCTGCTGCAACTGGCTGCGCTGCGTAGTCAGAAGGTTGATTTCCGCCGCGCTATAACCCGAACCGGCCGAAATCTGCCGGCTGATGTTGTCGATCGCCACATTATAGGCGTTCGCGACTACCCCTCGCGGATCGGCGACGGCCGGCGCTGCGCCAACCGTAACCGCCTGGTTGAACGTCCGACCGCCGATCGTGACCGCCAGCGTCTGCGCACCGCTCAGGCCGGTCGGCACGATGAACGCCAGCTGGTTCGCGGCACTCCGCACCACGGTCACCGGCTGACCGCCGATGGTCGCCTGATACGCGTCGTCCGACAACGGAATGTCGTTGGCCGTCAAAACAGCGACGCCGCCGGCTGCAACGCCGGTCTGTCCTTCGGTAAGGACAAGGCTGGCATTGGCGGGTTGAACATTCACCACGACCTGAGCCGTGCCACGATTTCCCGCCTTGTCGGTGGCGACGGCGCTGCACTGAATGGTGGTCGGGGCCGTGACAGCCTGGGTCTGCAAAATAAGCCCGGTCAGCGTGCCGCCATTACAGCTTACCTGCGGGGTCAATGCGCCGTCGACTGCGTCGTTCGCCGTCGCCGTGAACACAATTTGGGCGCCGCCGACCACGGTGTCGCTGTTGGCCGAAATCGTCACGACCGGCGCAGTGCCGTCGACTGATGAGGACGGGCCGCTACCGCCGCCGCCATCTCCGCCGCTGCAAGCTGCAAGCGTAGCCATAGCCAAAAGCGAGCATCCCGCCCGAAACACGGTGGTCTTGAACATAGGTTCCGATCTTTCTCGAAAATGGCGCAGAGCGGCCCTGAGGCCCGCCCGCGCACGGCATCAATATTGGGTTGAGCGCCTGCCGGTGTCGCAGTTCGCGTCACCAGACACAGGGCTTGCATGGCATCCGGCGCAACACCCGCGCCCGCCAATTGCCCGTGTGAACCCCTGCGGCACGAAGCACATATGCTTCACTGCACGTCTCCCCCTGTTTCCGGCCCCCACGCCGGGCAACCATACGGGCTGCATCCGGATTGCTATCGGGCGGACCGCCGTGGCGCGTCCCCTGAACAGGGTATGCCGCGAAAAATGGGGGTCGCCGCGACGTGCTGCGGAATCGTCGTGGAAAGCGGATCGTAACGAATTTAGGGAAGATGTTCGCGACGATGCAGCGGGGGCGTCAGCATCGGGCCGAGTGGGCAGGCGCGCGAGGGGGTGTGAAACATGCGTGATACCGCGGCGGCGATCATGTCCGCGCCGTTTCAGGATGGCGGATGGGACAATGCGCTGAAGCAACTGGCCAGCGCGACGCGGTCCAGCCACATGCAGGTAATCGGCATCGGCGGCGCAAACGCGATCCCCTTTAACTGGACCACCGATTGCCCCGATGGCTTCATCGAGGGATTTGCCGAAATTGACGGCGCGAACCCCGATATCAACTGGCGTATCGCGGCATCGGACTCGCCGCTGGTTGTCTCCAGCGAGCGGGATTATCGTCGCGTTCGCAAACAGATGCGCTGCGCGATATATGACGACTTTGCCTCACACTATGACCTGCCATTTGGCTGCCAGACCGTCCTTCATCAGGCTGACGGAATCTTCATCGGGATGGCGGCGCTTCGGAAACAGGCGGACGGGTGCACAACGGCTGCGGACAGGGCGGTTTTTGCCAAGGCGGCGCCGCATGTCCTGGCCGCGATCCGCATGCAGCGCGCGGTTGAGCATCAAGGCGCACAGATGGCCGCCGGAATGCTCGAATCCATGCATTGTATCGCCTTCATCCTGGACGGCCATGGGCGAGTGGGCGCGCTGACCGCAACGGCGCAGACATGGCTTTCCAGCCAGCACCTGCTTTGCCTGTCGCGCGGGAACCTGTGGTTGCGGCACAAGCCCGCCGACCGGATCTTTCAGACGGCGATCGCGCGAACACTGGCGCACGGCGGCAATAATCCGGAGCGATTTTGGCTGGGTGCCGACGACCCCGCCCGGTGCGAGATTTTCGCGCTGCCGCGCCGCGAATGGAGCCTCGCCTTTGAGCCGCGGGCGCTGGTGGTCGTGCGTCCCAGCCGCGACCTGCATCCGGATGACGCCAATCTCCTGCGGTCGCTGCTTGACCTGACCGGGGCCGAAGCGGATATCGCCCTGCGCATCGGCCAAGGGCAATCGCGAGAGGCGATCGCAAAGGCCCGGGGGGCCGCGCCCGAAACCGTCGCCGCTCAACTAAAGGCCGTTTTCCGCAAAACAGGCGTCCATCGGGAAAGCGAACTGGTCGCTTATCTCAACAAGGCGCTGCGATGAGGTGACAGGCGACTAGCCGCCCCTCACCCCACCGACCGCAGCGTCGCCGCCTTCCTTTCCGGGTTGGTTGACGGCATGCCGAACAGATAGCCCTGAGCCTGCGGGCAGCCCTCTTCCATCACCATCAGCCGCTGCGCCTCAGTCTCGACGCCTTCGGCCACGACGGGCAGGTTCAGGCTTTTGCCCAGGCCGACGATTGCCCGCACGATCGATCGTGCGGCGTCGTCATCCTCGACCGACGAGACGAAGCTGCGGTCGATCTTGATCTTGTCGAACGGGAATGCCTGAAGGTTGCTGAGCGAGGAATAGCCGGTGCCGAAATCGTCCATCGCGACCCGCACCCCCATCGCCTTGATCGCATGCAGCGTCGCCAGCGTGGTGTCCCTGCTCCGCAGGAACGCGCTTTCGGTCACTTCCAGCTCCAGCCGTTCGGGGGCTAGGCCGCTTTCCTCCAGCGCGGCGGCGACCACCGCAGGCAGATTGGGTATCCGGAACTGCACGGGAGAGACATTGACCGCGACGCCGATGCCCCCCGGCCAACCGGCCGCTGTGCGACACGCCTGCTTCAACACCCATTCGCCGATCGGCACGATCGCGCCGGTATCCTCTGCAATGGGAATGAAGACGTCGGGCGGCACTTCCCCACGAACCGGATGATGCCAGCGCAAGAGCGCCTCGTACCCCATGACAGCGCCGCGCGCGGTCGAGACCAGCGGCTGGAACACCAGATGGAACTCGTTGCCGGCAATCGCCTGGCGCAGATCATGTTCCAGTTCGCGCCGTTCACGGACCAGCATGTCCATTTGCGTGTCGAAGAAGCGGAACTGTCCGCGCCCGCTTTCCTTCGCCCGGTACAGTGCGATGTCGGCATTTTGTCGCAGCGTCGCGGCGTCGCTGCCGTCGCGCGGGAATACGGCAATGCCGATGCTGACGCCGACGGCCATCGGGTCGCGCGAAACGTCCATTTCGGATGCAAAGCTCTGCAGGATGCGTTGCGCCAACTGCTGCGCGCCATCGGTCGGATCGATGTTCGATGCCAGGATGACGAACTCGTCCCCGCCCAGCCGTGCCACCAGATCCTCGCCACGCACGGCGCCGCGCAACAGCTTGGTCACGCGGCACAACACCTCGTCCCCCGCCGCATGGCCGAATATGTCGTTCACCGCCTTGAACCGATCCAGGTCGAGGGCGATCAGCGCAAAGGGCTGTGACAGGTCGCCGACCCGCGCCTCCAGCGCCTGGGTGAAATGTCCGCGATTGGGCAATTGCGTCAATGCGTCGTGCGATGCCAGATGCTGGATGCGCCGTTCAAATCGCTTGCGTTCGGTCAGGTCGCGCACGGCCAGCACCTGACAGGACCGGCCACGATACTCGATCGAATGCGTCGCCACTTCAAACCATTGGTCCTCCAGCATCGCAACCGATACGCATGCCTCGACCGGGCGGTCGCGCGCGTCGTCGATGGGAAGGCCATCGGCGGCGACGAACCAGCGCGACGGCGTGGTTCCGATGACATCGGCGCCATCCACGCACAGCATCGCGGCCAGCCGCCGGTTCACTTCGACGATCCCCCCGTCACTGACGATCGCCAACCCTTCCAGCGTGGCTTCGGTCAGACCCTTCAGGTCGGTCAGCATCCGGTCCAGAAAGGCACCCGCCAGCACGACCAGGATCAGGCCCAGCGTTGCCGCCATGATCGCGGACACCATCCAGATCGGGTCCCGCGCGGTAGCTGGCAACAGGGTCGGGTCCAGGACCAGCGTGGTCGCCGACATCGCGGTAAAGTGCAGCGCGATCACGCCCAGCACCGACAACATGGCCGGCACAACGATACCGCTTGTCCTGCCCAGGGCGCCAAAGCCGACAAACGCCAGCGCGAACAGCGCCCACACGATCCCGAAAGAGATCGCGATGGGCAGCCAGTCATATCGTATCAATTGGGGCGCGGTGATTGCGGACATGCCGATAAAATGCATTGCACCGATGCCGCCGGTCGCGATCGCCCCTGCAAGAATGCTGCTTCGCACGGTGGGACGGGCACCCACCAAAAGCAGCGCAACCCAGAAGAACAGGATTGCCACCAACGCCGACAGGATTGTCGGTCCGACGTCGAAATGCAGGGGCAGATTCCCGTCGTAAGCGAGCATCGCCACGAAATGGGTTGCCCAAATGCCGACACCCGCCGAAAGTGCTGCAACCGCCAACCATTGACGCCTTCGCGACTCGACACAGTCTGTCGATCGTCGTAACAAGAGAAACAACGCCACGCTTCCGATCACCCATATCGACCCTGCAAGCGCAACGAGCTTCCAGTCATGCTGACGTGCAATACATTCCAGTACGGTGAACACCGCCATGCTCCCTTGATTTGGGATAATGTTCCGGCGGCGGCGTAAACGCACGGTTATCGTTCGATAGAACTACATCCAATATGACTGCAATTTGGACGAGCTGGGGTCATGGCGTCCCCATGATGGCTATCCGGCATCGCACGGCCCAGGCACACCTTTAGGCAACAAATTCGTGATCAACCGGTGAATGGATCGCCGTCACCCTCCCCGCCTGCTCAGCTGCGGTTCAGGCACTCCGTCGCGGTCGGGCGCGGGAAACGCTTGCAGTCCCAGCGCGCTTCATCCGGCGCACCGCTGCCCGTGCGATTATAGCTGAAGGCGATTGCGTCGATCGCCCGCCCCGGCAGCGGAAAGGCGCTTGGCGGGGTGTCCGGATCGGTCCACCCGATCAGCTTGCATTGGGCCAATCCGCGGCAAAGCGTCGTGGCGCGGCGATGGAACGCCTCGGGCGGGTCGCTGGCATTGAGGGAGACGAGGAAAATGCCCGCCCCCGGCGCAGAGGACCGATCCGGCAGCCGCTCAGGCATCAGCGCCGCTATATCCAGCGGCGGCGGGGTAGTCGCGACCGGCTCCACAAGTGCCTCTACATAGCCGCCGGTCGGACGATGCGATGCCGACAGCACCGACAGGCGCGCGACGAGCGGCTCAGCCGCGGCATAGGCGCCCGAAAAATTGCCGGGCCGCCGGGCATTCGCCTGAAAGAACAGGTGCGTGTCGACCGCCGCCACCTGATCCAGATCCCGGCTCCACGGAGGGTGGACCCAGTCGGTGTGATAATGGGTCGCGTGTCCGACATTTTCATCGCCCGGCCCGTTGAGCGCAGCGACGGCGCGGGCGCGGGCAGCGGCCCATGCCGCCGGGGATGGACGCCGCCTATCCATCGAACCGTCGCAGGTAAAGGTGAACTGGCAGCCGGTGGCCCGTTCGCTCCCCTGAAACACGACGCCGCATATCGACCGCGGGTAAGCCGGGCTGCGAACCCGATTCAGGACCACTTGCATTACCGCGCGCTGCCCCCGCGCATCGAGACCCGCCTCGTAATAGGCAGCAGCGGCAAGACAATCGACCGCGCGCTCCCGATCCAGCGGGCTGCCGGAAAGGAAAAATGGCGGCGCCACGCGCGCAGGAATGGCTGCTATGGGCAAGGCGCCGTTCGGTCCGGGCGCGGTGAGCGCGAGGCTCGCCCTCACGTCAGCCAGCCGCCATCCCGCCGCCCGCCCCCCCATAAAAGTGATGCCAGACGATGCAACCGGCCCGGCGCGCCGCAACGACAGTTGCGGTCCCGGCAGCACCAGCAGCAGCGCGACCGCCCCGCTCTTTGCCCAGGCTGTTGCCCGGAGCGCCATCATCGAACGGGCTGCTCGACCTGATGTTCGCGATCGTTGGGCGTCCGGCTGACGAGAATGCCGAACGAGTCATATTTGCGCGCCGGCGGCGCAAGTGCCGAGCGCGCCAGCAGCAGCGCGCTTTCCCACCGCGAATGTCGCCGCAATCCGGCTGCCGCACCGCGTTCGGCCAGCCGGTCGTGGATCTGGCATTCCCAACCCCGCCATGTGGGTGAGAACAGGCGGGTGAAACCGTTATAATGCCAGTCCGAAATGCCAAGTCCGGCCGCAGCCGCCATTCGGGACAACGCGTCGGGCGTGAAGAACCATAGGTGACGTGGCGCATCGAACATCTCGGAACATTGCCGGAATCGCTCAAAATGCAGGGCCGCCGCGTTCGGGACCTCGACATACCCGATCCCGTCGGGCGCCATCAGGCCGCGCATTGTTGCCAGCGCGCGTGCGGGATCGATACAATGCTCCAGCGCGTGCGACATGATGACAAGGTCGAAACGATGGCCCGCAAGCTCGGCCGGCGGTGCCTCGGCGGTCCCGTCGAGCGCGAGCAGCCCTTGCGATGCAACGAACGCTCTCGATCCCGGATCGGGGTCGACACCCAGCACCGTGAAGCCGTGACGGCGAAAGGCCGCCAGTTTTTCGCCATCGCCGCACCCGATGTCGAGAATGCTTGCGCCTGGCTTCAGCGTGGCGGCGATCGCATCGACGTCGAACGGTCGTGCGCGGTCGACTGTCCAGGCCAGCCGCGTCAATATCCGGTCGGCCAGATTGGGGGCGACCGGCGTCATGTGGCTTTCGCCATGGGTGTAATAGGCGGCAAGGTCGTAAAAAGCGCCGACCTCTGCCGGTTCGGGCATGTCGGCCGACCTTGCCAGGCCGCATCGGTCGCAACGCAGGATGCGCCCGAACGGCGTCGGCTCCTGCTTCTTTGCGTCGATCGGCATCGCCAACCAAAAGCGCAGCGGTGCCGCGCAGGCATCGCAATGCGCGCCAGAGCCTTCAATATGCGTTGACATGGACCAGCACCCCCACCGTTGCTGCAAGGATCCGGATATCGCGCCAAAGGGACCAGCCCGCGATATATTCAAGATCCGCCTGGATCCGGCGCACGATTGCGTCGCGCGTATCGGTCGCACCTCTCAAACCGCGCACCTGCGCCAATCCCGTCAAGCCGGGCTTGGCCGCGTGGCGGAGCCAGTATCGCCGGTCCACCGCCCAGAAAAGCTGATCCTCGGCGGTGGAGCCGGTCGCGTGCGGACGCGGCCCGACGATGCTCATGCTGCCCATCAGCACGTTGAACAGTTGCGGCAGTTCGTCGATGCTGGTGCGGCGCAGAAACCCGCCGATCCGCGTCAGTCGCGGGTCGGCGCGCATCGTTGATCGGCCCCCGGCATGGTCCAGCCGGTCGGCCCGCATGGTCCGGAACTTGTAGAGGTCGAAAAAGCGATTGCCCTGGCCGATCCGCCGTTGAACGAAGAAGATAGGGCCACCGTCATCCAGCTTGATGGCGCAGGATACGACGATCAGCACGATCAGCATCAGCGGCAGGAGGGCAAAGACCACCGCCAGATCGAACATTCGCTTGGCAATCCGGTCGCGAAGCGCCAACTGGCGCCGCGACACACATGCCGCCAGCCGGCCGCGATGCCGGTCGATGCTTAGGATCCCCAGCGGTTCGAGTTCGGGCAGCAACAGCTCGACATCGATCCCCGACCCTTTCAGCGCCGTGACCCACGCAGCACGATCGGCGGCCTGGCAGGACAACAGGACGCGGTCGGCGCGACAGATCGTCCAGCCCAACATGTTCAGCAGGTCGGGATTATCCAGGTCGCAGACGGCGCGAAAACGGCGCGCGTCGATGATCCGATAACCCAGCGTTGTGACACTCGCCGGGTCGTCGGTGATGACGATGACCTCGATCGGCCCATCCGCCAGCATCCGCCTTGTCAGCAGGCGGACCATGACCCGCGCACCAATGATTGCGACTGCCGACACCGCCACCCCGGAAATGAAATATATCCGCGACAGATCGACCGCCAGCGTCCAGGCAAAGCCGATGCCGAACACCAGCATGGCAGCAAGCGCCAGGGCGCTCAGCGCGATGCGCAGGCCCATCGTCCAGCGCCGCAGCGTCATCACCCCATAGCCGCCAAGCTGGAAGGTGAGCGCGACATGCAGGGTCGCCAGCGACAGGAGCAGCGGCTCGCCCAGTTCCATCCAGCCCGTGCCCGGACGCAGCCAGGCGGCAACCTTGAAACCCAGCTGAATCGCCAGCCACTCCGCCGCGATCATCGTCAGATACAGCTGCATGCGCCGGTGGGCCTTGCTGCGGGTACTGCGCTGCTGGCAAGGTTCGTCGAACAGCGGCATCGCCGCCACGTCCGCCGCGACCGATGCCTTCTCAAGCAGCGGCATGGCTCTCGGTCCTTTCGAGTGCGGGCTGGTGACAGGACGTCCAATCGCGCGACACCGCGCGCAGCACTTCCCCGTCGACCATCAGTTCCGTCGGCATGGGATGCGAAATGAAGTGGACGGGGCTTGCGCTCAGGCCATAGGCGCCGCTGTTGTGCACCGCCACCAGATCGCCCGGTTCGAGCCGGGGCAGATCGACGCCGCTGCCCAGGCGATCGATCGACGTGCAAAGCGGGCCGACAAGGTCGACCTTTTCAACGTCACCGCCACCGCCGACCTTGTGCATGCGATAGGCCCGCCGGATCACCATGCCGAACATGCCGCTGGCCGGCAGATGATTGTTCATGCCCCCGTCGCACAGCACGATGCGGCTGCCGCGCGACTGCTTGACCGACACCACGCGCGTGACAAAATAACCTGCCTCACCGACCAGATATCGACCCAGTTCCAGTGCAAAGCGCGCGCGCGCGAACCTTGGGCTGGCGCGCAACGCGTCCAGGCCCGGCACGATTCCCGCTGCAACGGCGTCCAGATCGATGGGCACGTCGCCTTCATGATATGGGATGCCCAGCCCCGACCCGAATATCAGCCGGTCAGGAGTCAATCCGTGCCGTTCCGCCAACCGCTCGAACAGCGCGATGAAGTTGCGGTAATTCTCAACGACCGCATCGGCGTGCAGGCACTGCGTCCCGGAATAGATGTGGAAGCCGCGCACGTTGAGGTTCTGCATCGCAAGGATCGGCGGCAGAGCGGCGTCGGTCTGTTCGACGTCGATCCCGAAGGGTGACGGGCGCCCGGCCATATGGTCCCCGAACCCGCGCGGCACGCGATCGGGCGTAATGCGGATCACCACATCCTGTCGTCGCCCGGTCGAACGCGCGATGGCGTTCGCCGCAGCGGCTTCACGGGGGCTTTCGATCACCAGCTCGCCAATGCCCATCGCGATCGCTTCGGCCAGTTCGGCCTCTCGCTTGGCCGGGCCGGTAAAGCTGATCCGCGATGCCGCCCACCCCGCGCTGAGCGCCAGCCGCATTTCCCCGATGGATGATATGTCGATCAACGGCACCTTGGTGCCCAGCCATGCCAGCAGCGCCGGATTGGGATTGGCCTTTACCGCGTAGCTCAGCTTGAAACGGCCGCCGAACGCCCTGCCCAGATGATTGAGCCGCGCTTCGATCGGCGCGGTGAAATAAACGAAGCAGGGTGTGCCGTGCCGGTCGGCGGCCCGGCCCAGCCATTCGTCGACCGGGTGCGCGCCGTTCATGCTGCCCGCGCGTTGGCGAAGCGGGCGATCCGCGCCACGCTGTCGAAATTGTCGAGTGTGACGTCCTCGGCATTGATCTGAATGCCTGCCATCTGTTCGACCAACCCGATCAACGACAGCATCGCCAGGGAATCCAGCGCACCGGATGAAAACAGCAGCGTGTCCGCCGACGTCTCTCCGTTCAACCCTGAGATTCGACGGACATTTTCGAGTAGCGCGGCCTGGTCCAGCATCATGACGGCATCTCCCCCGCGACGGTTTCCCCAACCGCGCCAAAAGTTGCGAAACGGATGACTTCCGGCCGGGCGAGCTTTCCGCTCGCCGTGCGCGGCATGGCGTCGGGCCAGACATGGATCTCGCGCGGCACCATGTAGGCGGGCATCGCGGCCCGACAGTATTCGATCAGGGCCTGGCGCGTGCCCGCGGGCGACAGGGTCACCGCGATATGCACCGTCTGTCCCAGCAATGGGTCGGCAACGCCGAAGGCGACGGCATCGGCAACCTGGCCGCTTGCGTGGACGATGTCCTCGACCTCATCGGGGCTGACCCGGAATCCGCTGGTCTTGATGAGCGCGTCGTTGCGGCCGATGAACCAGAGGTCGCCGTCCTGATCGACCCGAACGATGTCGCCGCTATAGACGACAGGTTCGTCGCCGATCCGGTCGGCAAGTTCCGGACATGGCCGTATCTTTCGCGCGGTCGCTTCCGGCTGGTTCCAATAGCCGGCACTGACCAGCGGCCCGCGGTGCACCAGCTCACCCTGCTGCCCCGGCCCGGCCAGTCCGCCCTCTGGCCTGATCACATGGATCTCGGCGCCGGGGATCGCGCGACCGATCGAGCCGCGTTTCGCAGCAAAGCGATCGGGCGGAAGGAAGGTCGACCGGAATGCTTCGGTCAGGCCATACATCAACACAACTTCGACGCCCGGCAGTACCTGATCGAGCTTTTGCAGGATGACATCGGGCACCGCCCCGCCCGAATTGGTAACCCGCCGCAGCGCGGGCAGCGCGGTCGGTCGTGCATCGAGGAACCGGACCAGCTGGATCATCAGCGGCGGCACGACGGCAAGGCCGGTGATCTCGTGCCTGGCCAGCGCATCCACCACTTCGCTGGCGATCGGCACGCGGTGATGCACGATCGTCCCGCCCATCAGCATCATCGTCGTAAGCTGGTTCAATCCGTAATCGAAACTGTAGGGCAGCACGCTCAACAGCCGGTCGTCGGCATCCAGCTTCAGATAGCGCGCCACCGATCGCGCGCCCGCGACGATATTGTGGTGGGTCAGCACCACACCCTTTGGCGCGCCGGTCGACCCCGACGTGTAGATGATCGCCGCCATGTCGCAGTCCAGCACCGCTGCAGGCGGCGCCACCAGCGCGTCGTTGGGCCGGGCAAGCGCATCGGCCGCCAACAGCACCGGGCCGCTACCGGCCGGTGCGGCGTCCCTCGCTTCCACGATGAAGGCCGCCGCACCCGAATCAGCGGCGATGAAGGCCAGCTGGTCGCGGGTCAAAGCGGCATTCACATTGACGAAGACGCCGCCGATCCGCGCCACGGCGAGCATTGCGGCGACCTCAAGCATCGACTTGCGTAGCTGGATGACGACCCGGTCGCCCCGGCCGACATGGTTCGCCGTCAGCCACCCCGCGATGGCGTCGCACTGCGCCCCGACCTCGGCATAACTATAGCTGCGATCCGGATCGACGACGAAGGGTTTGGGCGCCCGCAAAGGCAGGTTGTCGGCAAACAGCTCGTAAAAAGTGGTGGCAAGCGCGCTCATTGGAACGGCCCCAGCCTTGGATAGACCCGTGCGGGTGAACCGATCACGATCGAATCGGATGGCACGTCGGTCGTCACCGCCGTGTTCGCGCCGATCCGCACCCGGTCGCCGATGTGGATCGCGCCCAGCACCGTGGAGTTGACGCCGATGAAAACATCATTGCCGATCACCGGGGCGCCGGGGCGCATGTTGGTGCCGATGGTGATGTTGTGCATCACGCCAAGCCGATCGCCGATGATCGCATCGGGGTGGATCGACAGCGATCCTTCGTTGTTCACGATGTGAAGATCGGCGCCGATCGTCGCTTGCGGCGGCAGCCATATCTTCGTCACGTTGGCGACGAACAGGTTGCAGATGCCGTACAGCTTGGACGCCAGCACGCGCGCCACCCGGCTGCGGCGGCGCAGCGCCCAGCGGCCATAGCGATAGAGCAGCAGCGACACGAACGCGCCGTTCGTCACGCGCGACCCATGGCGGCGATAATCGGCACGCACCACGTTCCAGGCGGCCGCAAACGTGCCCACCCTGTCGTCAGAAGAGATCGAGGGTATGTTCGATCTCGTCGACATCTGCGCGAAACCCTTCATTGCTTCCCTTTCCGACAACAAAGCCGAAATCCTGCCCCTGGCAGTCGGTGACGAGCTTCAGGACCGACACCGCCCGGTCGGGCGGCTGGATGACGAACAACCCGGCGTCGGGCGGCATCGTCATCAGACCGTGGACCAGGTGACTGCCCTCCACCCCGGCAACGATCCGCGCCCCGGCGCAGGCCCCGATAATCGTCTCGATCGACGCGAAGGACGGATCGATCACGCGAAACCCCCGCGCGGCCAGCCGATCGGCCACCTCGCCTTCATTGTGCATGATGCGGCGATCCCCTGTCTTTCCGCGCAGCAGGAACACGCCCGGATGGGGGGTTGCCGCCCCGCCCGTCAGGCGTCGGCGCAGGTCGTCCGCGCGCAGGCGACGGCTGTCGCCGTGTCCCCGGTCGTCGAACAGCACCAGTTCGTCGAACCACGCCGCGTCGACTCGATCGGGCGACATCCCCAGCGCGCGTTCATAGGCCTCGACATGGCCGCTGGGGATCCGGCTGGTAACCGGGCGTCCGACGCCGGCACACAGCGGATAGGTCACGCAATCATCGGCCAACCAGTTTCCAAACCACCGGTTGCCGGCCCAGCTTTCGTACATGACCCGCACGTCGCCATATTCCCGCCACCGGCCGAGCGCCGGGATATGGCGGCGCGCGCGAAAGTGGCGCCAGGCGCCCTGCCCGTGCAGCACACCGTCATACAGCAGCACGTCCCGCAGGCGATAGCCCATCGTTGGCGGCTGCACCGACGCAAAACCGCCGCGCAGGTCGCGTGTGACCTCTGCATATGATCCGAAACAGGTGCCGGCGATGCGGTCGATCTGACCCGGCAGACCCAATGCGGGCCGAACCTCCACCGTCGTGGCGGGCGCGATCATCCACTGCTCGACTGCCTGTGTCACGATATCGGGCAACGGCCTTATCAATCGCGACAGGCCATGCATGACGGGCCGCAACGATCCCCGCGCGCGGCTTTCGACCGCCCCCGCATGCCCAATACTGGCGGCAGGGGCGCTCAAGCTGCGCCGCTCCACGGGGCCTGTGCCTTGGCGGAAACAGTCACCGGAAGCCGCGTTCGCGGCCAGAGATGCAGATGGCTGATCATGGCGCATTGTCCTTCGAGCCCGACAGGATCATCCGCCGGCACCATTATCGCCGCCATTCGGCGGACCGGGACCGTTGGTTCGACTAGGCAGAATCGATTGGGAAAATCGCGGATGGGCGGGGGCGCGGCGCTGCGCCATGCTGTGCCCGCAAGGCCGACGAAAACGGCGGGGAGGCGGCATGATGATGACGAGACAGGCCTTTTCCCGCGCGATCCGTGCCAGGACCCGCACCATCGGCCGGCAACGCAGTCATCCGGCCACCGCCCTGCAAGCGGCTGTCACGACGCCGGGCCGGGCGGTGCGCGGCCAGTGTCGGGTCGCCTATCTCACCAATCTCTACCCGGCGATCAGCCACAGCTTCATCCGTACCGAGATCGAGGCGGTCGAGGGCGCCGGTTTCGTCGTCGAGCGCTTTTCGGTGCGGCAGGCGACCGATTACGGTGACGATCGCGACGAAATGGAGCGCACGCGCGTCCTGCTTGGCAACAAGGGGGCGCTGCTGGCATCGGTCCTGCGTCGATTCGCATCCGATCCCGCGCGCATGGCCCGAACCCTGGTCGATGCGATGCGGGCGGGCGGGCGCGGCGGGTTCAGCCCGCGTCGGCTGGTTCGGGCGGCGGCTTATTTCGCGGAAGCAGCTGCATTGGCCGACGCCATGGAGCGTAGCGGCATCCGCCACGTTCACGCGCATTTCGGCACCAATCCAGCCAGCGTCGCCCGCCTCGTCGCGCAAATGACGGATGCCAGCTACAGCTTCACAGCCCATGGTCCGGACGAGTTCGACGCCCCCGTCGAGCTCGACCTGGCGGGCAAGATCGCCGACGCCGCGTTCGTCGTCGGTGTATCCAGCTTTGGGCGCAGCCAGTTGATGCGATGGTCCGATCCCGCGCACTGGCCCCGGATCAAGGTCGTCCACTGCTCCGTGGCGGACCGGTTTCTGGAAACCGCGCCCGCGCCCGTCGTGTCGCGCCGCCTGATATCGGTCGCGCGGCTGAACGCGCAAAAGGGTTTGCCGCTGCTGATCGAGGCGATTGCCCGGCTGCACGACCTGCCCGCGTTCAGGGTCGACATCATCGGTGACGGCGATCAGCGTGCGGCGATACAGGCGCGCATTGCGGCATTGGGGATTGGCGGGCGCGTCCGCCTGCTCGGCTGGTGTTCGCCGCAACGCGTCCTTCGCGAGGTATCGGGCGCCCGCGCCTTCGTCCTTCCCAGCTTTGCAGAGGGGTTGCCGGTCGGCATCATGGAAGCGATGGCGCTTGGGCGTCCGGTCATCGCAAGCGCGATCGCCGGCATCCCTGAACTGGTTGATGCCCAAACCGGTTGGCTGGTCCCGGCCGGCTCAGTGGATGCCCTTGCCGACGCGATGCGCGCGGCGCTCGACGCATCGCCCGATACGTTGCGCGCGATGGGCACGGTGGGACGTGAACGGGTCCAGGCCCGTCATTCGGCGGCCACCAACGCCGCCACGCTGGCGACGCTGCTGGCACGCCAGTTATAAACGATAGAGCTAAAGGCGGGCGGGCGGGATAAGCCGCAATGCCAGCGGCAATCGGTTGCGCCACAATGCGGCCCGCCGCTGTCGCCCGGTCATCTTCGAGGCGATACGCGCGATATCCTCGCGCGCCATGCCGGTGCGCTCGCACAGGAACGGGTGCCGCGGCCTGTCCGCGAAATAACTGTAAAAGATCGCCGCCCGGTCGCGGGCGACGGCGGGCTTGCCCCGATGAAAGAAGCGGGCCGTATCGGTGAAGATGATCGTTCCCCGTGCCCCCTCACAACTGACGATGTCCTCCTGATAATCCGCGCCCAGTCTTTGGGTCAGCTCAACATCGCTTGCCAGTTCATAGAAATAACCGTCGACGTCGTTCTGTGCAGTGTCCAGGCGCCTGATCATCTGGAAAGGGCCGCCATCCTTATCCACGTCGTGAAGATAGACGGCGACCTTCAGCATCCGGCGATCTTCCCAATCGCGATGCCATTTTCGGGTCGAGATCTCACGTCCATCGGCGACGGTGTAGTTGATGCACACCCCGTCATAGGCAGGTGGCATACCGATATAGGCTTGCGCGATATCGAGCAGCCGGTCCTGCAAACCCCATTCGAAAAAGGCCGGAAAGTCGCGCAGCCAGGCAGGCGGCACATACAGGAACACCTCTCCCATGGCAGCGCGCCTGCGAGCCTCGTCGGCGAAGCGCCCGGCCATCATCGCCCCTTCGGCCAGCAGGCGTTCGTGACCGTCCAGCCCCAGATCGGACAGGTTGCCGACATAGATCCCGTCGCGTTCCAGCGCCGCGACGATCGCCGCGTCCGTTTCCGACAGGGATGGCACCGAAATGCGGTTCCGCTCCAGCGCTCGTCTGTATCTGTTGCCCAACACCGGGCGAATGCGCGGGTGATTGCACAATCGCAGCGCCGTTCGTGCAGGCAGGTCGTGCAGCCATGCGCGACGCTGTGTCAGGCGCGCGTTGAAGCGCTGTGCCAATGTTCGGGTCGCCTGCCCGGTATGAATGGCGGGCAGCGTTTCGCTCGTCGCTTCCATATCGCTATCCTGACGGTTCGGTGAAACGTGATGGCAGTTGCCGGATACGACCCCAGACGCTGCGGGCTCTGCCGGGCATTCGCGGTGGTCGGGGGGCGACGTCGCAATAGCCGCCATAATCGATGTTCGGCGCGCTGCTGGAACACGATTTGTTGAGCACCGCCCCCAGCACTTCTGTCGGTCGCAGCGCGTCCATCGTCTCGCGCAGCGCGTGCTTGGTCGTACGCCCTTCCTCCACAACGACCATCGCGCCGTCCAGACCGGGTGCGACGAGCATGAAGTCGTCGTCGACGAAAACCGGCGGCGTATCGACGATACAGACCGGCGCGCCCGGCAATTCGCGAAGCGCCTCGAACAACCGCTGTGTCTGCAGCGACGCCAGCAGGGTGCCAGCGTCGGCACGGGGTCGCCGGACCCGGTGGATCGTCAGGTCATAGCCGCGAATACGGGTCGCCGAATCTGCCAGCTGCGCCTTCCCGGCGAGTACGTCGTCAATGCCGGTGAACGGACTGCGAAGGCCCAGACGCGCGCCGATCATCGGGCGGCGCAGATCCAGTTCGATCAGCCGCGTCGGCACGATCCGGCTAAGCACCGCGGCCAGGTTGACCGCGACATGCGTCTTGCCATTGCCGGGCTGGACCGACGTGATCGCAAAGACGCGATGCCCGCTCTCGCGGATATGCTGCATCATCATCGACCGCAGCGCGATGAAAGGCTGCACGCGCTTGTCGAACGAACTGAACCCCACGATGTGATGGTCCGACAGGCAGCGTTGCACCAATTCCACTTCGTTGCCACCGCTTGCGCCGATCAGTGCGCCGAACGATCCCCTTCGCATCCGGATTTCGAATTCAGGCTGCACGACTGGCCCCTCCTTCGAACACGCGGCGCCAGATTCCGTCCCAGCGCCGATCCAGCGGCAGCACGCCCAGCACCGGCACGGGCACCGCATGGGCAAGCGCCGTCGCGCCATGAATCGTCCCGCGCAGCAATTCGAACGCGATCGCCAGCACCGCCCATAGCCCTGCCCCACCAAGTCCCCCCAGCAGCAACATGACCATTTGACCAAAGCCTATGGGTTGATGGGGAAGGCTGGGCTCGTCGACGACCGAGAATCGCTCGCCCTTGTCCTCGACCTGCAAATTCGCGGCGACCTGTGCGTCGAGCTGCTTTTCGCGCAGATCCTCATATTGCCGGCGCAGATTGTCATATTCGCGTTCCAGCAGCGTCAATTCATAGGATGCCTGGGGCGCCAGCGCGGTTTGGCGGTTGATTTCCGCGACCTGTGCGACAAGCTGGGCGCGCCTGGCCCCCAGCATCGCCGCACGCGCGTGGCCTGCGGCAATCTCGCTCGCGACGACTTCCCCGCCCGCGCGCGGCAGCGCGGCCAGAGTAGCGCGCTGACGCTCCAGCGCGGCGCGTGCGGCCCGAACCTCTGGATAGTCGTCGGAATATACGGCGCTGAGTTGATTCAGCCGCTCCTCGGCACGGCGCAGCGCCTCTGCCTCCGGACGGGGGGCCTGGGCGATTTCCCGCTCCCGTGCCGCGAGCAGACCGCCCTGTTGCGACAGGCTCTGGGTTTCGGCGTCGATACGCGCGATCTCGGCACGCAGATTTGTTTCCGCCTGGGCGCTGAAGGCCACCTGGGTCGGCAACGCGCCGGCGTATCGCGCCTCGATCGCGCGGCGCGCATCGGCGAGCGCGGCCAGGCGGCGTTGCAGTTCGTCGGCACGGCGGCCAAGGAAGGTCGCCGTCCCCGTCGCCTGATCGGTGCGAAGCCGCTTGTCCTCGTCGAGATACATTTCGGTTAACGTCGCAGTGACCGCCTGCGCCTTTGCGGCGTCGGGGTAGGAAAAGGACAGGGTGAACGCGATCGTCCGTTCGGCGCCGTTCTCGGATGTCCCCACCACGTCGACGGCTATCGCGCCCCGCATCTGGTCCATCACCTCGTCCAGCGAACGGGTCCGGCGCTCTTCGGGATACAGGTCATGACGCTGGATGATCGCGGCCAGACTGGCCCGGCTGGAGACCTGCTGCCGGATCTTTGCAATCCGTTCGTTGGCGATGCTCGTCAACGGCGATGCGACAAGGCTGGTCGGGATCTGCTGCGAATCGATCAGCAATGTCGCGGACGAACGATAGATCGAATTTTGCATCGACAGCGCGGCGATCGCACAGACGACCATGGCCGGTATGATCCATGGCCACCGGCGATACAGGATCGCCAGCAACTCTCGCAGGCCGAACGGCGGCTGGACGAGAGCGGTCTCCACCGTCAGTCCCCCCGCGCCAGCGAAATGCCCAACAGGATCACAAAGGCGCCATTGGTGCCCCCCATCGCGAACTGCCGTCGCTGGTAGTCGGCGTTGCCGGTCAGCATCAATCGCGGACCGACGCGCCGTTCATAGCCGATGCCCACCCGTTCGGCGCGGGTACGGATCGGCACCAGCGGCGCGGCAAGGTCGCTGCTACGCCGGTCGGCGAGGGCCGTCAGGCTCGACCACTCGTCCAGCCGGTATCGAAATGTCGCGCCGACGAAACGCTCGCGCTGCAATCCGCCGATACCGCTGACCTCGTTCTGAACCGACGCGGTGAAACACCCTTCGACCCGTTCGGGACGATAACAGATGTTCGCATTACCGCTCAGCCGGCCGCGCGCACTGCTGCTGCCGATGTCATAGCGCGTCCATTCGAACCCCAGCCGCCCGCGCGCGTTCAGGTGGGGAGAGAATTGATGTTCGATCACCGCGCGAATGCCGTCGGCGGCAAGATTACCGGTGCCCGCGATCCGGGTCCGGGCAGCCATCACCGACACCCCGATCCGCGTCCGTTCCGTAATCCGCCGGGTCGCCTCGACATCCAGATTGCGGGCGTTCGTCCCGGCAAGCGGGCCCGCGCGGGAATAACGCAACCGCTCAAACCCCACGGCCCCGACCAGTCGGTCGCGACTATTGGGCGTCCAGGTCACCGCACCGCGCCCGCTAATCCGTTGCCGGACCGTGGTGGGATCGACGGCGAAATCACTGCTTTCCGTCAGGCCGTCGATCGGCAGCTCGCGGGCATAGGTGAGCGAAGCATCGGCCGAGATGAAGTCACTGGCGCGGTGACGCAGCGAAGCTTCGGCATCGCCGGTCAGGAAGTCGCCATAGCGGCGCAGATACCGGCGATACGCAACCTCCCCGCGCAGCTGTGCGAACGTCGACGGACCGGGTTGCCAGCGCAGGTCGGGGCGCGCGGCAACCTCCATGGCAACGGCATGCGTATCGCCGCCGTCCAGCAGGAACGGATTGTCGGACGCGATGACGCGGGCATGGCCATCCAGACGGGTCATCGTCTGGGCGCCGACCGGTATCGCAAAGCCGACGGCAACGCCCGCCAACACGGCGGTACGCGGCAGCCGCGCGCCGACGGGGCGGTATATCCGATCATGGGATGACAAGGACGTCGCCGCCGCCAAGCGTCGGCAGCGCCGTCGCCAGCGCACCCGCACGCAACCCGCGCCGCCCTTTCAGAAATGTCGTCAGCGCTACCGGTTCTACGGTCTGCGCACCGTCGGGGCGTTGCCGCAGGATCACCGCATTGCGCAGGTCCGCGAACTCTGCCGCGCCCCCCGCCATGCTCAGCGCCTGAAGCACATTGACGTTTCCGCTGCTGGTATAGCTGCCCGCCTGCCGCACCTTGCCCACGACGTAAAATCGCATCTCGCTGGCGGTTCGGACCGAAACGGTAACATCCGGCGGTGCCGAGCGGTAATTGGTTGAAATCCGTTCACGAATGTCGGTCGAGATGTCGGACACGTTCCGCCCTTCCGCGCGGATCGTCCCGGCCAGCGGAAACGCAAAGGTGCCGTCTGACTGGACCCGGACGGTGCGCTGCATCCGCTCCTCACCCCAGACGAACACCTCCAGCTCGTCGCCTGTACCCACTCGATATTGCGGTACCGGCCGGGTAATCGCGGCGGGCGCCACGCCCGGTCCCGATGTTTGGGCCATCGCCGGCGCGCATGGTGCCAGCGCCACCGATCCTATCACCAGACGCACGAACGCGGGCAATGCCGGTCGTCTTGCGCGGGTTCGACTGGTCGACGTCACATCCGGCCTCCTGGGTTGAGACCGATCCTACGCCCCGCCCCCCGATGCAGACAGTCGGCGAAGACCACTGGCAGTTGCCGCCGGGGAATATTCACCACGCCGGTTCAGCGGCTTGGCGTGAAATGCGCGCCTCTGGCCGATCCCGCCTGCTGAAAAGTCACTAATTATTTCGCCAAGCAGCAATCGCGACAGGAACGCGCATAATGGCCGCCGTCCGCATCCGATTGGACGCCCCGGTCCCGCGCAACTCCGCCATCGACAGCCACTGGGCAAAGCCGAACGCGCGAGACGCTGGCACCGTCAGCGGCGCTGATCAGCTCGCGAAAGGCACGACCATGCTTGCTACGTCTGAAAGGCCCATAGTCCGCGATTCCTGCACATCGACAGAGTATATGGACCTTCCCTTCAACGCCGACGATGACACCCGGATCATCGACACGATCCGCAATCGCGATCCCGGTGCTCCCTTTGCCTATGTCGTGACGCCCAATGTCGATCATATCGTGCGGCTGCAGCGTAGCCGCTCCGACCTGTGGCCAGCGTATCGCGGCGCCTGGATGGTGCTTTGCGACAGTCGCATCCTGGCCCGGCTGGCGCGTCAGAGCGGCCTGCGGCTGCCAGTGCTGCCGGGCAGCGACCTGACCGTGCGCATGTTCGACGCGGTGCTCGGCCCGCAAGATGAAGTCGCGATCGTCGGCGGCGATGCGGACGCGCTGGCCACGCTGGTTGCTCGTTACGGGCTGAAGCGGGTCGCGCACCACAATCCACCGATGGGCTTTATCAACGACCCGCGCGAAGTGGACAGGGCCGCAGCCTTCGTCGTGGAAACTCGCGCACGTTATGTCTTTTTTGCGGTTGGATCGCCGCAACAGGAAATCCTTGCCCACCGGATCGAGCGGATGGGCGGTGCCGTCGGCGTGGGATTGTGCGTCGGCGCAAGCCTCGACTTTCTGACCGGGGCACAGGTGCGCGCGCCCGTGGCCATGCAGCGGATGTCGGCGGAATGGCTGTTCAGGCTGTCGACCAATCCCGGCCGGATGTGGCGGCGCTATCTGGTCGACGGGCCGGAAATCTTTGCGCTCGCGCATGCATGGCGGCGCGATCATCCGCTTCAGGTGCTGTGATCCGATTGCCCGTCCACAACGACGGGGCAATCGCTGCCAGGCCGCGTCGATGGAAGCGCTGGGGCGCGCTGTTGCTGCTGACGGCGGCGGTCGCCGTACTCAGCGGCCATACCGGGTTGAAGCTGATCGAAACCGGTTCGATCATGCTTGCGGAACAGGTGGCGCCCTCCGCCCCGCCGCCGACACGGATCGGCATCAACCTGTTCGGCCTGAACGATTATTATCGGCAGCAGGTATTCACCAACCTGATCGAACAGGGTGAATGGTTTTCCTCCTACGGCAAGGGCTGGAGCGCGATGCCGCCGGTACAGCTGGACCGCGCGGGCGGTGTGCTTTTCCTTGAACCCGGACAGACTGCGCCGCGAACGCTGACCCTTCCACCGGCCCCATACCGGCCGACACGTGTTCGTTGCACCTTTCGCGGCAAAGGGAGGATCGACGCTGGCGGGGTCGCGCGCGCGGTCGCGCGCATGCCGGGTGAATTGCTGATCGAACTGACGCCGACCGGTGCAGAGGATGAACGCGGCTGGATCGAACTTGTCGAGACCGAGCGGGCCGACCCGGTGCGCGAGCTTGACTGCCGCGAGACCACGCGCGCGCCGGACGAGCGCTTTCATCCCGAATTCCTGTCGTTCCTCAAGGGGTTCGCGATACTGCGTTTTCTCGATTGGCAGCGGACGAACGACAATGCCCCGGTTCGATGGGACCTGCGCGCAACACCCGCCAGCGGATCGCAGGTGACCGGCGCGGGCGCTTCGGTCGAGGATATGGTCGCGCTGGCCAATCGGACGAAGGCAGATCCATGGTTCCTGATGCCCTATCAGGCGGATGCCGATTATGTCCGCAGCTTCGCCCAACTGGTGCGTGCCCGCCTCGACCCTGATCGCACCGTATATGTCGAACTGGGGAACGAGATCTGGAACGACCAGTTCGACGCTGCCCGCGCGGCGCGTGCCGAAGGCCTGGCGCTCGGCCTGGGCGGCGGCGACCCGATGCAGGCACAGGCCATCCGCTATGCACAGAAACTCTGCCCCGTCATGGCAATCTGGCGGCAGGCATTTGCCGATCGCCCCGACAGGCTGGTGCGCGTCGCTGCCAGTCAGAACGCGAATCCCGATATGGCCCGCATCATTCTGGGCTTCGAGCGCACCGCCGACTGTGTCGATGCACTGGCAACCGCGCCTTATATCTGGGTCGATCTGGAAGGGCATGATGGCGATGTGCAATGGGTGTTCGACCGCATGCCCGCCGCAATCGACGACACGCTGACGTTCGCGGCGCGTAATCGCGCGATCGCCGCGCGGTTCGGCAAGCGGTTCATCGCTTATGAAGGCGGTCAGCATCTGGTCACGCGCAACGTCGCCTTTGCCCGGCAGCTCCAGCGCGACCCGCGAATGGGGTTTGCCTATCGCACCTATCTGGACCGGTGGCGGCGGACCATCGGCGACGATCTGGTTCTTTACGCCTCAACCGCCCCGATCGGGGAATATGGATCATGGGGATTGCGTGAATATGCCGGTCAACCGCTGAGCGCCGCACCGAAACTGGCCGCCGTTCGCCGGGTAATGGAAAGCGGACAGTGACGGCCGCGCTGCATGTGGGGTTGGTATCCGGGCTGGTCCTGCTGGCGTTCGCCTGGTGCCTTGATAATGCCACGGCGCAGCGCGACGGCCCAAGGCTGGTCGGCATGGCGGTCGCGCTGCCGCTGATTGCGTGGGTGCTGCCCGACCTGCGACTGCTTTTTGCGGCAATGCTCCTGTGTGTTCCCGTCGTCGCCGGACGAACCGACCGCATCGCGCCGGTCTATGTCTTTGCGCTGCTGCTGCTCCCCGGTCTCGATACGCCAGTGACGATCGGGGCGACCAAGCTGTTCGATTTCGGCGTTCACGATGCGATGGGACTGGGGGCCGCAGCCGCCTTGATGCTGTACGGCAATCGGGCGCGCCCGCGGGTCGCCTTTGATCTGGCGGCGGTGGGGATCATCTTGCTGCTGGGCGCCGCCTTGTCACGCGGGACGACTCCCACCCATTTCCTGCGGGTCGCGATCAACATCGTGCTGGATCTGGGCTTGCCCTATTACGTGCTGAGCCGCGGGATTGCGTCGATGGAGGACATGGGTGAGGCGCTGCTGTGGCTGGCGGCGGGCGCCGTCGTCCTTTCCGCCATCCTGTTGTACGAAGCCGCACAGGCATGGCCGATCTATTATCCGCTGTACCAGCATTATCAGGTACCCATCGGCTATTTCGTAAAGTCGCGGGGCGGCATCTTGCGCGCGGCGGGGCCGTTTCTGGAATCCACTGCTACCGCATTCGTCATGGCGATCTGCGTTCTGGCACTATGGCTGGCGCGCGACCGGTTCCGTTCGAAGTGGCACCATCTGTTGATGTTCGGCTTTGCCGTGCTGGGTTTGCTCGCGCCGCAGTCGCGTGGGGCGTGGAGCGGGCTGTTTCTGGCGATCATCCTGACGATGGCGCATAACGGCCAGTATCTGCGCATCATCCGAACCGGCGTCATTGTCGCTGGCGTGGGGCTGGCCCTGGTCGTCGCCGCACAATCATCGCCATCCCTGTCCGAAACGCTGGGTCTTTCGGGTTCGTCCAGCGACAGCGCGGTCTATCGAGAGACGCTGTTGGCTAGGGGAATCGAGGAACTGCACGCCAGTCCGGTCGTGGGCTTTGCGCTTGCCGATATCATGGATCGGCTGGAGGATCTTCGCCAGGGCGAAGGGATCATCGACTTCGTGAATGCCTATCTGTGGGTGGCGTTGATTTCGGGGTTGGCGGGGCTGGCCCTTTTCCTGTCCTGCTACGGCTTGTTCGTCCTTCATGCCGTGAGACTGCGCCGCTGGGCGAGCGGGGACACACGGCGCCTTGCGGCATCCGGGTTCGTTATCGGGGCCTTGGTGATGTCAGCGATGATGCTGGCCTTTACTGCGTTCAATGCGCGGCCTGCGGTGTTCGTATTCGTCCTGTTCGGCGCTGTCGCCGCACTGGTGGCAATCCGCGACCGCGAACGTCGCCCACGCCGCAGCGTCGCGCCACCCAAGATCTACACCAAATGGGCGTGGCGAAGGATGTAATCGATCACCGATCCGGTGAAGACACCCGCACCACCGGCGAGAAGGAAGGTCGCTTCCGCTCCCAGGTCCAGCAGGCGCGCCGCGCGCAATTGGGCCCATTTGAACAGCAGGATCGCCGGCTCCATCAGTCCGACGGCGGCAACCAGCCCCAGTTCGCGTCCGATCAGATACCCGACCGGCAACGCCGTCACCAGCCACAGCAGCCGTGCGACGCTGGTGTAGAATGTCGCCTGCACCCGTCCGCTGGCGACCAGCGCTTCGTTGGCGCTGGCCGTCGACAGAGCGAACATCGGAGCGATGGCCAGCAGCTGCAAATAGGTTGCGGCACCGGCATATGCGGGCTGGTAAAGGATGGCGATGACAACCGGCGCAGTCCCCACCAGCCCGCCTGCGGCAAAGCAATAGATGAGTGAGGGCAGCTGCCGCTTCGCATAGAATAGCCGGCGCAGATCCTGTGCCCGCTCGCGATAAACCTGGGCGCAATAGGGATAGAGGACGCGGCTGGGATAGGCGGCGGCAAAGGCGATCGGCGCCGATGCCAGATTTACCGCGAGAATATAGAATCCGAACTCGTCGAGGGGCATCAGCGCGGCCAGGATCCACTTGTCGGTCTGCATGCTGAAAATCGTGATCAGGCTGGACCCGGCGACGAAGCGGGCAAACTTCCACAGTTCGCGAACATAGCCGCGATCCAGCGCCAGCCGCCGGCTGGAATCGGGAAACGCGATATAGCTCAGGCAGGTCTTCAGAACGCCTGCCGCCAGCATCGCCATCAGGATCGCCCAATAATCGCGCCACAAAAACGCCAGTGCGACGCTCACGGCGAGCTGGAACACCGCCACCCCCAGTTCGAGCGTGGTCAACCGCAGGATCATTCGGTGGCGAAGCGCCGTGATCAGTGTTGGCGACGCGATACCGTCGATCAGGAAACCCAGCGACGCCACCGCGATCAGCAATTGCAGGTCCGGCTTGCCCAACAGATTGGCAATCGGCTGCGACAGCGCGATCAGGGCAACGGTGATGGCAAGCGACCGCAGAATGGCGACCGTCCACACCGTATCCAAAAAATGCGGCCGATCACCGTCTGCATGGCGGACGACAAAGGGCTGGAAACCCAGATCGGCCATCATTCCGGCGGTGAAGGATATGGATGCGATGATCCCGGCGATGCCGAACGCCTCCGGCAACAACAACCGCGTCAGGACCACGCTGCTCACCGCGCGCAGCAGGTTGGCAAGAATGACCGATGCGACAACGATGTTGGTGTCGATCATCGCAAGCGCGACTAGCCCGCGCAACCTGTTGCCGATGCCGAAGCGGCGGGGAGCCAGACTGGTCATCGTGTCGGCCATGTCTGTTGCCGGGGGTCCGCCAAATCGCATCTCCTGACTGCCGTTTTCGCGTTTTACGGGCGCCGCGCCGGACGGTCGATTATGAGAATGCCCAAGGCGGTTTCCCCGGCTTGTGAGCGCGCGGTCCAGCGCGCTTTAATGCCGCGGTCGATGTCATGTCGGGCGCGCCCGGCGATCGATTGAGCGCGAGGATGGGATCGCCATGGCCGTTCTGAATTTCACGGACCTCGGGGGCTATCAAAGCCTCGACCTCGATCAGTGCCGCGCGGCCGGACGGTCGCTGGCTGAGGATTATCGCAACGCGGCGCCCTATCCGCACATCGTCCTCGACGATTTCATCGATCCGGCACTGTTGCGTCAGGTCGTTCGCGAATTCCCCGACAATCGGGAACGCGCCAGTTTCGCACGCGACCAGGAACGACTGAAGCATCAGGTGCGTCCGGACGAATGCCCCGGCCCAGCGACGCGCGCGCTGTTCGCGGAATTGAACGGAACGGCGTTCGTTACCTTCCTGTCGGAACTGACCGGAATAGGCGGGCTGATATCCGATCCATATTTCGCCGGAGCGGGCCTGCACGAGACCCGCAGCGGCGGCCATCTGAGCATTCACGCCGATTTTCCGCGCCACGAAATCACCGGGCTGGATCGCCGCCTCAACCTGCTGATCTACCTGAACGAAGACTGGCATGAAGAATATGGCGGCGCGCTGGAGCTGTGGGATCGCGAGATGCGGGGATGCCGCAAATCGGTTCTGCCGGTGATGGCGCGCGCAGTGATCTTCAACACCGAACGCGACACGTTTCACGGCCATCCCGACGCGCTGGCGTGTCCGCCCGATCGCTCGCGCCGGTCGATCGCCACCTATTACTACACCGCGCCCCGCCGGGACGTCATGCGGTTCGAGCGGACAACCGATTTTCGCCCACGCCCCGGAACCAGCGACAAGCGGGACTGGCAGATCATGCTGCATCACCTGAAGGCGGACTGGATTCCGCCCATCCTGCAACGCCGCCGCGATGCATAGGCGTCACGCATGATCCTTCTCGCATGGGCTGCGGCGCTGTGCATCGCCGTGCCGGTCACGATGTTGGCGATCGAATGCGCGGTCGGGTCGATGCGCCCGCCGCGTGGATCATCGCCCGAAATCGAGCCGCCTTTCACCGTGCTGATCCCTGCCCATGACGAAGCGTCCGGGATCGCACCCGTCATCAAGGCGGTACAGGCACAGATGCGAGCGGGCGATCAGCTGATCGTCATTGCCGACAACTGTATCGACCAAACGGCCGATATCGCCCGCGCCATGGGCGCCACCGTTGTCGAGCGCGTGGACCCCGCACGGCGTGGGAAGGGTTACGCACTGGAAGCTGCCCGCAACCATGTCGACACAGGCAACGGCCGCGCCGTCATCGTCGTCGATGCAGACTGCTTCCCCCAACCCGGCGCGCTTCGCCGGATCGCGGCGGTCGCCATGCATGAAACTGCCGTCGTTCAGGGAACCTATCTGCTGTCGCCGCCCCCCAAGGCCACCGCGATGGTGCGGATTTCGTGCTTTGCCTTCCTGATCAAAAATAGAATCCGGCAACGCGCGTTGCAGTCCCTGGCCGGCGTCTGCCTGTTGCAGGGAACCGGAATGGCGTTTCCGCAGGCGATCCATGCGCGGATCGACTGGGGGGGCGGATCGCTGGTCGAGGATCTCGACCTTGGCATCCGGTTGCTGACATCGGGCGACCGGGTGGTGTTTGACGAACGCGCGCTCTTCGTCAGCCCGGCCAGTTCGCAATCCGCGACGATCGGCCAGCGCCAGCGATGGGAACATGGCATGATGGCCTCCCTCGCACGAAGCCTGCCCTTGCTGTTGAAAGCGGCGATCGTTGGCCATGGCCGCCTGGTGATCGTCGCGCTCGATCAGGTGATCCCGCCAACGGTCGTGCTGCTGACAATCGCCGGCGCCGTCACGCTGGCCGCTTTCATCCTGTGGCTGGCCGGCGCCGCCCTGGCGGGTCCGCTGGCGGTCCTGCTTGCGACGCAAGCATTGCTGACCGGCGCGATCAGCGTGGCATGGTGGCATTTCGGCCGCGCCATGCTGCCGCCGACGATGCTGGGCCAGACGCTGCGTTACGCGGCGTGGAAGCTGCCCATGGGAATTCGGTTCTTCACCCGGCGCGAAGCGCGCTGGGTTCGCACGGATCGCGATGCATGAGCCGCGACGACCCCCTTCCCCCGCACGCCTCCGTCGTTCAGACCGGCTTCGTCGTGATTGGCCGGAACGAAGGGGCGCGGCTGCACCTGTGCCTGGCCAGTGTCTGCGCCGAGGGGCTTCCCACCGTTTACGTCGACTCCGGCTCACACGACGACAGCGTGGCGGTGGCGCGGAGTTTCGGGGTGCCTGTCGTCGAACTGGACCCCGCCCGCCCCTTTACCGCCGCGCGTGCCCGCAATGCGGGCGTGGATTGGCTGAACGCGAATATACCCGCGCTGACATTCGTGCATTTCGTGGATGGCGATTGTGAGCTTGTCGCGGGCTGGCTCGACGTTGCTCACGCCGCGCTGAACGCCGATCCGCTGCTGGGTGCGGTATGTGGCCGCCGGCGTGAGCGCGATCCTGCGGCCAGCCCGTATAACTGGCTGTGTGACGATGAATGGAACACCAAGGTCGGGCTGACACGGACATGCGGCGGCGACGCGCTGTTCCGGCTGGCGGCGTTCAGGGCGGGCGGGGGGTTTTCGTCCGAACTGATCGCCGGTGAAGAACCTGATCTATGCCACCGGGTACGCGCCGGCGGCTGGCGCATACGGCGCATCGATCACGACATGACGATCCACGATGCCGCGATGACGCGCTTTGCCCAATGGTGGCAGCGCAATCGCCGCAGCGGCTATGCCACGGCCGAGGCGCTCGCGCGGCGCGGCATGAACGATGCGCGAATGTGGCGCGATGTGCTGAGCAACCTGTTCTGGGGCTTGCCCCTGTTCTGGCCGCTGTTGCCGCTGTTGTGGCTGCGGGTCCGGCTGCGCGACAATGCGGTAAAGGCGAGCTTTCTGACCATCGGCAAAGTCCCCCATCTGCAGGGGCAGATCGACTTCTGGCGCAGCCGCCGCCGACTGATCGAATACAAATAAGCGGTCGCGGCGATGCGCCGCATCGCCCCTTCTGCTTTCTCCCTACTAGGTTGTGCAAATAGGCGGCGCGGCGCCCGCAATCTAGCTTGCCGGCTCTGAAAGGGGCAGTCGCATGCATGATTTCACCGCGCCGCCAGAACAGTCCCAGCCTGCATCAACCCAGCCGCTCGACGCGCCAAGCCCGTCCCGGCTGCGCGCGGTCTTTATCGGCGACGAAAGCCTGTTGTGCGAGTGCGCCGACATCTGGGTCGGACATGGGAACGAAATCGCCGCCATCGTCACGGCCAGCGGCCCGGCCGCGCGATATTGCGACCGGCGCGGCACGCCCCGCATCGCGCGTATCGCCGACCTTTCGCCCGACACGCTGGGCCCGATCGACTATCTGTTCAGCATCACCAATCTTCGCATTCTCCCCGGCGCTCTCCTGGCATGGCCTAAAAGCGCCGCGATCAATTTTCATGACGGCCCTCTGCCCCGATATGCAGGCATCAATACGCCGTCATGGGCGCTGCTGGCGGGGGAAAGGACCCACGGCGTCAGCTGGCACCAAATGACCGACGCGGTCGATGGCGGTGCCTTGTTCGAGGTTGAACCGGTCGCGATCGATCCGGGCGAGACGGCGCTGTCGCTGAACACCAAATGCATGGTCGCGGGCCGGCTGAGCTTCGCCCGGCTCGCCGCGCGGATCGCGGCAGGGTCCGTCGAGGCCGTTCCCCAGACGGGGCCTTTGGAGCGCTGGTACGGGCGCGAACACCGTCCGGCCATGGCAGCCACGATCGACTGGAGCCAGTCCGCCGAAGCGATCGCGCTGATGGTCTCCGCGCTCGACTTCGGCAGCTATCGCAATCCGCTTGGGTGCCCCAAGGCATTGGTGGGTGGCCGGCTCCTGCTGGTGCATCAACTCGAAATCCTCGACCAATGCTCGGGCGAGCGTCCGGGAACGGTCGTCGCTGGGGGTAGCGCACCCGTGGTCGCGACGGGCGGGCGCGACGTGCGGCTGACGCGGCTCACCGACGCCGATGGCCGGCCGCTCCAAGCGGATGCCATCCTGGTACCGTCGATGCACTTTGAGGCGCTGGGTCCGGAACAGGCCGACGCGCTCAGCGCGCTGGACGCCGCCGCCGCGACGCATGAGGGCGGCTGGCGGAAACGCCTTCTGGCCCGCGATCCCTTGTTGCTGCCCGCGTTCCAGCCGGTCGATCCCGGCCCTGACCGTCAGACGATGGATCAGCCCCCCCTTCCCCCGGCGCCGGTTTCATCAATCGTCGTGGCGGTCATCACCTTATTTGGTCGCACTGCGGACCGCGATACGCTGGACATCGGTTACTCGGATCCGGTCCACGCCCTTCGGATCGGAGATTGCGGCGCCTGGTTCGCCGAAGAATTGCCGCTCAGAGCACAGCTGGACTGGCAGGCCACATTGCAAGCGACGGAGCGCCGCCTTGCCGCCGCTATTGCCGACCTGCATCGCCGCGTGGGGATCGCCCGCGACCTGATCGCACGCAGTCCTGAGCTTAAAGGCCAGCATTTCGCTCATCCTGTGTCGATCCGGGTTGTCGACAATCTCGATCACGCCCGGTTCGATCAGACCACGATAGTCGGTGTCGCGGTCGAAGCCGCAACGGGTCGGGTCCGCTGGCAATTCGATCCGGCGCGCATCCACCCGTCTGCGGTCCATGATCTGAGCCTTGGGCTCGCTGCGTTGATGGACGATGCGTCTGTCGCCCCCGACAGGATGATTGGCGAGCTGGCGCTGATGTCCCCCGAGGAGATGGAGGCGCTGCGCCGCATCAGTGCCGGCGATGGCGTCACATTCGACGCGAACACCCCGATCCATCGGCTGTTCGTCAAACAGGCGGCAAGCACGCCGGACCGAATCGCGGTCACGTCGCGCGGCGTATCGCTCAGCTACGCCGAACTGGACCGGCGGTCCAACCGGCTGGCGCGGTATCTGTCGCGGCTGGACGTCGGGCCAGGCGTGCTGGTCGGCCTGAACCTGGAACGCTCAGTCGACCTCATCGTCGCGATGCTGGCGATCCATAAGGCGGGCGGCGCCTATGTGCCGCTTGATCCGGCGTATCCCGACGCCCGGCTTGCCCACATGATCGACGACTCCGGCCTGTCGACAATCGTGACGCAGCATTCGCTGTCGTCGAAGTTGCAGGCGGCGAATGTGCAGCTTGTCGAAATCGATTTCGACGCGACCGCCATCGACGCAATGTCCGACACCCCGTTTGACGGCGGCGCATCGGGCGACAGCCTGGCCTATGTCATCTACACCTCCGGTTCGACCGGCAAGCCCAAGGGGGTGATGGTCGAGCATCGCAATGTCGCCAATTTCTTCACCGGCATGAATGCGCATCTTGAGGATACGGGCGTCTGGCTGGCGGTCACCAGTCCCAGTTTCGACATATCGGTCCTCGAACTGTGCTGGCCCCTGACCCGCGGCTATCATGTGGTCATCGCGACGGAGCGCGAGGTGCGCGGCGATGTTCCGCTCCGACCGACCGCCGCAACAGCCGCGCGCCCACTGGGCTTCAGCCTGTTCTACTTCGCCAGCGCACCTGAAGACGGCGTCGGCAATACCGATCAATACCGCCTGCTGATCGAAGGTGCACGCTTCGCCGACGATCACGGGTTCGAGGCGATATGGACCCCCGAACGGCATTTCCACGCGTTCGGCGGCCTGTATCCAAACCCATCGGTCATTTCCGCCGCAATCGCCGTTTCGACCACGCGCGTGCAGATCCGCGCCGGAAGCTGCGTCGCAACGCTTCACCACCCCGCCCGGATCGCCGAGGAATGGGCGTTGGTCGATAACCTGTCGCACGGCCGCGTCGGTATCGCGTTCGCCGCCGGATGGCAGCCGAACGATTTTGCGCTGCGACCCGAAAACTTCGCTGACAAGAACGCGGCATTGATGCGCGCGATCGCGGACGTGCGCGCTCTGTGGCGCGGGGAGAAGCGTCGGTTTCCTGGGCCGACGGGGACCCCGGTGGAAATCGGTGTCTTTCCCCGCCCGGTGCAACCCGAACTGCCCTTCTGGATCACCTCTGCCGGCAATCCCGAAACCTTTGCGGCGGCGGGACGCGCTGGCGCGAACCTGCTGACCCACCTTCTGGGTCAAAGTGTCGAGGAAGTTGCGGTCAAACTCACCGCCTATCGCGAAGCCTGGCGCGCGGCTGGGCATCCCGGCGAGGGCAAAGTGACGATGATGCTTCACAGCTTCGTCAGCGATGACGAAGATGCCGTGCGCCGAATCGTGCGCGGGCCGCTGATCGAATATCTGCGCACCTCTACCAGCCTGTTGAAGGAATATGCCTGGTCGTTTCCGGCCTTTCGCCGCCCGGCCGGCACCGATGCGACGGAGCAGCCCGATCTGGGCAGCCTGACACCCGAAGAGACCGACGCGCTGCTGGATCACGCGTTCGATCGCTATTTCGAGAGCAGCGGGTTGTTTGGCACGCCCGCCCACTGCATCCGCCTGATCGAACGGTTGCGTGATGCCGGCGTGGACGAAATCGGCTGCCTGATCGACTTCGGCGTCGCGGCACAGACCGTCCTCGACCACCTGCCACACCTGGATGCGCTGCGTCGATTGGCCACCGAACCTGCGCGCGAAAGCGTAGAACGGACGCTCCCCGAATTGATCGCGCGGCATGGCGTGACGCATCTTCAATGCACCCCCTCGCTGGTGCAGATGCTGGCCAGCGACGCCCAATCGCGCGCTGCACTGGCCGGGCTGACCCGGCTGATGGTCGGCGGCGAAGCGTTTCCCGCGTCTCTGGCCCACGACATGACTGCATTGGTCCGCGGGGCGGTCATGAACATGTACGGCCCAACCGAGACGACGATCTGGTCGGCGGTACATACGCTGGCCAAGTCGGCCAATGGCCCGCCCCCGCTGGGCACACCGCTTGCCAACCAGCAGCTCCACGTGGTCGACACTCGTGGTCAGCCGGTCCGGCCCGGAACGCCTGGCGAGTTGCTGATCGGCGGCGCCGGTGTAGTGCGTGGCTATCTGAAGCGCGACGAACTGACCGCAGAGCGCTTTGTCAATGATCGGTTTGCCGGCGGCGGAGCGCGCGCTTATCGCACCGGCGATGTGGTTCGCCGCGCCGCCGACGGCCGGATCGAATTTCTGGGTCGCGTCGACCACCAGATCAAGATCCGCGGGTACCGGGTCGAGTTGGGCGAAATCGAAGCGCTGTTGCTTGACCAGCCGGCCATCGCCGAAGCGGTAGTCATCGCACGTGGCAACGAGGGCGTGATGCGACTGATCGCCTATATCGTCCCTGCGTTGGGCGCCAAGCTGGACGAAGCAGCCATGCGGGCGCTATTGGCACGCGGCCTGCCGGACTTCATGGTCCCCGCCACGTTCGTTTCGCTCGACGCCATGCCCCGCACGCCGAACGGCAAGATCGACCGGGCGGCTCTGCCGGACCCGGTGGTCGCGCTTGCCGCGCCGGGCCCCACGGACCGCGCGATCATACTCGACGACCCGCTTCAGGCGCAGATCATCGAGATCTGGCGCGACGTGCTGAAAATCCCGTCTGTCGGACTGCGCGACAACTTCTTCGACCTTGGCGGACATTCGCTGCTGGCAGTGCAGGCGCATCGTCGGCTGGCACAGATTGTCGAGCGTCCGATCAGCCTGACCGACATGTTCCGGTTTCCCACCGTCGAGACGTTGAGCGCGCATCTGAGCGGTGGCGCCCAGATCCGTGTCGACACGGGCGGACGCGACCGCGCCCGCAACCGGCAACGGGCCATGCAGCGACGGGCAATGGGCGCCGCTGGCGCGATTGTGGGGGGATGAACCAGATGTTGGACATCAGCCGGACGCCGGATCCGAGGGACTTTGACAGCGGCACGGCCAATGCGCTGGCTATCGTGGGCATGTCGTGCCGCTTTGCCGGGGCGCGGTCGCTCGACGATTACTGGCAATTGCTGAGCGCGGGCCGGGAGGGTGTGGAGGATCTGGACGAGGCAGCCTGTCGCGCCGCGGGCGTATCCCCGTCTGTTCTTCGCTCACCCGCCTATGTACGGCGCGCCGCGCCGCTGGCCGACATGGAGTGTTTCGACGCGACGCTGTTCGGCATCAGCCCGCGCGACGCGGCGATCATGGATCCGCAGCACCGCCATTTCCTTGAATGCTGCTGGGAGGCGCTGGAGAACGCCGGGCATGTGCCGCATCGGTTCGACGGCGCCATCGGGGTCTTCGCCGGTTCCGGGCACAATGCGTACATGCCCAACCATTTGCTCGGCAATCGACGGCTGATGCGGGACGTGGGCCTGTTCCTGCTGAGGCACACCAGCAACGACAAGGATTTCCTGACCACGCGCGTGTCATATCTGCTGGATCTGACCGGACCCAGCATCAACGTCCAGACCGCCTGTTCGACCTCGCTGGTGGCTGTGCATATGGCTGCGCAGAGCCTGCTTTCGGGCGAATGCGACATGGCGATCGCGGGCGGCGCGTCGATCGAATTGCCGCATCGGCAAGGCTATCTGTATCATCCCGGCGAGATATTGTCGCCCGACGGGCATTGTCGCCCCTTCGACGCGCAATCACAGGGAACCGTGTTTGGCAGTGGCATCGGCGTGGTCGTTCTGCGCCGTCTGGCCGACGCCATCGAGGCCGGCGATCATATCTATGCCGTTCTGCGAGGCTCGGCGATCAACAATGACGGTTCGGGGAAGGTCGGGTACCTTGCCCCCAGTGTCGACGGTCAGGCGCGCGTGATCGCGGAGGCGATGGCGATCGCCCAGGTCGAAGCCGACACGATCGACTATGTCGAGGCGCACGGAACCGGCACGCCGGTCGGCGATCCGATCGAAATCGCCGCATTGACCCAGGCATTTCGCGAAACCAGCGACCGCGTCGGCGATTGCGCGATCGGGTCGGTAAAGGCCAATATCGGCCATACCGATACCGCCGCGGGTGCCGCCGGCCTGATAAAGATCGCGCTGTCGCTGCACCATCAAGCATTGCCGCCGTCGATCAACTATACCGCGCCCAATCCGGCCTGCGGCTTCGCGGACAGTCCATTTGTCGTCCACGACAAGCTGACACCGTGGCGCCGCAGCAAACGGCCACGTCGCGCCGGGCTGAGCTCGCTGGGTGTCGGCGGCACCAACGCCCACGCGATCATTGAGGAAGCCCCGCTTCGCGCGCCGGGGTCGCCGTCCCGCCCGCTGCTGGTCCTGCCTGTGTCGACGCGCTCCGCCGATGCGCTGTCGGCGAACCTGCAAAAGCTGTCCGCGCACCTTGCCGGCGCGGACACAGGCACGCTGGCCGACACGGCCTATACCCTGTCGACGGGGCGGCATGCACTGTCGCTGCGCCGCTTTGTCGTTGCCGAAACCCCGGCCGAGGCTGCACTGGCGCTGGCGGAGATCGCCGAAAGCACGGCCTCTCCCCCGACGCCGTGCATCCCGGATCGCCCGGTGGCGTTCCTGTTCTGCGGCGCCGGGGCGCAGCATGTCGATATGGCCCGCACGCTGTACGAGACGGAAGCGCGCTTTCACGGGTTCGTCGACGATTCGCTGGACGCGCTGGAGCAGATGGGCCTGCCCGAAATCCGCCGCTGGCTGTTTCCCGTGGACACGGACCGCGAGCGCGCCGCGAGCGAGCTTGAGCGGCCATCGATCGCGCTACCCGCGCTGTTCACGATCCAGGTCGCGCTGGCGCGCTTTTGGATGGCGCTGGGCGTGCGCCCATCCGGCATGATTGGCCATAGTTCGGGCGAATATGCCGCCGCGCACCTGGCCGGGGTCGTCGATCTGCAATCGGCGCTGCGCATCGTGGTTGCGCGCGGACAGTTGTTCGAAACCGTCGAGCGCGGCGGCATGCTCAGCGTTCCGTTGAGCGAGGCCGAACTGCTGCCGATGCTGCCCGACGGCTTGTCGATCGCCGCCGTCAACGCGCCGCGCCTGTGCGTGGTATCGGGCGCCAGCGACGCGATCCGCGCGCTGCGCGATGCTCTGGCCGATCAGGAGATCGAGGCACAGATCGTCCGCATCGCCGTCGCCGCGCATTCGTCAATGCTGGACCCGATCCTGCCGTCGTTTCGTGCATTGATGGAAACGATCACGCTGCGCCCCCCACAACTGCCCTTCGTCTCCAACGTGACGGGCGACTGGATTTCGGATGCTGAGGCGACCAGCGCCGATTACTGGGTACGCCACCTGCGCCAGACGGTGCGGTTCACCGATGGGCTGCAACGCCTGCTGGGCGATCCGGCACGCGTCCTCCTGGAAGTCGGGCCGGGCCGTTCGATGTCCAGCCTGGCACGCCAGCATCCCGACCGGCCGCGCAATCAGCCGGTGGTCAGCACGCTGCCCCACCCCGATCAGCAGATCGCGGACCATCGCTTTTTCTGGTCCACCCTCGGCGATTTGTGGGCCCTTGGCGCGCCGGTCGACTGGGACGCCTATTGGCAGGGGGAACGCCGACTGCGGATACCGCTGCCCACCTATTCCTTTGATCGCCACCGCCACTGGTTCGACCCTGCGCCCGTTACGGGCGACGCCGCGGCGGCGGGAGAACCGCCAGAGCGCATCGAGGATGAGCGCGACTGGTTCTTCACGCCGGTTTGGCAGCCGGGAGGCGAAGTGCAGCCCGCCATCCCCGACGGACCGGCGCTGATACTGGATGACGGAAACGGGATGGGCGCCGCCCTTGCGGCAGAACTGCGTGCGGCGGGGCGCCCGGTCGTCAACGTCCGGCCAAGCCGCCGGTTCACCGATACCCCCGAGGGCTTCGATATCGATCCGGGTTGCCTGGACGATTATGACCGGATGGCCCGACGGCTGGCCGATACCGGGCGGTTTCCGACGCAAGTCTATCACTGCTGGGGTGTCACCGGCAGGCGCAGGGTCGCCACGCAAAAGGGCATGGAGCGCGGCTTTTTCAGCCTTGCCTCACTTGCCCCTGCCCTGGCCCGCCATGCGGGCGACGCGCGGGTCCGCATCGCGCTGGTCACCGATGGCGCTCAGCGCGTGGCGACCGATCCCGCGCCAGCGCCTACAAAGGCCGCCGCGATCGGCGCGGCCCCGGTTATCGCAGCCGAATATCCGGCGCTTACGATTTGTCCGGTCGACATCGAACGGCCCCGGCGATTCACGCAAGACGCGTTTTCAGCTGCCGCCCAGGCGGTCATCCGTGAACTGGCAGGCGCCGAACAGCCTACGCCCGTCGCGATCAGGGCCGGCGCCCGGTGGGTACGTGATTATCAGCCGGTTCGCCGCGACGCGGCCGACGCGCCGACATCGATCCGGCGCGATGGCGCCTATATGATCACCGGCGGGCTTGGTGGCATCGGCCTGACGATTGCGCGGTCGCTTGCCACGCGCGGCGCGCGGATCGCGCTGATTGCCCGCACACCCCTTCCGCCGCGCGAGCAATGGCCCGACGCGATCGTCAGCGCCGACACCGCGCCCGTTACCGCCGATCGCATTCGCAAGCTGCTGGCGCTTGAGGCAAGCGGCGCGCGCGTTGAGCTGGTTGTCGCGGATGTCGCGGATGCAAAGGCGATGCGCCGCGCCGCTGCCCATATCCACCAGTCGCTAGGGCCGGTTCGCGGGGTATTTCACACCGCAGGCACGCTGGACGACGGCCTTCTGGACGACCGTTCCCGTGCAGCGATGGAAGCCGTGTTGCGGCCAAAGGTCGACGGCACCCTGGCGCTGGAGAGCGCACTGTTCCTGGAGCGCCCCGATTTCGTTCTGTTATTTTCGTCCATCAGCGCATTTGCCGGACTGCCGGGCCAGGCCGATTATGCCGCCGCCAACGCGTTCCTCGACGCCTATGCCGATGCGCGGCGCGACGATCCGCATACGCGCGTGGTGTCGATCGGGTGGAGCCGCTGGCAGGAAGTCGGCATGGCAGCCCGGCTTGGCGGGGCCGATATGGTCGCGCCGATACCGGACGCGGTCGAGGGCGGCACGCCGATCGACCACCCCTTCCTCGACACATTGCACCGGCTGTCTGCGGAATGCGTGATCGCCAGCGGCACGCTGTCGCCCGATCGGCACTGGCTGCTTGGCGAACATCGGCTGAGCGGCGTCGGCGCGCTGATACCCGGCACCGGCTATCTCGAACTGGTCCGTGCGACCTTTGCCGCAATCCAGCCGGGCGGCTTCGCGATTAGCGACATGCTGTTCCTCGCCCCGTTTGCTGTCACCGACGGCGCCAATCGGTCGATCCGCGTGCGACTTGACCGGCAGGCGGCCGGGGGGTGGCGCTTCGCCGTTCTTGGCCTGGGCGACGATGGCAAATGGCTGGAACATGCCAGCGGCACGATCAGCAGCCTCGATGAAGCCGCCGTGCCGATACTCGATATTGCCGGGCTGCGCGCCGCCTGCCCCGACCAGCGCCGCGCCGGTCGTGGAAAGAGCGCGCTGCTCCAGTTCGGGGCACGATGGGACAATGTCATGGACAGCGCGTGCGGCGCCGGCCGGATAGTGCTGCGCCAATCGCTGCCAGCGGCATTCGCCGACGATCTCGCATCGGTGGCGCTGCATCCCGCACTGCTCGACATGGCAACCGCAGGCGGTCAGACGCTGATCCCCGGCTATGACGAGGCGCGCGATTTCTTCGCGCCGTTCGGCTATCGTCGCATCGTCGTTCACGCGCCGTTGCCCGCTGCATTTGCCAGTTACATCCGATACCGCGGCCCCGACCGTCCCGGCGCGCCGACCGCGACGTTCGACATCACCATCGCCGATACCGAGGGTCGGGTGCTGGCCGAAATCTCGGAGTTCGTGATGATCCGGGTCAGCGATACCGCCCGGATGATCGCCGCCCCGGCGGTTCGTGCCGCAAGCGATGCCGCTCGCCCGGCGGTCGCCGACCAACAGGAAGGCATATTGTCGGCGCAGGGCTTGTCCGCGATCGACCGGTTGCTGGCCGGACCGCCCGCGCCGCATCTGGTGGTCTCCCCCTATCCTCTAAATGCCCTTCTCAGCCACCTGCGCGCACCGCGAAAAGCCGCCGCGCGGGTCCAGCAACCCGGCGATGCGCAGGTCGAATTGCCCGTGACGCCGACCGAATGTGCCATCGCGGCCATCTGGGAGGATTTGCTGGGCACGGCGCCGATCGGGCGACATGACGATTTTTTCGAACTCGGCGGTCATTCATTGCTGGCGGTTCAGTTCGCCAACCGCTTCCGGCGGCAGACGGGCAAGACCCTGCCGCTGTCCGCGATGCTCGACTCGCCCACGGTCGGGAAACTGGCTGCGCTGGTCGACCCGGCAGAGGCGGCGTCCGACCAGCCGTCCGGGTCACAGCCGCCCGCGCTGGTCACGATCCGGGCCGGCGGTGCAGGCCTGCCGCTGTTCATGATCCATGACGGGCTGGGCGAGACGCTGCTCTATCGCGGCTTGGCGCTACGGCTGGACGGCGCACGGACGGTTTACGGCATCGAGCCGCTGCGAACGCCGGGTGGCGGCTATGCCCATACGCGCATCGACGAGATGGCGACGGATTATATCGCCCGGCTGCGCACCATCCAGCCGCACGGCCCCTATCTGATCGGGGGGCTGTGCGCTGGCGGCGTCATCGCGTTCGAGATGGCCCGCCAGCTGGAAGATGCAGGGGAACCGATCGCGTTCGTCGGCATCATCGACGCCGCCGACGTCGCCGCGACGCGACGCCATTTCTACCTGACCCGTCAGCGGTTGCGCCGCTTGCAGCAACTGTTTGCCGAAGGCCGGAAATCCGCGCTTGTGAGCGATATCGCCCGGCGTGCAAGCAACGCGCTGATCTGGGAAGTCCAGTCACGTTATCGCCGTGAGCTGGACCGACGCCGGATCCGCAATATCGAACAGACACGTCCCGATACGCAGGTGATCGATTTCCTGCGGCTCTACGAGGATGCGCATCGCCGACACCGGCCATCAGGCCTGCTTGCCAGCGGACAGGTCACCTTGTTCCGGGCGACGCAGGGCAGCGGCGACATCAAGGATGTGCCCTACCAGGAAATCTACAGCGACGTCGTCCTCGGCTGGGGGCGTCGCATTGCGGAAGACATCAGTGTCGTTCCCGTACCCGGCGGGCATGGCAGCGCGCTTCAGGAACCGCATGTCGACACGCTGGCCGCTCATTTCCAGACCGCGATCGACAACGCCCTTGCAGCAGCCACACCGCACCCCGGCCGCACCACGACCCCGCTTGCGATCGCGGCGGAATGACGATGGCCGGGGCCCCCGCACCATCCCTCGACGTCATCGTGGTCAATTACCGCACCGGCCCACTCGTCATCGGCTGCCTCGACAGCCTGTCGCATGAACGCGAACGGATGCCGGGATTGCGCGCGATCATTGTCGATAATGCGTCGGGCGACGGGTCGGCCCGCCAGATTGCCGACGCGATCGCTTCACGGGGATGGCATTGGGCCACGCTGATCGAGTCGCCCGTCAATGGCGGCTTCGGCGCAGGGAACAACTTTGGCCTGCAATATGCCCGGACGCGGGACGAACCCGCCGATCTGTTCTGGCTGTTGAACCCCGATACCGTGGTGCGGCCGGGCGCGGCACTTGCGCTGGCGCAGTTCATGGCCGCGCATCCCGCCGCCGGTATCGCCGGCAGTATGCTGTTGGAGGCCGATGGCGCGCCCTGGCCCTTTGCGTTCCGGTTTCCATCGATCCTTGGCGAGTTCGAGCGTGGAGCAAGGCTGGGGGTGGTCACCCGCTTGCTTCGCAATCGCGCGGTTCTCCGCCCGATGGGGCAGGCACCCGAACGGGCGGACTGGGTTTCGGGTGCAAGTTTCGTGGTCAGGCGGGCGATGCTGGAACAGGGCCTTGCCTTCGATGAACGCTTCTTCCTCTATTACGAGGAAACCGACCTGTGCCTTCGCGCCGCGCGTGCGGGGTGGGAATGCTGGTACGTGCCGGCAGCGGTCGTCCTTCACATTGCAGGGCAAAGCACCGGCGTGACGGGAGCACAGGCCGCGCCGAAGCGCCTGCCGCTCTACTGGTTCCAGTCCCGTCGGCGCTATCTCGTCAAGAATCACGGCTCCCTTTATACGGCGTTCGCCGATATCGCATGGATGGCGGGGCACCTGCTGTTCGTGACGCGGTCCTGGCTGGGCAAAAAGCAACGGACGGATCCGCCCCATCTGGCCACCGATTTCTTGCAGTCGTCGGTGCTGTTTCCGGGGCGAGCGTGGCAACGCGGCGGCCGAACGGGCGCTTTGTCATGACAGATGTGGTCATACAGGCGCTGGACAATCTGGGCATGACGGCCTGTGCGATCGATACGCTCGGCGCGCCGCTTGCATTGTGGATGATATCGAACTGGTCGCGGCCCGATCTTCGCCACCGGGCGCTGCTGTCGGCGGCCGAGCTGGAGCGTGCCGGCCAGTTGCGGGCCGCGCAGTTGCGCGATCGCTACGTAATGGCGCATGCCGCCTGTTATCTGGTCGTCGGCACGACATTCGCCATTCCGTCGCGACTTCAGCGCATCGGTTATGGCGACCGGGGGAAGCCGATGTTCATATTCCACCCCGATATCCAGTTCAGCCTGAGCTATTGCGACGAGGGGTTCGTGATCGGCGTTGCGCGCAACGTCATCATCGGCGTCGATGTTGAGCGTGTCCGCACCATCGAGGACGCTGCCGAGCTGGCTGAACTGCACTATGCGCCCTCCGAAAGAAACGCGCTTGGCGTTCGGCAACTTGTCGATACCGATTATGACTGCCGCTTCCTGCAGGTCTGGACGCGCAAGGAAGCATGTCTGAAGGCCGCGGGTCTGGGCATTGCCGACATGCCGCTTGCGGAAATCGATTGTGGTACCGCCAGAACCGATCCGGTGCGCGTTGGCCCTCACCAACTACGCACCGGAACGACACAAGTCGGCCCTAATGTTGTTTCCTGGGCCTGGGAAAGTCGGAACGAAATCGCCGCTCAGGCAGCGATGTGCGTTCCGGCCGGCTGAGCCCCGTTCAGCAGACCTTCCCGAATTACGTGCGCGATCATGTGTGCACGATTGCGTGTGCGTGTTTTCAGTCGCACATTCTCAACATGACGCTCCACCGTACAAGGCGATATGTACAGTTCGATCGCGGCTTCCTTGGCGGACAGTCCGATCGAGACGAGTTGTAGTACCTCGGCCTCTCGATGGGTCAGTTGAACCACATGTTCACTGCGCTGGAGCATTTTACCCTCCTTTTCCTAGGGCCCCACAGCTAGGATCCCCGCATTATTCTCCCTCAGTTCTTGACCGGTGTCATACGCCATTAAGGATAATGGGGCCTGTAAACACATATCCGGAATCGTCCGGGGAGCGCTTCGTTCGATAGCTTGCGCGATCATCGTTTATCCGAATGGGTAGCCCCCGCCCCAAGTAGCCGCTCCGCACCACCGCTTCATACGTCGGCGAATAGGTGGGTAGCGGAAATTACTTAGTGCAGGCGTCCAGCTCCGCTTCGGCACAACTGGATTAACCTTGGTTAAGAATGTCTTAGCTTTTGGCTCATTCTTCCTATCCATAATGTTTGCATTTTCGTCAAAAGAATATAACTTTGGCAGGTTAACTTCCGGTTTGGCTGCTTAAGTGCGCTTTACTGCGACGATGCCAGAGCGGTCTTGTGGGGCGTAATTCGAGCAATGATTATCTGATTCCAGGACGATTCTCGTTCTGGACGGGGGCGGAAATCGATGGAATTTTCGATCCAGACCTCGTTGGTCGTCAAAAGCGCGCTGGCGCGTGACGGCCTGCGGCATATCTTTGCATCCCATGGCCTGCCCGTCGCGCAGGCGGTTTCCCGGATCGACGATCTGGATTTTTCGGTCTTCACCAGCGACCATATCGTGATTTTCGACAGCAGCCTGCTTTCGCCGGACCGCGACGTCGCACAGCTCGTCAAGCTGACAAAGGCATCCCCCTTCGTTCGTGTCGTATTGCTGGCCGACCATTTCGAGTTCGACCTTGTCGATCGTGCCTTTGCTGCCGGCGTTCAGGGGTTTTTCACGCACGAGACACCGTACCGGTCGCTGCTGGGAATGCTGCAACTGGTCGCGTTGGGCGAAAAAGTCGCGCCAAGCGAGCTGATCGACCACCTTTCATCGGTGCATACGCATAGCGCGGACAGCGAACAGTCCGACGTCGCGACATTATTCGGGCTTTGCGGACGGGAGGTTGCGATTCTGGAATGCCTGGTGGTCGGCATGCCGAACAAGCTTATTTCGCGAAAGCTTGGCGTCAGCGAGGCGACCGTCAAGCTGAACGTCAAGACGATCTTTCGCAAAATGTCCGTCAACAATCGCACGCAGGCGGCCATGCTTGCGCGATTCCCTCTGCGACCTGACAATAGCCGCCCTATACAGATCCGGTTCGATCCACAGTGAGAACAATCGGTCGAACGCGACCGCGCGGCTGAAGCGATCACCGGGGCGCCCGCATCTGCGCGGCAAACCAAACGCTGAATATGCCGCGAGTCGACGCATAGCACCGCCCCAGCCACTTGCCCCGCAAACGACCGATGGATTGCGCGAACCGCTTTGGCACAATATGCGACCGAATGACCGCCCGGTTTCATGAACGGCAGCGTGATGAAGACACCCAAGACCAGCTATTCCGCACCAGCGCTGGAAAAGGCGGTCGAGATTCTCGAACTGATGGCGGAACATCCTGACGGCATGCTGGTCAGCGAAATGTCGGTTGCGCTTGGCCGCAGCGTGGGTGAGCTGTTTCGGATCGTGGTTGTGATGGAGCGGCTGGGCCTGCTCCGCCGGTCGACGCGAACCGACCGCTATACGGTTGCCTATCGCCTGCTTGACCTAGCCTATCGGGCGACGCCGGCGCAAAATCTGGTCGGGGCGGCGCTGCCCGAAATGAAAGCGCTGGCGTTCGCGACGGGACAGTCCTGTCACCTTGTCGTGGCATCAGCGGGCGAAGGGCTGGTGATCGCGCGTGAGCAGCAACCGGGCGTCCGCGGCTTTTCGCTGCGTGTGGGCGCGCATGTAGACATCATCCAGAGTTGCTCGGGACAGGTCATTCTCGCCTTCTCCACCGATCAGGCCGCCGACCAGATTATCTCCGCCTTGGAGGCTGCCCGTTCCCAGACAATCGACCGGGACTGGCTGGCAAAGCGCCGTGCCGAAACGCGCGCGCGGGGATACGAACTGCGCCAGAGCCCGATCACTTATGGTGTCACCGACATAAGTTACCCGGTGCTGGGGTTCGACGGGACGATCGTGGCGGCGTTGACGATCCCCTTCCTCGAACTGATCGACGGATCGCAAAAGGTCGATCAGGACGCCGCGCGCGAATTGCTGGCACAGGCGGTGGCGACGATTTCCGACACGCTCGGCTTTCAGCCCGCTTCGCCTGCTCCAGCCAGCGCGGCACGCCGGGCATAGACGGCAACGACCACGAAGCATCCCAGCGGCAAAAGCATTGCGATCGGCAACGCGCCCGCCTGTACGGCGACCATGCCCATCAATGGCGGGAATACGGCGCCGCCGATAATTGCCATGATGATGAACGACGAGCCTAGCGGTCGCGCCGGACCCAGCGTTTCGACGCCCAGCGCGAAGATCGTCGGAAACATGATCGACATGAAGAAGCTGACCAGCACCAGCGCCGCGACCGCGATCAGGCCGGGAGCCACCACGGCGATTGCCGAGCAGGCGATGCACGCCAGGGCATTGAGGGCCAGCAGCCGCACAGGCCGAACCCGCGCCATGAGCGCGGTGCCGGCGAACCGTCCGATCATGAACAGCACCAGGCTGGACGATAGCAGATAGGCGGCCTGACGCTCGGAGATCCAGGGCGTCACATCCTTCACAAAGTCGATGAAGAAGCTCCAGATCCCCACCTGTGCGCCAACATAGAAGAATTGCGCCACCACGGCACCGGTTAGCGCGCGGTTGCCGAGCAGCACCCGGAACTGTCGCCGCAGCGGCAAGCCGCCGTCAAAATCCGCATGGGGAAGCCGAACCATCGCCACGGCTACGGCCAGAAGAAGGGCCGTCGTTGCCAGCAACGCATAAGGCAATTGCACCGTCGTCGCCTCACTCGCGCGATAAGCAGCGAGTTCGGCGGCACTCATCGCCGAGAGCGTATCGGATGAATGTTCGATGCCCGAAAAGATTAGCAGGCCGCCGATCACCGGCGCCAGTGTCCCGCCAAGGCCGTTAAACGCCTGGGCGAAGTTCAACCGCCGGACGGCAGAGGGTCGATCGCCGAAGCAACCGATATAGGCGTTGGCCGTCGTCTCAAGACAGGCAGCGCCTGCTGCCAGTACGAACAGTGCGAACAGAAACATGCCGAAACTGAGCATCAGCGATGCGGGATAGAACAGCGCCGCTCCCGCCGCGTAAAGCGAAAGCCCGGTCAGAATGCCCGCACGATAACCAAAGCGCCGCATCAGCAAGCCCGCAGGCAACGCGATCACGAAATAGCCGATATAGAAGACGAACTGGATAAACCCGGCCTGCGCCCGGTCCAGACCCAGCGATTTCTGGAATTGGCGGATCAGAATGTCGTTGAGATTATTTGCCAGCGCCCAAAGGAAGAACAGGCTGACGACAAGCGCAAAGCCCCAGCGATAGGCAGGATTGATGAAGGCGGAAGCGGTGCCGGGTTCATGCGCGAGGCTTGCATTGGCCATTCCGATCCCTCTCCCATTCATCGCCCGTCGTGGCCATCTTGCGCGGCCTGGTCCGGGTCATACGATCATGTTCGATGTGCGCCGTCAAAAGCTGGCGATTGCCTTCAGCACATGATCCGCTTCGTCGATCAGCTCCGGTAGCCGCCAGGGCAGATCATGAGCATCAAGGCTGTGCGTGTGCAGCGCGTCGATCGGGATACGGCGCGACACGATCGCATCCTTCACGCGTTCGAAATCCTTCGCCAGCGCGTTGCGGCTGGCGATTATGGTCGTTTCGCGCTTGTGAAACTCAGGATCGGCGAACACCAGATCGCCCGGCGCCACGCCCACCAGCACCAGCTTGCCGCCATGCGCGACATAGGCAAGGCTCTGCGCCATCGCCGCCAGCGATCCGGTGGCGTCGAACACCGCGTCGAACATTTCGCCGCCCGTCCGCGCGGTCAGCGCCGCCGCCATGTCCGGCCCCGCTTCGACCACGTCATCGAAGCCCAGACGGTCCCGGGCATAAGCAAGGCGTGCGGCGCGCGTATCGACCATCGTCACCCGTGCGCCGTTCAACCGCGCGAACAGGCCGGTCGCGACCCCGATGGGTCCGGCGCCCACCACAAGCACCCGCTCATCCGCCGCGACGGCCGAACGCGCGACCGCATGCGCGCCGATCGCCAGAAACTCGATCATCGCCGCCTGTTCCAGCGTCAGCCCATCAGCGTCGAGCAGCGCGCTTTCGGGAACCGACAACCATTCGACCATGCCCCCATCGACATGCACACCCAGCACGCGAATGTTGACGCACGCGTTCGGCTTACCCTTGCGACAGGCGATGCAGGTGCCGCAGGCGAGATAGGGATTGATCGCAACCCGCTGGCCCGGCTGGAACGAGGAACCCGGCGGGGCCCGCTCCACCTCACCCGCCAGTTCGTGGCCCATGACGCGTGGATAGGCCAGGAACGGGTGGCGCCCGCCATAGATGTGATAGTCGGTCCCGCACAGCCCGACGCGGCGGATGCGAACCAGCACCTCCCCCTGCGCGGGCACCGGCGCCGGGCGCTCCTCGACCGCCAGATCGAACGGCTTCAGACAGACCACCGCTTTCATCAGAAGCCCTTGCCTCATTTCGCTCGTCATACGGGCTAGACGCTGGATCGCACCTATGCAAGTTTGTTCTCACGGGCGAGATAGGATGTGCACGAGCGCATCCGCCCGACTTTTTTGAAGGACACGGCATGACCATCCGCGCCTTGCGGCTTTCGGAAAGCGACGACGTTGCCGTCGTGACAGTGGCGGTTTCGCCGGGCGACACTGTGCTGGGCGTGGTCGCGACCGATAGCGTCCCTGCGGGACACAAGATCGCACTGAGGCGTATCGGCGCTGGGGAAGTCGTCCGCAAATATGCGCAACCCATTGGCGTCGCGGCTGCCGATATCGCGGTTGGGCAACACGTTCATTCGCACAATTTGGCGCTGGGCGACCACCGGGCCGGGACGATCGGCGGCACCGTGCCGGCGGCACAACCTGATCCGGTTCTGACTCCCGAAAAGTCCGGCTTTGCCGGGTATCTGCGTGCAAGTGGCGACGTGGGCACGCGCAACGCCATCGGCGTCATCGCCAGCGTCAACTGTTCTGCCACCGTGGTCCAGCGAATTGCGCGCCAATTCGAAAACCGCCTGCCGCCAGGCGTCGACGCGGTAGTGCCCCTCACCCATTCCAGCGGTTGCGGCATGTCGCGTTCGGGCGACGGTTTCGAGACGCTGGAGCGCACGCTGGTCGGCTATGCCCGCAATCCGAATTTCGGCGGCGTGCTGATGATCGGCCTGGGATGCGAGGTTGCGCAGATCGACGACATGCTGGCGCGCCACGGTCTGGAACCTGGCCCGCGCCTTCGCACCCTGACCATCCAGGGTGCGGGCGGCACGGCGCAGGCGATTGCGCAAGGCACCGCCATCGTCGCCGAACTGGCCGAGGAAGCGGCCACAGACCGGCGGACGATGCGGCCCGCATCCGACCTGATATTGGGCCTGCAATGCGGCGGGTCGGATGCGTGGTCGGGCGTGACTGCGAACCCGGCGCTGGGCGCCGCGACCGATCTGCTCGTCGCGGCGGGGGGCACGGCCTTTCTGTCGGAAACGCCCGAAATCTACGGTGCGGAACATCTGCTGCTCGCCCGTGCCGCCAACCCCGATGTCGCCCGCGCCCTGGAGGCGCGGATCGCGTGGTGGGAGGAATATGCCGCGCGCAACGGCGCCAGCCTGGACAATAATCCATCACCGGGAAACAAGGCGGGCGGGCTGACGACCATTTTCGAAAAGTCGCTAGGTGCGGTGGCAAAGGCGGGGACCGCACCGCTCAGCGACGTGCTGCTCTATGCCGAACGGCGGCGCACCCATGGCCTCGTCTTCATGGACTCGCCGGGATATGATCCCTGTTCGGCAACCGGGCAGGTCGCGTCGGGCGCCAACCTGCTCGCCTTTACCACCGGGCGCGGTTCGGTGTTCGGGGGGCGGACGACCCCATGCCTGAAACTGGCATCGAACGCCGCGCTGGCCAGGGCAATGGCCGACGATATCGACATTGATTGCTCGGCAGTGCTGGACGGTGTGTCGGTAGCGGAAATGGGCGCTCGGATTTTCGACATGATGCTGAAGACGGCATCGGGCCAACCGACGAAATCGGAAGTGCTGGGCGTCGGCGATTTCGAATTCGTCCCCTGGCAACTGGGCGCGTGGATGTAATCCGCGCGATCGCCTTGGGGCGGACCTTTCCTTCGCGGTAGCAGGCGGATGCGTCAGACCGGACGCCGCATGCGTAATTGCTGACACAAAGGTTGCGCGGGCCGGTTCGGTCCCATAGCATATGACATATCAGAAAGGCTTTCTAATATGTCGACAGCAAGCGATCCCGTTGGATCACGCCTGTCATTCGGCGCCGGGCCGATCGGCAACCTGTTCGAGCGCGTGTCCGATGACGAGGCGGCACGCGCGATCGATACGGCATGGCAACACGGTATCCGCCATTTCGACACCGCGCCGCATTACGGCCGGGGTCTGAGCGAGCGGCGTGTCGGGAACGCCCTGCGGGGCCGCCGTGGATACCGGCTGTCGACAAAGGCTGGGCGCATCCTGCAACCCGATGACCAGATCATCGACGACCGGATGCGCGACGGCTTTCGATCTCCCATGCCGTTCCAGGTCCGATATGATTACAGCGGTGACGGCATCTTGCGCTCGCATGAGGCGAGCCTCCACCGGCTGGGGCTGTCGCATGTCGATCTGCTTCTTGTGCACGACATTGGTGCGGGCACCCACGGCGCTGAGGACGCAAGCTATTGGGCGCAGCTGAGCGACGGCGGCGGCCTGCGCGCGCTGGAGCGTCTGCGCGATGAAGGAACCGTCGGCGGGATCGGCATCGGCGTGAATGAAGTCGAAGCGTGCCTGCGGATGATGCAGTCGGTTCGGCTGGATGCCATGCTGATCGCGGGCCGCTACACTCTGCTCGACCAGCAGGCACTGGAGCGGCTGCTGCCCGCATGCCTCGATGCGGGGACAGAGGTGTTGCTGGGCGGCCCGTTCAACAGCGGCATTCTGGTGACCGGGACGAAGGGCGCCGCCGCTCCCTATTACGAATATGCGCCGGCGCCGCCCGAAATCACAGCTCGCGTCCGCCGGATCGAGCAGGTCGCGGCCCGCCACGATGTCCCCCTGCCCGCCGCCGCTTTGCAATTCCCGCTCGGGCATCCGGCGGTCAGCCAGGTTGTCGCAGGCTTTCGCTCCGCCGCGCAGGTCGACCAGTCGGTCGCGTGGATGCAGCACCCGATCCCCGGCGACTTTTGGGCGGAGCTGAAGCACGAAGGCTTGCTCCGCGTCGATGCCCCGACCCCCGACCGAAAGACCGCAGCATGACCCGACCGACCATATTGGTAACCCGGCGCCTGCCCGACCCCGTGCAGGCGCGGCTGGCCGAACGATATGAGGTGCGCTTCAGCGATGACGATGCGCCGATGGACGCAGCTGGGCTGAGCGATGCGCTGTGCCGGTTCGATGCACTGGTGCCGACCATCACCGACCGGATCACTGCCGAGATGATCGCTCAACCCGGTCGACGCGCGCGAATGCTGGCCAATTTCGGGGCGGGGCTGGACCATATCAACCTGAACGCCGCGCGCGAACACGGTTTGCCGGTCAGCAACACGCCCGACGCGCTGACCGACGCGACGGCCGAACTGGCAATCCTGCTGATGCTGATGGCGTCGCGCCGCGCGGGCGAGGGCGAGCGGGAATTACGCGGCGGCCAATGGACAGGCTGGCGCCCGACCCACTTGATCGGTCAGGGCCTTGGCGGCAGGACACTGGGGCTGATCGGCTTTGGGCGGATCGCGCAGGCAACCGCCCGGCGTGCCCGCGCGCTGGGCATGAACATCGCCTTCTACAATCGCAGCACCCCGCCGGAAGCGGTCACCGCAGCGCTGGAGGCGCGGCGAATGGCGTCGCCAGAGGCGCTGGTCGCGTGCGCGGACATCGTATCGCTGCACGTCCCCGGCGGCGCCGACACGCACCATCTGGTCAATGCGGAACTGCTCGCGGCGATGCGGCCGGGCGCCATCTTGGTCAACACCGCGCGCGGCACCGTCGTGGATGAAGCGGCGCTGGCCGACGCGCTGGACGGTGGCACGATCGCCGCCGCCGCGTTGGACGTGTATGAAGGCGAACCGCGCGTTCACCCCGGCCTGCTCGCCCATTCACGGTCGGTGCTACTCCCGCATCTGGGCAGCGCGACGATCGAGACGCGTACCGCCATGGGAATGCAGGCCATTGCCAATCTCGACGCCTTCTTCGCGGGGCGGGAGCCGCCCAACCGTGTCGCCTGAAGCCGCGCTGCTCGCCTTTGCCGAGCAAGCGGTGGCCATGGCCGATCCGGGCCGACCGGTCGTCATCGGCCTGTGCGGTTCGCAGGGCAGCGGCAAGTCGACACTCTCCGCGCGCGTGGCGGCGGCGATTGCAGGAACGGCGGTGCTGTCGCTTGACGACCTCTATCTGACCCGCGCCGAACGGCAGCGGCTGGCCACACGGGTCCACCCGCTGTTCGCCACGCGCGGGGTGCCGGGCACGCACGACGTCGATCTGGGGCTGGCGACGCTGGATGCGCTGATCGCGGGCCGCCACGTCGCGTTGCCGCGTTTCGACAAGGCGCGAGACGACCGGACGCCGGAAAGCGACTGGCCCGTGGTCGGCCCTGCCCGCCTGATCCTGTTCGAAGGATGGTGCGTTGGCGCCCGCGCACTACCGGACGCGCCGCTTGTCGAGCCTATCAACGCGCTGGAGCGCGACGAGGATGCCGGTGGCCACTGGCGCCAGACATGGAATGCGGCGCTGGCGGGCGACTATCAGCGGCTGTTCGCGCGGTTGGACCGGCTGGCGCTGCTGGCGGCGCCCGCGTGGGAGACCGTGTTCGGCTGGCGGCTGCAACAGGAACATGCCCTTCGCGCCGCGGGCGGCACCGGCCCCGGCGCGATGGATGACGCCGGGGTCGCCCGCTTCATCAGCCATTACGAAAGGCTGACCCGGCATATCCTGAACGAAATGCCGGAACGCGCCGACCTGTGCCTGAGGCTGGCGCCCGACCGTTCGCTGGCCGGGCGCCCTCTCACCCATCAATAACGCGCGCGCACGCCCAGCAGGAAACGGCGACCCGTCAACGAATAGTTGAACGTCTGTGCGACTGATATATCATGGTTTGCCGTAGCCGTTTGCATTAACGACCTTTTGATCTGCAGAAACGACTCTGCGGACGCTATAATGCTTTGGCAAATTCGTCGGAATGGGGATAGTGCGAGCCAGGTTGTCGCCCACCGGCTGTACGAGCATATCAACGGCAATTGATATTTCAGTTTGGGGAGGGTGGATGGTCAGCGCCATTTCGGGCTTTCGGGTCAGTCGCTTTCAATTCGCACGCGATCGGGTGATCGGCGATTCACAGGTCCGGGCCGATGCTGCGGGCATCGCAACGATCGAGCTGATCGACGAGCGCGGCGAAACCGGTCTTGGTTTTTGCCAGATCCTGTTCACGGCGATACCCGACGAAGAAGAGCTGATCCGCGTTTTCGAGGAAGAGGCATGGCCAGGCCTGCTTGGCCGCACGCCCGCGTCGGTCGCACTTCGCGTGACACGTCCGCGCGGGGGCAATGCGCGCCGGATGATCCTGCCGTTCGAAGAGGCGATCCAGCATGCCGTCTGGGATCTGTTTGCCAAGCAATCGGGCCTGCCGCTGTGGCGGATGCTGGGGGCGGAACGCGATCGGGTCGGCGTCTATGCCAGCGGCCTGGATTTCCACCTGTCGGACCATGCGTTCAGCGAATTGTTCGGCCGCGCCGCCGAACGCGGCTTTCGCGGATTCAAGATCAAGGTGGGCCACCCGGATGTCGAGCGCGACCTGCACCGGCTCGACCTGCTGGCAAAGACGGTTGGCCGCAGCGCCCCGGTCATGGTCGATGCCAACGAAGCATGGACTGCACAGGAAACCGTCGCCGCGCTCAGGCTGTTCGAACGCGCGGGTCATTCGATCTATTGGGTGGAAGACCCAATCCCGCGCGACGATTTTGACGGGCTCAGGATGCTGCGCTCACTTGGCCTGACGCGCGTCAATTCGGGCGAGTATCTGGACCTGTCCGGCAAGCGCAAATTGCTGGAGGCAAAGGCGTGCGACATGCTGAACGTCCATGGTCAGGTCAGCGACGTGATGCGCGCCGGGTGGCTGGCGGGCGAGCACAATGTCGAGGTGACGCTGGGCAACAGCTTCCTTGAGATCGGCGTGAACATGGCGCTGGCACTGCCGGGCGTGCGTTGGCTGGAATATAGCTTCCAGAATTTCGACCATTTGGTCGAACAGCCTTTCGAGATCGCGGACGGCACCATTTGCGCACATCATGTGCCGGGCCACGGTCTGACGCTTAGCGCCCACGCGCGCGAGCATTGCCGCCAGCCGCGATTGCTGGCCGAAGCGCCGCCCGCGGTACCGGTCGCGTGAGCAGCGACCCGGCGACGATCGGCGTGGGTGCCGTGGACGGGGGCCGCAAGTGACGCCTGCTGCTGTCGCTTGGCATCGTGTTCTTCGTGTTGCTGACGCTTTATGCATCGGTGCTGGGGGTGCTGTTGCCCAACCAGATCCAGAACATCGATCCGGTCGGCAAAACGGCGACGCTGGGTATCATCTATGCCATCACGTCGGTCTTCAGCACGCTGGCGACGCCGATTTCGGGTGCGCTGTCGGACCGCACGCGCACCCGCTTTGGTCGGCGGACGCCCTGGATCGCGATCGGCGCGACCATCGGCGGCGGCGCGCTGATGTTGGTGCCGCTGGTCGAGGGGCTGGTCGCGGTGACGCTGTTATGGCTGGTCGCGACCGTCAGCCTGAACTCGATGCAGCCTGCCCTGACCGCGATCGTCGCGGACCGCTTTGTCCCGACGGAGCGCGGCGTGGCATCGGGCGTTGTCGGCGCGGCGATGACGGCGGGCGTATCGGCAGGAACGATCTTTGGCGGATTGTTCGCCTCACGGATCGGGTTGGCCTATTTCATGATCGGCGCGGCCATTGTCGTCGCGTGCCTGATGTTCGTCGCGATCAATCCCGAACCGCGGGTTACGGCCCCCCGCCCCGCCCCCTTCCGCCTGGGCAGCTTTGCGCGCAGCTTCTGGGTCAATCCGCGCGAGCATCCGGATTTCGCCTGGGCGTTCGCCGGTCGTTTCACCATCTATATGGGATATCAGGCGGTTCTGACCTATCTGCTTTACATCCTTCAGGATCATATCGGCTTCAGCCAGTCGGATGCGAACACCACTATTGCCCGGCTGTCGTCGATCACCTTTGTCGCGCTGGTCGTGTCGGGCCTGACGTCGGGCTGGCTGTCGGACCGGCTGCAACGCCGCAAGCCGCTGGTGTTCGCAGCCGGCCTGATCATGGCGGCGGCGGTAGCGGCGCCGCTGATCGCGCCGTCGCTGGGCGGGATGATCGCCTATGCCGTGCTGATCGGCATCGGTTACGGCGCGTTCATGTCGGTCGACCTCGCGCTGATGACGCAGGTGCTGCCAAAGCGCGACGAAGGCGACGACGCCACGGGCAAGGATCTGGGCATCCTGACCACCGCCGTAAACGTGCCGCAGATCCTGAGCCCGGTATTTGCAGCCGCGTTGCTGACGATGACGGGCAATAATTATCCCGCGCTGTTCGTGGTGGCGGGCGGGTTCGTGCTGGCCGGGGCGTTCCTCGTCCTGCCGATCCGGTCGGTGCGATGATGGTACAATGTCCATGGGATCGCCGGTTGATCGAAAGCCAAAAATCGCGGTATCGCAATGGTGATGCCACGCACCCGAACTCGCGCTCAAACCGCGTCCACGCGCGGCGCGGACCCGGTCGGCAATTTGCCGCTGGCCGACCGCGCCTATCAAGCCATCCTCAAGGGCTTGTTCGACCGCACCATCCCGGCCGGGGCGGAACTGTCGCAGGCCGATTTGATGGGCAAGCTGGGCCTGACCGCGCAACCGTTGCGCGACGCGCTGTTGCGGCTGGAGGCCGAGGGGCTGGTCACGATCCACGCGCGCTCCTGCATCCGCTTTGTAAAGGCCGATCTGGAGCTGTCGCGCGCGACCTATCAGTTCCGCTCATTGATCGAGCGCGCCGGCGCCCGCATTTTTGCGGAAACGGGGGATGCGGCCGAGATCGAGGCGATGATGGAGGCGCATCGTGCACTGATCGCCGGGATCGAGGCGGATGGGCTAAGTGCGGAACAGAATCTGGCCCTGAACGAGCTGGAGAACCGCTTTCACGGCGCGCTGCTGGGGGCGCTGCGCAATCCGTTGATCGAAACGACGGCACGGCGGCTGAAAAATTACGTCACGCTGGTGCGGCTGGACCGGCTGATCACCGCCCCCTTGGCGCTCAGGACGCTGCGGGAGCATCTGGACGTGCTGGCCGCTTGCGCGCGTCGCGATGCGGACGGAGCAGAGGCCGCATTGGCTGTGCATTTCCAGCAGGCGCTGCAAAGGCTGCTCGGCATGGCGTGATGCCATGCGGGTGATCGACGCGCATCAGCATTTCTGGTCGCTGGCGACGCCCGGCCACGAATGGCCCACCCCGGCAGAAGCGGCGATCCACCGCGACTTCGGCCCGTCCGATCTTCGTGCCGCGGCGGCGGGGCGCGTGCCGCTGGCGTCGTCGGTGCTGGTGCAATCGCAGCCGACCGATACCGACACCGACTGGATGCTGGCGCTGGCCGCCGCCACGCCCGAGATCGCGGCGGTGGTTGGCTGGGTCGATCTGGCATCGCCCGACGCCCCTGCCCGTATCGCGCGGCTTGCCGCCGCACCCAAGCTGCGCAGCCTGCGGCCCATGCTCCAGTCGATCGAGGATACCGACTGGCTGCTGCGCGGCGAACTGACGCCTGCGATTCAGGCGATGGTCGACCACGGGCTAAGGCTGGACGCGCTGATCCAGCCACGCCATCTGCCGATGCTGGCGCGCTTTGCCGAACGCTGGCCCGCGTTGCCCATCGTGATCGACCACGCGGCCAAGCCGTATGCCGCGCAACGGGAGCTGGACCCATGGCGCACCGATATCGCGGCGCTTGCCGACATGGGCTTGTGGTGCAAGCTGTCGGGCCTGCGGACCGAACAGGCGACGGGACAACCGGCAGAAGCGCTTCGCCCCTATGTCGATCATCTGCTCGCCTGTTTCGGGGACCGGTTGATGTGGGGCAGCGACTGGCCGGTGCTGTGCCTGTCGGGCGACAGCTATTGCGACTGGTATGAAGATGCCCTGCAACTGACGGGGCTGAGTGGTGAACGACAGGCCCGGCTGTTTGCCGGGGCCGCGACCCAATTCTACGCCTTGGGAGAGGATGATGCTTGATCCGAAGCCGGCGATGCTGCCGGTGCTGATGCTGTTGCCCGCGGCCCCCGGCGCCGCGCAGCTTGGGCCGTTCCCGAATATTCCCACCGCGCCGCCCCATTCGGGACCGGAGCGTCACCGCGTGGTGATCCCCAATCGTCCCGCCCCGGTTCCGGTCGTGCTGCACCTGTCGCCCGATGGGTCCGACAGCGGCGACGGATCGGCGGCCCGCCCCTTTGCCACGTTCGAACGCGCGCAGGCGGCCGTGCGGCGGCTGAACCGCGACCATGATGTGACGGTCAAGGTCGCGGGCGGCACCTATCGCCTGAACGCGCCGCTGCGCTTCACGGCGGACGATGGCGGTCAGGACGGCTTCACCGTGCGGTGGGAGGGGGCCGAGGGCGCCTATCCCGTGCTGTCCGGCGGTATCGCGGTTACCGGCTGGAAGCTGGCCGATCGGGCGCGCGGCATCTGGTCGGCAAACGTCCCGCAGGGGACCGATCCGCGCCAGTTGAGTGTCAACGGCCGGCTTGCACGGCGGGCGAGCGTCGAAATCCCGCGCGATGCCGTCGAGTTCCACCCCTGGGGCCTGGCGATCAAGGACGATCGCTGGCGTGTGCTGGCCGACCTGCCCGAACAGAACCGGATCGAGGTCGAGGGGATGAGCTGGTTCACCCACCGCCACGCCATGGTCGACCGGATCGAGCGCGACCGCATCATCATGCAGCAGCCGGGGTGGCGCAACAACCTGGTCGGATACGACACCTTTGCGCGCCCGGTTTCCGCCGAAGTCGCGCGGATGTTCCTGGTCAACTCCCTCGCCTTTTTGCGGGACGCGGGCCAGTGGTATGCCGATCCCAAGGCGGGCACCCTTTATTACAAACCGCGCGAGGGGGAGGACATGTCCCGCGCGCAAGTCGTGCTGCCCCGTCTGGAACGGCTGATCTCCATCGCGGGCAGTTATGAGCGGCCCGTTCGCGATCTGCATTTCCGCGGCCTGTCCTTTCGCCACACCAGCTGGCTGCAACCATCGGGGCCTGAGGGCTATGCCAGCCAGCAGAGTGGTGCCTATCTGTCGGGCGATCTTCTCGACTATCCCGCCGATCCCATCCGCGATTGCAGCTGGGGCTGCCGCGCGTTCGAGGTGATGCGAAACCGCTGGAACCAGCAGCCCGCCGCCATTCAGATCGCCGCCGCCACGCGCGTCGTTTTCGACGACAACCGCTTCGGCCAGCTGGGTCAGGTGGCGCTGGGCATCGGCAACAATGCAGAGGCGAACGAAAGCGGCATCGGCCTTGGCACATCCGCGATCGAGGTGACGCGAAACGAGTTCGCCGATCTGGCGGGCGGTGCGATCATGGTCGGCGGGGTCCAGCCCGACGCCCACCACCCCAGCCGCCCCGAAATGGGCCTGCGCGACATCCTGATCCGCAACAACCGCATTTCCGGCATCTCGCACGATTACAAGGAACAGTCCGCGATTCTCGTCACCTATGCTTCGGGGACACTGATCCTGAACAACGACGTGTCGGACACGCCGTATGACGGGATCGATGTGGGCTGGGGCTGGGGCGCGAACGATCCGGGCGGCAGCGCCGAATATTGGCGACAGCAGCGCGGCTATTACGACGTCGCAGAAAACCGCGTCCACGACACCCCGACCACGTTGCGGGACACGGTGATCGTCGGCAATCGCGTGTCCAGGGTGAAGCAGTGGTTCCCCGACGGTGGTGCCATCTATCACCTGTCCGCCGACCCCGGCGCGCTGATCGCCGACAATTACGTGTCCGACGTCAAGGGTTCGGGCGGTATCGCCATCTATCTGGACGAAGGTTCGCGATATGTGACGGTGCGCAACAACGTGATCGACGATGTCGGCGGCGTGTGGCTGAACCTGAATTCGCAGGATCATCTGGCACCGAAGCGGACGGCGATGGACAATCTGGCCGTCGGCAACTGGTATAATTCAGGCCGATTGCAGGGCAGCTGGACCGATTATCTGAACAACCGGGTCGAGGATAATGTCGCGGTCAAGGGCGATGCATGGCCCGAAGCCGCCCGAAGCGTGATCGAACGCAGCGGCATCCAGCCTGAAAAGTCGCCGAAATGACGGGAACACGAATGGTCGTCCGGGTGATGGACCTGGCCGACGATCCGGCGGTCTGGGCCGAATATGACGCGGCCCATGCCCGCGGCAACACGCCGCAACCCGTGCTGGACGCCCAGCGCCGCCACGGCATCGCCGACATGGAGATTTACCGCGCGGGCAACCGGCTGGTCATGCTGATGTACGTCACCGACGCATATGATCCAGACGCGCTCGATGCCGAAAGCGTCAGCGATCCGGCCATTTCCGAATGGCACAAACGTATGGGCGTGCTTCAGCGCGCGCCGTTTTCCGATGGCACGGGCTGGCCCGAAGCGCCGCCGGTCTTTCGCCAAAGCGAACATCCGTGAAGGAGCAAAGCATGTCCCGTTTGCAGGGCAAGATCGCCGTCGTCACCGGCGCGGCACAGGGTATCGGCCGCGCCACCGCGCTGGCGTTTCTGCGTGAGGGGGCCACGGTTCATGTCCTGGACCGTCAGAGCGATGCGCTGGCCACGATCGCGGGGGCAACGCCAACGGTCATCGACCTGCTGGATGGCGGCGCGATCCGCGATTTCGGCGCCGGGGTCGGGCCGATCGACATCCTCGTCAACTGCGCGGGTTATGTCGATGCGGGCGATGCACTGTCGTTCGAGGATGAGGGGTTCGACCTGTCGTTCGACCTGAATGTCCGCGCCACCACCCGCATGATCCGCGCGCTGTTGCCGGGCATGCTGGACCGGGGGCGCGGGTCGATCGTCAACATCGCATCGGTCGCGGGCGCGATGATCGGCGTGCCCAACCGTTATGCCTATTGCGCGTCAAAGGGCGCGGTGGCGGGCCTGACCCGCTCCATCGCGGTCGATTTCGTAGCGCGCGGCATCCGCTGCAACGCCATCTGCCCCGGCACCGTCCAGTCGCCGTCGCTGGACGAACGGCTGGCGGCGACCGGTGATGCCGATGCCGCGCGCGCCGCATTCGTCGCGCGCCAGCCCATGGGCCGGATCGGCACCGCCGACGAAGTCGCCGCCCTCGCCCTGTACCTGGCTAGCGACGAAAGCGCCTATACGACGGGCGTCCTCCATGCGATCGACGGCGGGTGGACGGCAGCCTGAACGCAATGGAACATCTGGTTTCCGCATCCGATTTCCGGCGGGCCGCAAAGCGGCGGCTGCCCCGCTTCCTGTTCGACTATGCCGAAGGGGGCGCGTTTGATGAGGTGACGCTTGCCGCCAACAGCGCGGACCTGGGCGCCGTGCGCCTGCGCCAGCGGGTGCTGCGCGACGTGGCCGATCTCGATCTGTCGACCACGCTGTTCGGGCGGCACCAGCCGCTGCCCATCGCGTTGGGTCCGATCGGCATCGGCGGCATGTTCCGGCGGCGGGGGGAGCAACAGGCGGCACGCGCGGCCCATGCACGCGGCCTGCCCTTTGCCCTGTCCACCGTCTCGATCTGTTCGCTGAACGAAGTGCGCGGCATTGCCGCCGACGGCCCATTGTGGTTCCAGCTTTACGTCATCCGCGACCGTCCGTTCATGCGCGACCTGATCGAAACCGCGCGGGCGGGCGGAGCAGAGGCGCTGGTGTTCACCGTCGACATGCCCACACCCGGCATCCGTTATCGCGACATGCATTCGGGCATGTCGGGGCGAAACGGCCCGTGGCGACGGGTGCTACAGGCGATGGGCAAACCGGGCTGGGCATGGGACGTGGGCCTGAACGGGCGGCCGCACCGGCTGGGCAATCTGGAACCGGTGCTGGGCAATGCCAGCGGACTGAACGACTATATCGGGTGGATGGCGGCCAATTTCGATCCGTCGATCCAGTGGCGCGACCTGGGCTGGATTCGCGAATTGTGGGACGGCCCGCTAATCATCAAGGGCCTGCTCGACCCCGATGACGCGCGTGAGGCCGCCGCGCTGGGCGCCGACGGCATCGTCGTGTCCAATCATGGCGGGCGCCAGTTGGACGGCGTGCGATCGACCGCCAGCGCCCTGCCCGGCATCGCCGATGCGGTGGGCGACCGCATGACCGTGCTGGCCGATGGCGGCGTGCGGTCGGGGCTGGATGTGGTGCGGATGCTGGCGCTGGGTGCGGACGGCGTGCTGCTGGGCCGCGCCTGGCTCTATGCCCTGGCCGCCGCCGGTGAAGCCGGGGTTGCGCGCCTGATCGACCTGATCGACCGCGAAATGCGTGTCGCCATGACCCTGACCGGCGTATCACGTGTCGACGCGATCGACCGCAGCATCCTGACCGATTTTCCCGACAAGAGGTGAACGAATGAAGCTCTGCCGCACCGGCCCCGTTGGCCAAGAAAAGCCCTGCCTTGTCGATGCCGACGGCAATCTGCGGGACCTGTCGGGCGTCATCGCCGATCTGGACGCCGCCGCCATCTGTCCCGACGGGCTGGCGCGATTGGCCGCGATCGATCCCGCATCACTGCCGCTGGTCGGGGGGCAGCCGCGTTACGGCGTGCCGGTCGCGGGCACGCGCAAGTTCGTCGCCATCGGCCTGAACTATGCCGACCACGCCGCCGAATCGAACCTGCCGATCCCCGAAGAGCCGGTGGTGTTCAACAAATGGGTCAGTTGCCTTCAGGGGCCGAATGACGACGTCGTCATCCCTCGCGATTCGACAAAGACCGATTGGGAAGTCGAACTGGGCATCGTCATCGGCGCCCCCGCACATAATATCGGGGAAGCTGACGCGCTGGCGCATGTCGCGGGCTATTGCGTGGTGAACGACGTGTCGGAACGCCACTGGCAGCTGCAGCGCGGCGCAACCTGGGACAAGGGCAAGGGCTTTCCGACCTTCGGCCCCGTCGGCCCCTGGCTGGTGACGCGCGATGAGGTGCCCGATCCGCAGGCGCTGTCGATGTGGCTGGAGGTGAACGGCAAGCGGGTTCAGGATGGTAACACCGCGACGATGATCTTCGGCGTGGCGCACATCGTCGCTTATTGCTCGCGCATCATGCAGCTGGAAGCGGGTGACATCATAACCACCGGCACCCCGCCCGGCGTCGGCATGGGGCAGAAGCCCGAACCGTGGTTCCTGAAGCCGGGCGACGTCGTCGAACTGGGGATCGAGGGGCTGGGACAGCAGCGCCAGACCTTCGTGGCGGCGAACTGACCGACTGGCCGGGCGCCTTCCCGCCGGGGCAGGCGCCCGTGCCCGTAATCTCCACACAGCAGACGATGATCTGACGCCTTGCATCCGCCTCCCATTTCCAAGATAACTCCGAGTAATAGAAACCGGCGGGCGTAACGCCCAGCCGGGAATCAGGAGAGGCGATTATGAAACTTCGTGCTGCCTTGCTGCTGGCTGCAACCGCCGCAGCGCCAGTGTCGGCCCAAACCGCAACGTCGAGCGCGGCGGCCCCCGCAGCCATTGTGGAAGATTTCAAACCATCTTCGCTCAACCAGCCGGGCCAGGATTATCCGCAGGTCAATTCGCAAGGCTATGCGCGATTTCGCATCGTCGCACCTGATGCAAAGGCGGTGAAGGTCAGCCTGGGCCTTGGCGGCCGGGGCGGCACCGTGCTCACGAAAGCGGCCGACGGGTCGTGGATGGGGACGTCAGAGGGCCCGCTGGACGAAGGGTTCCACTATTATCACGTCACGATCGACGGCGGCGTCTTCAACGATCCGGGCGCCCAGAATTTCTATGGCTCGACGCGCTGGGAAAGCGGGATCGAAATCCCCGCGCATGACGCCGATTTCTATGCCTTGAAGAACGTCCCCCACGGCAATGTTGCCCAAGTGCTGTTTCCATCGCCGAGCACCGGCACGCAGCGTCGTGCGTTCGTCTACACCCCGCCGGGTTACGACCGTAATGCGCGAGAGCGTTACCCGGTGCTTTATCTGCAGCACGGCTGGGGTGAGGACGAGACCGCCTGGCCCAATCAGGGCCACGCCAACCTCATCATGGACAATATGATCGCCGCCGGTGAGACCCGGCCGTTCATCATCGTCATGACCTATGGCATGACGAACGATGTGCGACCCGGCGCGCCTGGCGGTCTTGCCAGCTTCGATATCAAGCCGTTCCAGACCGTCCTTCTGGATGAACTGATCCCATATGTTGACGGTCATTTCCGGACGATCGCCGACCCGCAACACCGCGCCATGGCGGGGCTGTCGATGGGCGGGTTCGAAACCAAGCTGATCGCGCCGAAGAATCTCGACACGTTCAATTATATCGGCCTGTTCAGCGGCGGAACCGTGTCGATTGACGACGTCAACAACACGCCGGGGTATCGTGACAAGGTCAAGCTAACCTTTGTCAGCTTCGGCAGCCGCGAACTCGAAGGTGGACGCGGTGGCCCGCCCGGCGGGCCGCGTGTCGACCCGCGAGTGAATGCCAAGGCGCTGAAAGACGCCGGCATCAGGAGCGCCTTTTACGTCTCGCCGCATACCGCGCATGAGTTTCTGACCTGGCGCCGTAGCCTGAAGGAATTCGCGCCGCTCCTGTTCAGGGACTGATCCGCTGGACGGGCTGGCTGCCCGGCCAATCATTTCGGCAGGGCAATGCAGCAGCGGTGGGCGGATTTCATTCCGCCAACACCCTCCGGCATCGCGATGAACTGTTCGCCCTTTTTACAAATGTTACCGCTCTGTTGGGTTCAGTCGGTGCCAGTGCCGCCTGACGCACCGAAGACCTGCCCACTGGAGTAACTCGTCTCGGCAGATGCGAGTGTGACGTACAGCGGCGCGATCTCCGCAGGCTGGCCGGGCCGACCGAGTGGCGTATCCGCGCCGAATTGGGTCAGCTTGTCCTGCGGCTGGCCACCGCTGGGCTGAAGCGGCGTCCAGAAGGGACCCGGGGCGACCGCATTGACGCGTATCCCCTTTGGGCCAAGCTGTTTCGCCAGGGATTTTGCGAACGCGACATTGGCAGCCTTTGTCTGCGCATAGTCGAATAGCGAAGCACCGGGATCATAGGCCTGCACCGATGCTGTGATGATAATCGCTGAACCTTCGCCCATGTGCGGCAGAGCCGCCTTGGTGATGCAGAACGGCGCATAGACATTGGTCTTGAACGTCGAATCGAACTGCTTCGATGTGACGTCCGCAAGTGCGTCGACCGATTTCTGTTCACCGGCATTGTTGACCAGGATGTCCAGGCCGCCGAGTTCGCTGACGGCCTTTTTCACCATCTCCTGACAAAAGGCTTCGGTCCGAATGTCGCCCGGTATCGCAACCGCCTTGCGCCCTTCGGCACGGATCAGCGCGATTACCTCACGCGCGTCGGGTTCTTCGACCGGGAGATAACCGATGGCGACATCCGCGCCCTCTCGGGCGTAGGCGATGGCAGCGGCCCTTCCGATACCACTGTCGCCGCCGGTGATCAGCGCCTTGCGACCAGCAAGTCGGCCGGAACCGCGATAGCTTTTCTCGCCATGATCGGGGCGCGGCGTCATCTCGCTTGCGAGACCGGGGGCCTCCTGTGGCTGACGCGGAAAGGGAGGCTTGGGATATTTGTTCACCGGGTTGCGCTTCGTCGCAGGCGCAGCGGTGGCTGTCGCTTGTCCCGACCCTGGTGCCGCTTGTGCGGCCGCAGTGCTTCCAGCCAGGCCGAGAGCCATCGCGCCCATTACTTGCCGACGTGATGCCGACGTGTCGTCTTTGTGCATATTGCGGTTCCCTGTCAGATCAGGTGCGTCAGCTCATACGGCGTTTCTCATGTCAGCTTGACGCATGGTCGCCTGTGCCGTGATAGAGTCGTCGTCGGTCACACACGTTGACAGCAAAGCGCCTGAGCGGTCCGGACGTTCCGTTCTGACACGCCCTTTTCCCACACGGGTTCGATCGTCCTGAAACCGCGCGGCGGAGCGTAGCGACATTGCTAACGCCATCAATCGGCGACCAATTCGTGACCTGGCAGGTGCGGCGGCGATCGGGCGGGCTCAGGCCAGGATCACCGGTTCAACCCGGCAGCTCCTGCGCAACCACAGGCTTGGGCGCAGGACATGGCCTTCATGGCCTATCCTTCGTGCCGAGCGCCAAAAGTCCCGTCCGCCAGGCCAGCACCCGCTCGACCGTGCCGCCCTGAACGATGACCGAAAACAGCACCACGATATATGTTGCCGCGAGCGCGACCGATCGCGCCGGGCCTTCCGGTAGGCCAAGCGCCAGCGCGATCGAGATGCCGCCGCGCAGGCCGCCCCAGATCAGCGTGATCGGGGCGAGTGCGCCAAGCGACAGGAACGGTCGCATGGCAGCGAGCGGCGCCACCACCGCAATCGAACGGGCAAGCAAAACCAGCGGGATTGCCGCGACACCCAGCACCATCAGCCGCAGATCGGAGGGGATGGTCACGACTTCCAGCCCGATCAGCAGGAACAGCACGGCGTTCAGGATCTCGTCGATCAGGGCCCAGAACTTGAGCAGATAATCGCGTGTCTTGTCGCTCATCGCGTTCGCGACGCCCGGATTGCCGATGATCAGCCCCGCGACCGCCATCGCCACCGGGCCACTGACGTGCAGCCGGCTCGCCAGGGCATAGCCGCCCATGACGACCGCGAGGCTGATCATGACCTCGACGTTATACTCGTCGATCGAGCGCATGGCGCGGTAGCCGAGCCATCCGATCGTCAGACCCAAAAGCACGCCGCCGCCAGCTTCGACGGCGAACAGGTGCGCCGCATGGGCCATCGAAAAGGGTTCGGCTCCAAGCGCAGCGGCAAGGATGATTGCGAACACCACCACGCCAACGCCGTCGTTGAACAGACTCTCGCCCGCGACGGTCGCTTCCAGGGTTGGAGAAACCTCGGCGCGCTTCAGGATGCTCATCACGGCGACCGGATCGGTCGGGCTGATCAGCGCGCCGAACACCAAGCACCACAGCAGCGGAACCGAGTAGCCGATAAGGCCGGACAACAGGTGAAAGCCGCCGCCGACAACGGCGGTCGAGATCAGCACGCCGACCGTGCTCAGTGCCAGGATCGGCCAACCCCCACGCCGCATCTCGATCCAGTTGACGTGAAGCGCACCGGCGAAGAGCAGAAAGGACAGCATCCCGTCCATTAGCGTCGTATGGAAGTCGATGCCTGAGATGAAGCCGACCACATCCTCGCCGATCGTGCTGGACGGCAACAGCCGGTCGATCCCGACGACAATCAGCGAGGCGACCGCCCCCATGATCGTCAGCCCGATTGCCTGCGGCAGATGCAGGAAGCGGTAGTTCAGATACCCCAGCACGGCGGCAAGTACGATGAGGATCGCGGCTGCATCAAACGGGGTGACGACGACGCCATGAACCACGGTATTTTCTCCCACAGGCGCGGCCGCCCGCAGGGGAAACAGCGCTGATTCATGCCGGTGCGGCGCAATTCCTCACGACTAAGTCATCGAAGCGATCAGTGGTCCCGGACAGTATTTTCAGTGCAGGCTTGTCGATCGAGTATCCGTGCTCGACCGCTATGGGTCTTCGCTCCTCAAGGCAATCGACGTCGTTCAGTCATCGCCGCCCCGCCCGCCATGCGGACGGGGCGGTTTATGTTAGGCGTTGAGCTTGTCCTTGACCGCCTTGGCGGGCGTGAAGCCGAGCTTCTTGGAGGCGGCGATCTGGATGGTCTCGCCGGTCGAAGGGTTGCGACCTTCGCGCGCCGGGCTGTCCTTGACCTTGAACTTGCCGAAGCCGCTAAGGGCGATCTCGTCGCCGCCGGCAGCGGCATCGACGATAGCGGCAAAGACGCCGTCGACGAGCTTGCGGGCGTCGGCCTTGCTGACGCCGTGGCTGTCGGCGATGCGGTCGGCGAGGTCGGAATTGTTCATGTCATGCTCTCATGTTGTGGAACGCCTTCCTTATCCGCAGGTGCGGGCCTTTTGCCATCCATCATGCTGCAAACGGCATCGGTTCAGTGCCCGAACCGGCGAAAACAGGCGAAAAAACGCCGCGGGAGGGCGGCCCGGACCCCGGATCGTTTGGTATTGCTCAGGCCCAGCCGGATAACGGGGGGCGTCATCGTGTTACGCCGAGCCGCCGGCCCGACGCGTATTCCGCGCTCGCGCACCCGCACCGTCACGCTATGGCAATAAACGGACGCCACCGGGCAGCAACCGGCCGTATCCACGCGATCGGCGTCACGAATTGGAACTGCACATGCTCAATCGCATGGCCCGCACATGGCTCACCGCCGCTATGGCGTTCGGCGCCGCGCCCGTCGCGGCTCAGGACGCACCCTTGCGGCTGAACGACATCGCAACGGTCGGGACGCACAACAGCTACAAGCTGCCCATGCCGCAAGCGACGATGGCGCGACTGCGGCGCAGCGATCCGGCCATGGCCGACGCGCTGGATTACGGTCACCGGCCGCTTGTGGAACAGTTGGACGCGGGTGCCCGCCAGCTTGAGATCGACGTAAATTATGATCCGGCGGGCGGCCATTATGCCGGCGACGCGCGCGATCCGCGCCTGCAAAGGCCCGGTTTCAAGGTGCTGCACATTGCCGGCATCGACAACTCGTCCAGCTGCGTGCTGCTGACAGAGTGTCTGGGAATCATCCGCCGATGGTCGGACGCCCATCCGCGCCATGTCCCGATCCTGTTGATGTTCAACGCCAAGCAGGATCGCAACGCCGCGCGCGGCGGGATCGACGCCCTGCCCTTCGATGCCGCGGCATATGACTCGCTCGACGCGGAGATCCGCAGCGTGATGTCGCCCGGCAACCTGGTGACGCCCGATGATGTGCAGGGCGACTACCCGACGCTGCGCGACGCGGTGCTGGCGAACAACTGGCCAACGCTGGCGGCATCGCGGGGCAAGTTTCTGTTCGCGCTGGACGAACCGCCCGAAAAGGTGGCGATCTATCGCGGCGCGCGCCGGTCGCTGGAAGGACGGGTGTTCTTCATCAATACCGACGAGTCGTCGCCTGCGGCGGCCTATCTGACGCTCAACGATCCGATCGGCGACGGCGCACGTATTGCGCGCGCGGTCGCAGCCGGTTTTCTGGTCCGCACCCGCGCCGATGCCGATACCCGTGAGGCGCGCGTTAACGACACCCGGCGTCGCGACGCCGCGCTTGCGGTGGGCGCGCAATATGTCTCGACCGATTATCTATGGCCCGACCCCCGTTTCCCCGGCGATTATCGCGTGGCGCTGCTCGATGGGCGGATTGCGCGCTGCAACCCGGTCCGCCGCCCTGCGGGCTGCGGCGAGCTTGAGGATCGGTGAAGGCCGCGGGGCACGGCGACCCTATTCCCAATCATTTTTATGAATGACACCTAAGATTCTTCGTTCCGCAAAGAACACGTAACATCCGTTCTTCACCGGCGTTGCGAGCCGGTCGGGCGAAACATCGTCGACCCGGCTTGGAGAGCCAGAGCGTCCGGATGCATGGCCGCCGGACGCAATCATCGCTGCATGCTCGCCAGGCGCGCCACCCGTGCGGACCCCCTGTGGTTCGGACGCCGCTGGCCTGTGTCTTCGGGTCTGCGGCGGCCGCCATTCATGTGCCCAAGGGGGGCAACTTCATGCGAAATCCATTCAACCGCGCGCATTCGATCCAATTGCTGATGGGAACGTCGCTGGCCGTGCTGGCCGCGACGCCCGCCATTGCTCAGGAAGCGCCAGTCGCGACCGCCACCAGCAATCCGGTCAGCGAGGACGCGACCGATCCGGACATCGTGGTTTCCGGCTATCGCCGCAGCCTGGACGAAGCGATCGAGCTGAAGCGCAACACGATCGGCTTTTCGGACTCGATCGTCGCCACGGACATCGCCGACTTTCCCGAACAGAATCTGTCGGAAGCGTTGCAGCGCATCCCCGGCGTCGCGATCGAGCGGAACCGGGGCCTGGGCACGCGCGTGAACGTGCGCGGCCTGCCGACGGAATTCACCTTCGTGTCGATCAACAAGCTGGCGACTGCATCGGGTTCGGGTGGCCGCGATGTCGAGTTCGACATCTTCGCGTCCGAACTCATTCAGTCGGTCACGGTGCAGAAGTCCCCGACCGCCGCCGATGAAGAAGGCGGCATTGCCGGTTCGGTCTATATCAAGACCGCGCGTCCGTTCGACAATCCCGGCCTTCGCCTGGTCGGCAGCGTCGAGGGCGCGTACAATTCGATCTCGGAAGAGATCGATCCGAACTTCTCGTTCCTCGCCAGCCAGACCTTTGGCGATTTCGGGGTGCTGGTGTCGGTCGCCAAGCAGCAGCGGACCAACCGGACAGACAGCAATTCGGGCATCAACTTCCGCCCGATTTCGCGCTGGACCGACCGCACGGGCGCGAACCGGAATCAGGCGATCGCCGTCCTTCAGCGCGATGCCGGGATCACCTTTACCGATGCCGACAAGAACCGCATCGTCTTCCTCGATAAGGTCGGTGACCGCGTTTATCAGAACGATCAGGACCGTCTGGGCCTGTCGGGTTCGGTCCAGTACAAGCCGAGCGACAATTTCAGCATCGCCTTCGACGCTTTCGTCGGCGCCTATGACGTGACCGAGGACGAATATGATGCGGCGGGCTATTCCGCGTCGAGCAATTCGACCATTGAAGTCATTCACGATTTCGACGCGACCACCTTGGCGAAGGACGGCATCATCGTTCTGCGCGACGTGTCGTACAAGAACACGCAGCATGAATTTCTGAGCAAGGAGTTCATCCGCGAAACCGATTATCGCCAGTTCGGCGGCGAGATGAACTGGACGAGCGATCGCTGGACGATCAACGCACTGGGCGGCTATTCCGGCGCGCGCAAGACGCTGGACAGCGCCAATCTGAAGCACGTCGCCTATGCCCCGTCGCGCACCCGCTATACGGAAAACGGGGGTGAGACGATCCCCAGCGACAATCCGCGCACGATCGACATGTACAATGCGCCCGGCGCCTATCTGTTCGAAGCGTATGAGACGCAGCGCGAACAGATAAAGGACGACAAATATGCGGCGCAGGCCGATGTCGGATATGATTTCGGCGAGACGTTCCTGCGCCAAATCCATATCGGCGCACGCTATACCAACAAGACGAACGAGCGCGAATATGGCGAGGAGCGTATTCAGGGGCCGACGCGCGGCAGCACCGACTATGTCAATCGCCGCACGCTGGCGGACAGCCCGCTGACCCCTGTCACCGAGATTACGGGCGGCAAGGATTATCAGGCGCGCGACCTGAACTGGTCGCAAATCTCGAACGAATATGCTCGCGACTTCTTCCGCCCCGCCGGCTTTGTCACGCCGTTCAGCGACGGCAATTACTACAAGGTCAGCGAGGAAACGATCGCGGGCTATGCGATGGCCGATTTCCGCTTCGACGTGCCGGTGCCGGTGTTCGTCAATCTGGGCGGCCGGTATCTGCGGACGACGATCCGGTCGGAAGGATTCTTCCAGATCCAGAACCCCGATGGCAGCACCGGTTATACCGATGAGCCGGTCGCCAGCACGGGTCGTTACGAGAAGTTCCTGCCCTCGTTCAACGCCCATGCCGAACTGACGGACAGCCTGTTCCTGCGCGCCGCGGCGTCGCAGACGCTGATCCGCCCGGCGCTGACCGACCTGGCGTACAAGCGCACCGCCAGCTTCAACGATTTCCGGTTCACCGACGGCAATCCGAACCTGAAGCCCACCGATGCCGATCAGTGGGAAATCGGCGCGGAGAAGTATTTCGGTCGGGGCGGCATCCTGGCGGCATCCTATTTCTGGAAGAAGATCAAGGGCGTCGTCCAGAACAGCCTGACCGGCACGGTGCCGAACGTGACCAAGTACAATGCGAACGGCACGATCGACGGCGTTTATGAATTCGATGTCTATCAGCCGGTCAATGCCGAGGGCGCGTACGACGTCAGCGGCGTCGAGCTGAATGCGGTCATCCCGTTCGGCATGTTCGCCGAATGGGCGGACGGGTTCGGCGTGAACGCCAATGTGACGTTTCTCGACAGTTCGCTGACGGGCCAGTCGGACCTGGGCGTCGACACTTCGCCGATCGGGCTGGCGGATACCGTCTATAACGCGACGGTGTTCTACGATCGGGGTCCGGTGTCCGTGCGCGTGTCGTACAACCGCAAGGGTGCGTATGTGGAGCGGATCGAACGCAACATGTATCCGGTCTATCGCGACGCCTATGGCCAGTTCGACTTTGCCGCCAGCTATCAGATGACGCGCAATTTCCGGGTCGAGTTGCAGGGCATCAATGTCGGCAATGCCATGACGACGGGGTACACGATGGATCCGTCCTTCCCCGTCCTGTACGAATCGTCGGGCAGCCGTATCAGCCTGGGCGTGCGCGCCCAGTTCTGACCCGATCGGCGGGCCGGTGCGAAGGTGCCGGCCCGCATTCCTTACCCGCGTGCCGGGCGTTTCCCGTGCGCGCTGATCCCCGCTGGAGTTCCCCCCATGATCGCTCGCCTGGCCCTTGTCACCCTGATTGCCACCACGGCATATCCTGCCGTCGCACAGGATGCGGAACCGGACCTTTCGCGCGCCGCGCGCGGCAACCTGCGCGAACCGGGCGGGGCACGCCGACTGCCGGGCGACATGCGCGATCTCTATGCGCGGTTGAGCAAGGACGGTGAAGTTCGCAACGTCATCCTGCTGATCGGCGACGGCATGGGTGATTCCGAAATCACGGTCGCGCGCAATTATGCGGAGGGCGCGGGGGGCTATTTCAAGGGCATCGACGCGCTGCCGTTCACCGGTCAGTACACCCACTATTCGCTCGACCGCGAAACCGGCAAACCGAACTATGTCACCGACAGTGCCGCCTCCGCCACGGCATGGGCGTCGGGCGTGAAAAGCTATAATGGCGCGATCGGGGTCGATATTCAGGGGCGGGCCCACGCGACCCTGCTTGAGCGGGCCAAGGCGATGGGCTTGGCGACCGGCAATGTCTCGACCGCCGAAATCCAAGATGCCACACCCGGCGCGCAGCTTGCCCATGTCGCCTATCGCAGCTGCTATACGCCGACGAAGACGCTCCAGACCTGCCCGGAAAATGCGCTGGAAAATGGCGGTGCGGGCTCGATCACCGAACAGCTTCTGAATACGCGCGCCGATCTGGTGCTGGGCGGCGGCGCGGCCAGCTTTGCCGCCACGGCGACTGCGGGCAAGTGGAAGGGCCGGACGCTGGCCCAACAGGCACAGGCGCGCGGCTATCGCATCGTCCGCACCGCCGCTGAACTGGACGCGGTGCGCGAAGCCAATGACCGGCAGCCGCTGATCGGCATCTTTTCAGAGGGGCACATGCCGGTCCGCTGGACGGGGCCAAAGGCGAGCCATCACGGCAATATCGACCAGCCGCCGATCACCTGCGCCGACAATGCCCAGCGCACCGCCAGCGTGCCCACACTGGCCAGCATGACGACCAAGGCCATCGACCTGCTCAAGGGCAATCCGAAGGGATTTTTCCTTCAGGTCGAAGGCGCGTCGATCGACAAGCAGGATCATGCCGCCAATCCGTGCGGCCAGATCGGCGAAACCGTCGATCTGGACGAGGCGGTTCAGGTCGCGCTGGCCTTTGCGCGCGCCGATGGTCACACGCTGGTGATCGTCACCGCCGACCATGCCCATACCAGCCAGATCGTCGGCAACGGCACGCGCGCGCCGGGCCTTACGGCAACGCTAAAAACGCGCGAAGGCGGGCTGCTAACCGTCAATTATGGAACGGCGGAAGAAGGATCGCAGGGGCATACCGGCACGCAATTGCGGATCGCTGCCTATGGCCCGCGCGCCGTGAATGTCAGCGGCCTCCTCGATCAAACCGATCTGCACTATATCATCCGCGACGCGCTTGGCCTGAAATGACATCGGCCATGGGCGCCCCGGGCCGCGTGAGCGGTCGATAGCGGCAAGGAGACGGAATGCGGCAAGCGTTGGACATGCTGACCATCGAAACGCGTGGGCAAGGTCTGGTCGAGATTACCGATGACATTGTCGCGTGGCAGCGCGGGCAAGGCATTGAATCCGGGCTGCTCACCATCTTTTGCCGGCACACATCGGCATCGCTGTTGATCCAGGAAAATGCCGCACCCGCCGTCCGCAGCGACATCGAGGCCTATTTCGCGCGCATCGCCCCGGAAAGCGACGAGTATGCCCATGACGACGAGGGGCCGGACGACATGCCCGCCCATCTGCGCACGGCGCTGACCCAAGTCCAGCTATCCATCCCGGTCATGCGCGGGCAACTGGTGTTGGGTACGTGGCAGGGCATCTATCTTTTCGAACATCGCCGCCGTCCGCATCGCCGCCAGCTTGCGCTTCACCTGATCGGCGATTGAACATCCTTTCGCCGGAAAAGAGGTCATCAGTTTTAGTTCGTCGATGACGGACCCGGAGCATCGCATTGTGCATTTGATCCCGTGAACAACGGGGTAACACGATGAAGGCCGCCCTCCTCACCGCAACATTGCTCCTGATCGCCGCCCCTGTTGCCGGGCAAAGCAGCCCGGAGGACAACGACAAACGCGCGGTAGAGGCCTATTTCAACGAGTTGACACCGCTTAAGCCCGGTCCCGATTTCGCCGCTTCGCTCAAATTGCCACGCGGCTACCGCGCCGCCGTCTGGGCAAGCGACCTTGGCAATGCGCGGGTCATGGCGGTGGCGCCCGATGGCTCGATCTATGTCAGTCGCCGCTCGGAAGCCGATATCATCCGGCTTGTCGACGCGAACCGCGACGGGCGCGCCGACGGTCCGCCGACCGTGATTGTCAATCGCCCGGGCCTCCACGGCCTCGCGATCCACGACGGCAGACTCTATTTCATGACCGCGCGTGAAGTGTTCAGCGCGCCGCTTCGTCCCGATGGCGGCATCGGAGAGATTGAAACGCTGATCGACGATCTGCCCGATGCCGGCCAGCACCCGAACCGGACGCTCGCGGTCGGGCCGGACCGGATGCTTTATATCAGCGTCGGCTCGACCTGTAACGCCTGCGACGAAACGAGCCAGGAGAGCGCGACGCTGATCCGCGCCAGCCTTGATGGCAAGACGCGGCGTATCTGGGCGTCGGGGTTACGCAACACGATCGGCTTCGGCTGGCATCCGCGTACCGGCGAACTGTGGGGCTGGGACCAGGGGATCGACTGGCTGGGCAATGACCTTCAGCGCGAAGAGCTCAACAAGATCGAGCGCGGCAAGCGATACGGTTGGCCGTATGTCTTTGAAAAGGGTGAGCGCAATCCGCAAGACGAGCCGCCCGGCGGGCTGGTCGCGGCGCAATGGGCAGCGGCGTCGACCAATCCCGTCCTGATGCACGTCGCGCATTCCGCAGGGATGCAGATGGCCTTCCATCCAGGCGGCGGCTTTGCGCCGGACGCGGCAGGCGACGCCTTCATCGCACTGCGCGGCAGCTGGAACCGCAAGCCCGCCTCAGGCTACGAACTGGCGCGCATCCGCTTCGACGCGGACGGCCAGGCGACGCGCATCGAGCCGTTCGTCAGCGGTTTCATGAGCGCGGACGGCACCGGCCACTACGGCCGGCCGTGCGGCGTAGCGGTAATGCGCGACGGGTCGATCCTGCTGTCGGACGACGCCAACGGCGTCATCTATCGCATCACCTATGACGGCGCGACCGGCCAAGCGGCACCGCCGGCACCGCCAGCGGCGCCAATGCTGGAACAAGCTGCGCGTGGGAACAACGTACCGCTCGCACTGACCCGGCCGGAAGCACGCGCATCCGGCACCGCGCGGATCGACGTCCGCGCCGCCGGCTTTGCGGCAGGCGGCCCGATGCCGCGCGATCATAGCGAATACGGGCTCGGCATTTCGCCCGCAATCGGCTGGACGGCGGTACCCGGTGCCGCTTCCTACGCGATCCTTGTCGAGGACCCTGACGGGTCCGCCAAGCCCGTCGTCCACTGGGTCGCCTGGAACGTGCCTGCCAGCACGCTTGCCCTGCCCGGCGGACTGCAGGAGCGGGACCGACTAAGCGGTGGGCCGCTCGAAGGAATCATGCAGGGCGCATCGGGGCGCGGCACTGTCGGCTGGTACGGCCCCCGCCCACCCAAGGGCGACAAACCGCATCGCTACCATTTTCAGGTGCTGGCCCTTGATCAGGCGCTGAATCTGCCGCTCGGCGCGACGCGCGACCAAGTGCTGACCGCTGCGGCGGGGCACGTTCTGGCAACGGGGGAACTGGTCGGCACCTATCGCGAGCCGAAATGACCGGCAAAGCGTCGATCGAAGCGCGATTGTGCGCGGCCCTGCGGTGGAACGCGATGAGCGCCGTCGCTGGCCTAAGTTCGATTGGGCTAAGACCGCGCAGCACGAGCGGATCATTCGCCGCGGCAACCTCGCCGCAATACTGGCCCGCGCGAGTGGCCCTTGGAACGTGCGCTGCATGTGTCCGCGCGCTAATTCGCTGGGGCGCACCGTCGCGCCCGGTGATCGAGACACCAGACGGGCAAGTGTCGTCTCGCGCGCCCTTGTCGTCACGACTTGCGATGGCGGCCGCGCTTTGAACGGCCGGCTGTCATCGGATCAGGCTTGGGTGGCGCGCGCCATCCGGCAGGCGGCGTGACCTTTTGCTGACTGGTTCCCAGGCCCATTGCGCCGGGCGCCTGGCGCCTCAATCCCTCAAAGCTCGCCTCTTCAGCCTCAACGGCCGTCGCGCCGCCACGCATCGCGTTGATCATGTCGCGGCATCGGCCCGCCTCCTCGAAATCAAGAGCGGCAGCGGCTTCGTCCATCCGTTGTTGCAAAATCTCGATCGTCACTGGCATTCGAAGTGAACGCATGACGTCGCTTCCCGGTCCGAATGCCCCAGCTGAACGAGGCCCGTGCTGGCGCGACTGCACATGCCGCGTCAGCCACCATGAGCGTTCCGCCGGACTTCCCCGACGCGTTGGCCGAGCGGAGCATCCCTCTTTATAAGCGGCATACCAGATTATACCTGTTAGACGACCATCGTACCGCCAAGCCCAAGTCAGGAGCCTTGAATTGATTGCAGCCGGCATCGACGGGACCTGGGCGCGTCGCTTGGATACGCGCATCCTGGTCACGCTACTGATCGTCGTCGTCGCGCTTGCGGGATTTGCCTACGTTGCTTCCGAGGTTGTCGAGGGCAATCCACTGGCGATCGATCGCTGGTTACTACTCCAGCTGCGAAGCGTTGCAGATCCGGGCACGTCGATTGGGCCACGCTGGTTCTCCCGCGCAATGCTCGACTTCACCGCCCTGGGCGGGGGAACCGTGCTGACATTGGTCACGGTTTTCGTGAGCGGTTATCTGGTGGCGCGACGCAAGCTTGCGTTGGCGATATTCGTCGCGTCTTCAATCGCTTTGGGTAGCTTGCTCAATGCGCTGCTAAAAATCGCATTCGCACGCGCGCGACCCGATATCGTGCCGCATCTGGTGGAGGTCAGCTCGGCAAGCTTTCCCAGCGGCCATGCGATGAATTCGGCGATGGTTTATCTGACTGGCGCGGCGCTACTCGCGAGTGCCGAGCCGAGCAGGCGGGTCCGCACCTTCCTGATCACCGCTGCGCTGGTGCTGACGCTGTTGATCGGGTTCTCGCGGATATTCCTTGGCGTCCATTTCCCCACCGACGTGCTGGCGGGTTGGTCGGTCGGGATCGCCTGGGCCGTCGCGGCGTCATGGGTAGCCGCGATATTGCAGCGCCGTCACACCATCGAAGGCGCCGAGGGTACCACGACTTCGATCGCGCGCTGAGCGACGCGCACCGTCACCGGCGTGCGGGCAAGGCACTCGCCATCGATTGAGATCTTCTGGGCCGGGCGGGTGCGCAGCTTCAACTCGCGACCGCGAAACTCGACCGTGTTGGCGCTGCGCGACTTCAGCCTGAAAAACTTGGCATACCAGTCGAAGGCAAGCCGCATCACGCTGCGCCCCGTCACCGCCTGGATGACGATGTCCCCGCTGTCGACATCGGTGGTTTCGATCAGCTCGACCCCGCCGTGAAAGCGGCCGTTGAAAATCCGGACCTCGCTTGCCCAGGTCCGGTGTTCGCCATGTTCGTCCTCGACGGTCAGGCGGAACGGGCGAAAGCGCAGCAGGCACCGAAGCGCCCAGCCAAGATATCCCACCCGCCCCAGATAGCGCTTTAGTTTGTGCGGCACCGTGTCGCCGATGATCGGCGACAGCCCCAGCGCGGCAGCGTTTACGAAATAATCGTCCTCGATCATGCCCAGGTCGATGCGACGCAGCCGGCCCGACACGATCGCATCGATCGCGCCGTCGAGATCGAGAGGCAGGCCCAGCGTTCGGGCAAAGCTGTTCGCTGTGCCCAGCGGCAATACCGCGAAAACGCAGTCCGTGTTGGCAAGGTAATCGACAAGCCGCGACAGAGAACCGTCGCCACCGCCGATGATCACCATCGGCGCGCCGCTTTGCACGGCGTCCCGGACTGTTTCGTCCAGCTTCGACGGATCTCGAACGGCGTGCGCGGCCGTCAGTGTAACGCCCGCCGCTTCCAGCTTTTGCTTCGCCTGACGGTAGAGCGCCTCGCCCTTTCGCGAATGCGCGTTGACGACCAGCGCCGCAGTTCGGGGGACAGGACGGCTCAACGACTGCATCCCGATTTTACTTGCACCGGCACTGTTTCCTTCTGGCAGCGATCTGCCGCTTCCCATCCTAGACCAGCAACTCGCGTTCAGCCATCGCCATGTAACCGGATGCTCATTCACGATGCCCCGACGCTGCTGACCAGTTGCTGAAGCGCATGGCGATCACTGATGATCCCCACGGCCCCGTTTTATCCCTTCGGTCGTTTAAGGGGCGGTCGGCTCGGCGTTTGATATGCATCGGATAAGCCGGGGCGGCCGCATTTCCGTCAGCCGCCCTGCAATGGTTTGAACATGGCGGCTTGGTCACAAGCGCATTAACGCGCCTCGTCTTCAAACCCGCTTCGCGACGGTCGACTTGCCGGTTCATGGCCCTACAAGGATCGTGCCGACGTTTTTGAGGTTCTGATGTCCGATCGCCTGAAGGTCCTGCTCCAGTACATGCTGCCCAAGCAGCGCCTGACGACGTTTGCCGGTCGCATCGCCGCAGCGGAGGGGGGCGCGATGACAACGCGGCTGATCCGCTGGTTCGTTGGCAAATACGCCGTCGACATGACCGAAGCCGCAGATGCGGACATCCGCAGCTACAAGAGCTTCAACGATTTCTTCAGCCGTCCACTCAAAGCCGGCTTGCGCCCGGTCGCGGCCGCCGATTTCGTCTGTCCTGTCGACGGCGCGATCAGCCAGTTCGGCTGCATCGATGACCATCACATGCTACAAGCAAAGGGGCATCGGTTCACCACAACCCAGCTGGTCGGCGGCGACGCCGCGCTGGCCGCTCAATTTCGCCATGGCCGCTTCGCCAACCTGTATCTGTCGCCCAAGGATTACCACCGCCTCCACATGCCCTGTGACGGCAAGCTCACGCGCATGATCTACGTGCCGGGAAAGCTCTTCTCGGTGAACCCTGTCACCGCGCGCGGCGTACCGAACCTGTTCGCGCGCAACGAGCGCGTGGTTTGCATCTTCGAATCAGTGGAGCATGGCCCGTTCGTCATGGTGCTGGTCGGCGCGACCATTGTGGGGAGCATGGCGACCGTGTGGCACGGCGTGGTCAATCCAAAGCGCACCAACAAGCCGTCCGAATGGACCTATACCGAGAGGGACATCGTGCTGAAGAAGGGCGAAGAGATGGGCCGCTTCCTTCTCGGCTCGACGATCGTGATGCTTTTCAGGCAGGGGGCCATCGCGTTCAACGAAGACTGGGCACCCGAACGCAAGGTGCGATTGGCCGAACGCATGGGTGATCGCGTCGCCTGACCTTTTCCGGCGCTCAATAAATGCTGCGAAAGGCCCAAGGGTCCCCGGAGCCAGCCCTCGAGAAGCGTTGACGGCCGACGCTATCACGCACGCCTTCTAGGAAGGACTGTGCGGTCACATTGGCATGTCAACCGTCAGCAGGAACGATTTCGATCTGGCGCTCCCCATCGAGGATGGTCTCCTTTTTCGGCGGCCTACGGCGCTGGCCTTGGTGTGGGAATCACAAATCGGTTGATGGCGCCGGTCGCAGGGCAATTCATTGCGTAACCCACGGGAACGAAAGCGTTCGAGCCGCGGTTGTCAGGGACGCACGTTTGAAGATCACATATTGAGGATCGAACGCATCCGCGAAGCCGACCGTTTCGGGAATTCGCCATCAACATCAGACAGGTTCAGGGATCGATATGGCCACGACGAACCTAGAGCTGCCCACGTGCAAAGCCAGCCCACACGCCCTGGCGCTTCGGGGTATCGGCGAACGGAGCGCCGACGCCCCGATCGCAGCGTTCCCGCTCGGCGAACTCGACGTCGAGATTCGCCCCGCGACCGACTCCCTGTGGTTACTCATTCGTCGGCAAGGCCGGGGCGGCGTGGCGCTTCGGGCGGCATATCTCGTCGGTGCGTTCACCTGCAAGGCCGTGAAGGCGGAGCCGGGTGAAATCGCGCGCCTCGAAGTCACCAGCAGCCTTGGCCTGCACGTCATCGCCGTGCGCGCGGGCCCACATGCGCTGGAAAATGTGCGGGTTACAGTACGCCTGACGCCCGAAGTATCGACGTCGATTCCGTTCATGCCGCGCGATCTTTACCCCCTTGATGCGAACGACGATCCCCTGGGTGCGGGCGGCAGCATCGAAGTAGGGCAGCGCGGGCTGAACGTGGCGGTCGCCTATCTTCATATAGAGGAGCCCAGCTTCGGCGATGTGCTATACGTTCAGAACCTGACCGCGCTGAACGATTATTACCGGGCCACCGGGACCAAGCCCGATGCGGTGGTGGGCGGGACATGGCCCGAACTGGGTTACATGATCCCCACTCCGGAAGACGACACACCGGCCTGCGAAAGCGCGCTGGAGGCCGGCGTGGAGGTCACGCTGTCCGACGCGATCCTCGTCTTCCGGCACCAGGCGCCGCTGCACGAAAGGGATTCCGCGCGCAGATTCCTGCAGATGCTCGGCATCGCTTACGCGACGATCGAGCGACCCAAGGTTGAGTTTCGGGACTGGGTAAAGCGCGCCGAATGGACGCTGCGTGATCTCGACAACGCGCCCGAGGCGACGATCGCGCATTACGGTCATCGCTACGTCCACCCGTACACCAACGCCGAATATCCCGACATCATGGTGCAGATGTCGATCGTCACGGCCATTCACGACTGGGGCAAATGGTGCGGCTCGCCCCATCCGTTAGAGGCAGAATTCAAAGCCGGTCTGGAGAAGTTCTTCGACCCCGAGCTTCAGTCGCTCCGCCGCTATCTGCCCAATGTCGGTGATGACAAGGACGCGGACGCGGTCGATAGCTGGTACCTCTACCACCCAATGCTGAACCTCGGCATACTCGCGCTCGACGGTGACGAGGATGCGAAAGTGCTGCTGCTCAAGTCGATCGACTTCGGCATCAGGGCCGCGCAGCATTTCAAGTACAAATGGCCGATCCAGTACAAGGTGACGGACTTCACCGTCATCACCGACACCGCGGAGGCTGACGACCGCGGTCAGACCGATGTCGGCGGCATCTATGCCTGGGTGATGTTGCAGGCATTCGAGCTGACCGACGACAAGCGTTTCCTGGATGAGGCCCGCAACGCGATCGACACGGCCATGGGTCTGCGCTTCAAGGTCAATTATCAGGCCAATCTCACCGCATGGGGTGCCGCGGCCTGCATGCGGTTGTGGCGGATCACCAACCAGGCCGTCTATCTCGAACAAAGCTACGTGTATCTGGCGAGCTTCTTTCACAATTGCGTGGTCTGGGAAAGCGATCTGGACCACGCGGCGCATTACAGCACGTTCATGGGCGTCTCGTGCCTTCAGGATGCGCCGTACATGGCGATCTATGAATGCTTCGACTCATTTGTGGCGTTCGAGCGCTATTTGCGTGACAGCGGGCCTGATATCGAACCGGCCGCCCGGATGCTGATCTCGGAATTCTGCCGATACGCGCTTCATCGCGGCTGGTATTATTATCCCGATGCGCTTCCAGCGGACGCGCTGGCTTCCGATCAACGGGAAAGCAACGGTCATATCGATCGCAAGCTGTCGTTTCCGGTCGAGGATCTCTACCCGGGCGGCGAGCAGGCGGGACAGGTGGGCCAGGAGGTTTATGGCGCCGGCGCTGCCTTCATCTTTGCCACCCGCGCCTTCCACCCGATCGAGGGCGCACCCTTCCAGTTATATTGCGATCACTTCATCCGCTCGACGGAGCGCACCGGCGACCGCTCCCTGACGATCATTTTGGATGGCGGCGAACGATGCACTGCAGATTTGAGCATCGTGCGATCGAAGCGGCGCAAGCTTGGCAAGGTTACAATCAGCACGGCCGATGGAGATATCCTGCGGCCCCACAACGCCTCGGCTGATCGCATCGACTATCGCGTGCCGGCAAGCGGCCGCCTTTATTTGCGTTGGGAATAATCATGCACGAGCAAACGACACTGAAGGACAAGCGCATCCTTGTCACCGGCGGGACGACTGGCATCGGGCTGGCCACCGTTGCGCTGCTTGCTCAAAAGGGCGCACGGGTGCTGACTTTCGGCCGCCATCAGGCGGGACTAGATGATGCGTTGGCTTCGGCGGACTCAGCGTCTGGCACCGTCGAAGGGCTGATCGCAGATGCCTCGACAAAAGAGGGCATCGACGCCGTGTTCGCCGAGATGGATGAGAAGTTCGGCGGCATCGACATGCTTGTCTCCTGCGCCGCGATCGGCGCTCAGCCGATCCACGAGATGGAGGACGACGACTGGCGCTACGTGATCGAGACCAATCTGATCGGCACGCTGGCGGCGGCGCGCGGAGCGATCCTGCGGATGGACGCCCAAGGCGGCGGACATCTGCTGTTCGTCGGATCGATCAGCACCGAGATCAAGGCCGACGGCGAAAGCGTCTATGCCGCGACCAAGGCCGGCATTCAGGCATTCGCCGAGACGCTTCGCAAGGAAGTCGCGGCCAAGAACATCAAGGTCAGCGTGATCCAGCCCGGATCGGTATCCACGCCGATGCAGGAGTGCAGCGACGACCAGAAGGAGCAGGCGATCGCTGAACATCGGATGCTCTATGCCGACGAGATCGCCGATGCGATCCGGTTCACGCTGACCCGATCGGAACGGGCGGACGTGGTCAATCTGCGGATCGAACCGCGAGTGCAGAAGACCAGTTAAGCGCAAACCAGCACCGACACCAAAGGACCAAGCCAATGAAGGCCGCACTGAAAACAGCCGACGGCAGGTTCGATGTCACCGAAGTCGAACGGCCGATCATCCCTGCGGGCAATTTCGTCCTTGCTCGGGTACGCGTCGCGGGCATCTGCGGCACCGATCTTCGCCACTGGAAAAAGGCCGAACCTGAGCTCGAATGCCATATCGTCGGCCATGAACTCGCCGGCGAGGTCGTCGAGGTGGGCGCCGACGTCGTCGATCTGAAGCCCGGCGACCGCGTCGTCATCGAAACGGTGATGGGCGACGATGTCTGCGAATATTGCGCGATCCAGCGCTACAATATCTGCGAGCATCTTTACGATGTCCGCACCAACTTCGTGTCCCGCGCCTATGGCGAGTTCGTCTGCGGCCCGGAGAAGAAGTTCTACAAGCTGCCTGATCATGTCAGCTTCGAGGAAGCGGCGCTCATCGACACCTTCTCTGTGTGCCTGCACGCGCATCACCGCGCTGGCGTGAGCGTCAATCAGAAGGTTGCCATCATCGGTGCGGGGCCGATCGGCCTGGGACAACTGCAACTCGCAAAGCTGGGCGGTGCCGATGTCATAATCGTGGATCGGGTGGCGAGTTCGCTGGAATTGGCGAAGAAACTCGGCGCTGATGACATCGTCGACAGCAACGCGGACGATACCGTTGCACGCGTCATGGCGTTCACAGGCGGCCGGGGAGTCGACGTCTGCTTCGAATGCGCGGGCGGGGAATCGATGCCGCAGACGCTGCCATTGGCGACCAGGCTGGTACGTCGCGGCGGGAAAGTCGTGGTAGTCGGCGGCTTTGACGCAGGCGAAACCGCAATCCCGCTGGAATGGCAGCGCATCCAGATGGCGGAAATCGAGATTATCATGAGCGCCAGTTTCGCGTTCCACGATATCTACCCCGAGCAGGGCACCGTTCTCGAACTGCTGGCGAACGGCAAGCTCGACGCGGCGAGCCTGATCACCCATCGTTTCGACCTCGACCACATCAACGATGCTTTCGAAGCCGCCGATGCGAAGGAAGAGACAGGAGCGGTATTCGTCGCGATCAGGATTTCGTGAGCGTCATGCTCCACGTCGGCACCAATGCCGGCAATGGTGGCGCCGGGCTTCATCCGCTCTGTTTTTCCGCAGACGCGGGTTGGGAAGTGCGCGATGCCTGTCCGGACATACGCAACGCATCCTTCGCAACCTACTCTTCGCGGCACGCCCTTTATTATATCGTCGATGAGCAGAAGGACGGCGCCGTTGGCGCCTACCGCGCAACCGCGGCAGGCTGGCAGCAGATCGAACGCGTGCCGACGGGGGGGGGCGGAGCCGTGCTACGTCGCGCTGAACGCCGCGCAGGACCGCCTTGCGGTCGCCAATTATGGCAGCGGCAGCATAGCGGTGTACCGTCTCGATGACGCCAGCGGCGTTCCGCGCGATGCTCCTGAAGTGCTGCGGCGGCATTCGGGCAGCGGCCCCGTCGCGGACCGACAGGACGGCCCCCATGCACATTGCGTGTGTTTCAGCCCGGATCAGCGATGGTTGTACCATGTCGATCTCGGCGCGGATGCGGTCTTCGCCTACCCGTTCGATGCCGAGACCGGTGCCGTAGGCGACCCGTGCGTTGCCTACGCTGCACCTGCCGGATCCGGGCCGCGCCATCTCACCTTTCACCCAACCCTGCCGGTCGCTGTCCTGGCGAGCGAACTTGCCAGCACGCTGACGCTCCTGCGCATCGACGATGGCGCACTGGTCGCCACCCAAACCGTCTCCACACTGCCTGTCGACTTTGCCGGCCAGAACATAGCGGGGCACCTCTGTATCAACCGAGCCGGCGATCGCGTCTATGTCACCAACCGCGGGCATGACAGCATCGCGGTGTTCGCCCTGGTAATGAACGGCTCGATGAGCCTGCTGCAACATGTTCCGAGCGGCGGCGCATCGCCTCGCGCATTCGTGCTGCTGGAGGACCAGCGGCAGCTGGTGCTCGTCAATGAGGAGGCCGGCAACGTGGCTGTCTTCTCAATCCTCTCCAATGGTACGCTGGCGCCACACCATCAGGTTCTCCCGGTGCCCGGCGCCGTCTTCGTGTTCGTACGCTAGTGGCGACGCTCGCGCCGCAAGCGCACGTCAGCGCCGAAGATCGCGATCGGGGGCTGCGCTTGCTGGTCGTGGAAGCGGCCTTCTCCGGCGGTGGGGCTGCGTTGACAACAGGTGTGATCCTGACCGCCTTCGCGCTCCATCTCGGCGCATCCAACATCATGATCGGCATCCTTGCCAGCGCCCCTTTCCTGGCGCAGCTGCTGCAACTGCCGGCCATCCTGCTCGTCGAGCGTGTGCGCCAGCGCAAGCGCATCGCCGTACTGAGCAGCATCGTCGGCCGTATGATGCTGGGGGTGATGGCCGTCACCGCCTTCTTCACTGGTACGACAGCAGTGCTGATTTTTCTTGCCGCCCAGTTTACCCAGTGCGGGCTTGGCGCAATCGGCACCTGCGCATGGAATGCCTGGCTGCGAGATCTGGCGCCCGAGAACCGGCTCGGTCAGATCTTCGCTCAGCGCGCCGTCTGGCTTACCCTAATCAACCTCGCGCTTGGCCTTGCGGCAGCACTCGCACTGGACCTCACGCCCGAACGGTCGCCGACACGCGATCTCGTCTTTGCGGCGATGTTTGCCATCGGCTGTATCACCGGGCTCATCAGTGCGCGTATCGTTACCGCAATGCCCGAGCCGCTGATGCCCCCGTCCGGAGGCCCGGTCCCGCTTCGCGAATTGCTCCGCCTGCCCCTGCGGGACAGCAACTTTCGCCGGTTGCTCGGCTTTGTCGGCAGCTGGCAGTTTGCGGTCAATCTGGCGACACCATTCTTCACCGTCTTCATCGTCCGCCAGCTGCAGTTCAACGTCAGCTTTGTCATGGTGCTGAGCGTCGTCAGCCAGATAGCCAATATCCTGGCCCTGCGCTCCTGGGGGGTGATGAGCGATCGCTTCGCCAACAAGTCGGTGCTCGCCGTTTGCGCGCCGGTCTACATCCTGTCGATTGTCGCGATGATCGGCGCTTCCCAGATCGGGGATCGGGATTTGGTCAAGCTGTGGCTGATCGTGCTCCACCTGTTCATGGGCGCGTCTGTTGCCGGGGTGACTCTCACGTCGACGAACATTGCGCTGAAGTTGTCGCCCCGGGGAAGCGCTACCTCCTATCTGGCGGCCAGCGCGACCGTGACCGCTGTTGCCGCGGGGCTGGCGCCGATCATCGGCGGGCTGCTGGCCGACTTTTTCTCGGCGCGTAAATTCGAACTGCTGCTGCGCTGGTCGAACCCGCAGGGGACGTTCAGCGTACCGATCGTGCTGACGAACTGGGACTTTTACTTCGTGCTGGCGGGGCTGATCGGCATCTATGCGATGCACCGATTGTCGCTTGTGCAGGAGCAGGGCGAGATCGAGCCGCGCGAACTGATCAGCGCGATGTTCAACGAAACCCGACGCGGGATGCGCAATATCTCAAGCGTCGCCGGACTGCGCGCTACGACGATTGTCCCCGTATCACTGCTGCGTGACGCCCGGGTACGGCTGCGCTGGAATCGCGCGCGCGACACGCGGGAGAATGCTGGACGCTAGAAAACGCAAGATCTTACGCGCAGTGATCCCACGCTCAGAACGCAAAAGCGGCCCGATCAGCTCGCATTCCTTGTCCGATAAGTGCCCGCGACCCGTGGCTCCTCAAGGAACGGCCTTGAATCAGGAACGGGACAGTTTCGAAATCCCGGACAGCAACAATACTCAGTCGCTGCTCTCTGCAAGGGTATGGGCAACAATCGCATTGGCGTGGCCATGCCCCATTCCATGCTGCTCCTTCAGCATGGCAACGAGTTCCATGTGCTTGGCAGGCATTGCCGCACGAACCAGTTCCTTCCAGTCGGAAACGGGACGGCCATATTTCTTCTCAATGGAAGGAAAATAGGATGCGGGACCTTTGACGTCTTCGGCCATAGCCTGCCGACGATCCTCAAATTCCCTCCTTTTGTCAACACGGCCCAGGGTCAGCACCTATCGATGAGGGCGTCGCGATCTGATTGCCGCTCAACCGTCTTCTTTTCCGCCGCGGCACTTGCTGCCACCGAAATTTTCTTAACGCGGCGGCAATGCGGCAAGCGCGATGTGGCGGCCGCCGGCGCGGCTCAACGCATCGCGCTCCCGGCGGCGATCGTGGCATCATGATCGGCGTACCGAGCGACTTCACGACGATAGAGCGTGTTCAGCGTCACGAGATACTCGCTGAGTTCTTCGGCCGAGATCGTATCGGCCAGCGGGTGCCAGCTGTGCGGTATGACGCCCTGCCCGATCAGCACCTGTATCCACCCCGCTTCGGTGAACAATTCCTCATGCTCGCGCACGATGACGGCACTGTCCCGCCACAGCGCGATGCGTTCGGCCAGGCTGTCGGGCAACCCCGCCGCACGCCGATCGACCCAGAAGGGCTCGCTGCGCTCGTTCGCCCAATAATGCAGGATCAGGAAATCGCGGATCCGCGCCATTTCAAAATCGAGTTGGCGGTTATATTCCCGGCGTAGCGCCGCGCTGTCGCCGCCCGCGCGGGGGAAAAGCTGCAACAGGCGCGAAATTGCGGTCTGGATCAGATGGATGCTGGTCGATTCCAGCGGCTCCAGAAATCCCGACGACAGGCCCATTGCCACGACATTGTGGCACCAGCCGCGTTCGCGCATGCCCGTGACAAATCGCAGGCGGCGCGGCGGCGCGGATGGCGAGCCACCAATCAGGTCGACCAGCATCGCCTCCGCCGCGTCGTCGTCCAGATAATCGCTGCAATAGACCAGGCCGTTGCCTGTGCGGTGCTGCAAGGGAATGCGCCACTGCCAGCCCGCTTCATGCGCAGTCGCCCGCGTATAGGGCGGCAGTGGCGGCATGGCCGCGCTGGGGGCGGCAACGGCCCGGTCGCAGGGCAGCCAGCGCCGCCAGTCCCGATAGCCGACGCCCAGCGCATCGCCGATCAGCAACGCGCGAAAGCCGGTGCAATCGACAAAGAAATCGCCCTCGATCCGCCGGTCGCCCTCGAGCAACAGCGCGCGCACCTCACCGCTTTCGCCATCACGTTCGACTGACAGGATGCGTCCCTCATGCCGGACCACGCCGCCCGTCTCCGCCCGGCGGCGCAGAAAGGCAGCGTATAGCGCGGCATCGAAGTGAAACGCATAGGGCAGCGGCGGAATCGCCTTGGCGGTCAGCGCGGCGCCGCGATGCATCCGCCCCGCATCGGCCGCCACGGCATTCAGGCAGTAATCGCCCAGTTCGCCCGCCAGCTCCAGCGACCGGGCGCGCAGCCACAGATGCTGAAAGCCGGTCAGCCCGACATCGCGACCGACATTGCCAAAGGCGTGCAGATAAACCTCACCCGGCTTACGCCAGCCGTCGAACTGGATACCCAGTTTGAAGCTACCCCCGCAGGCGCGCATGAACTCGTCCTCATCAATGCCAAGCGCGGCGTTGAACAGACGCAGCTGCGGGATTGTCGCCTCTCCCACCCCCACGGTGCCGACCGCTTCGGATTCGATCAGGCAGACCGCATGATCGGGGCCAAGGAAACGACGCAGCGCTGCCGCCGCCATCCAGCCGGCGCTGCCGCCGCCGGCGATCACGATACGCGTGCGTCCCTGCGCCATCCCCCTGCCCCTCCGCCTCAATAGCGATAAACTGTCGCCTGCCACGGGCCGAGCGTCACTCGGCGCGCACCCGGTGCCGCAGTGGGTCCGCCGCCATTGTCGATCAAGGGCGCCTGTACCGCGATGCCGTCGGGCAGCGCATAATCCACCGGCTGGTCGCTGAAGTTGATCAGCACCACCGCGCGCGCATCACCGTCGGTGCGGGTAAAGGCATAGACGCTGGCGTGGCCGGGATCGATGTCCCGATACGCTCCGTCCACCAGCACCGGCACCTGTTTACGCAGCGCGATCAGGCGCCGGTAATAGGACAGCACCGATCCCGGCTTTGCCTGCTGGCTTTGCGCGTTGATCCGGTCATGGTTCGGATTGATCGCCAGCCAGGGCTTGCCGGTGGTAAAGCCTGCGCCCTCGCCTGCGGTCCATTGCATCGGCGTACGGGTGTGGTCGCGGCTGGTCCGGTTGAGCGTGGCCAGCATGTCGGCAGCACTCACCTGACCCCCGCCGACCTTTTCGCGCCACAGGTTGCGGGCTGAAATATCGTCGAACTGGTCGATCGACGTGAAGGGGAAATTGGTCATGCCCAGCTCATCCCCTTGATAGATGAACGGGGTGCCGCGCTGCATCAGCGACATGGTGGCCAGCGCCTTGGCCGACAATTCGCGCCACTTCGGGCTGTCATTGCCGAAATGCGACACCGCGCGCGGCTTGTCGTGATTGGCAAGGAAGGTTGCGGTCCAGCCCTTGTCACCCAGCGCGGTATAAAGCCGGTCGTAATCGGCCTTCAACTCCGGCAGCGTCCACGGCTTCCACCGCCAGCCATCGCGATCGACGTTGGACGCGTCGAAATGGAAGATCATGTTCAATTCACGTCGTTCGGGTGCAGTGAACAGATGATCTTCATCGTCCGCGATGCCGATTGCCTCACCCACGGTCATGGTGTCGTATTTGCTCAACACCTTGTCGTTCATCTCACGCAGATATTCGTGCGTGCGCGGACCATGAGCATAGGGCTTGGCCGGATCAGCGAGTTGTTCGGCACTAAGATCGGGGAAGGTCTGGTCCTTGGAGATCAAGGGGATCACGTCCATGCGGAAACCGGACACGCCCTTGTCCAGCCAGAAGCGCATGATGTCGTACACGCCCTCGCGAACCTGCGGATTATCCCAGTTGAGGTCGGGCTGCTGGCGCGCAAAATAATGAAGGTAATAATCGCCGCCCGGCGTCGCACGGCTCCATGCCGACCCACCGAAGAAGCTGGGATAGTTATTGGGCGGCGACCCGTCCGCCTTGCCCGGCCGCCAGATGTAATAGTCGCGATATTTTGCGTCCGGGCCGGTTTTTGCATTTTCGAACCAGGCATGCTGGTCGCTGCTGTGATTGACCACCAGGTCGATGATCAGGCGAATGCCGCGCTTTCGCATCTCCGCCAGCATCCGGTCGAAATCGGCCATGGTTCCGAATTCACTCATCACCTTGCGGTAATCGCGGATGTCATAGCCGTTATCGACATTGGGGCTGTCGAAATGCGGGCTGAGCCAGACGACGTCCACGCCCAGATCCTTAAGATAATCGAGATGCTGGGTAATGCCGTTCAGGTCGCCCACGCCGTTGCCGTCGGAATCGGCGAAGGAGCGCGGATAAATCTGGTAAACCACGCCGGTCTTCCACCACGGCACTTCCGCCGCCGCGGCATCGCCCGCCGGTTCGGCGGCGACGGAGGTCGCCTCACCCCTTGCCAGTGCAGGCGCACTCAGCGCCAACGCGCTTGCAAGGGTCAGCGAGGCGCGAAAAAACGACATGCGGCTACTCCTGTGCATTCGGATGCGAACAGGTCTAGACGAGAGGCCGATGCCGGGTAAAGCGCTAATCACGGGGGCGGCGATTCAGCCGAGGCGCGCGGATTTTCCGGTCAGCAATTTGCCCGCGAACAGGCGGCGTTCGCCGGGCATGTCGGGATCTTCGATCCGTTCGGTCAGCATCGCGACGGCGGCGTCGGTCATGCGTCGCACCGGTTGGCGGATCGAGGTCACTTCATAACTGGCCCAGCCCGCCGGACCCGACCCGTCGAAGCCCACTACCGACAGCCGGTCGGGCACGGCGATGTCGAGATCGATCCGCGCCGCATCCATCGCGCCTGCCGCCATCTGGTCGCTGACGCAGATTACCGCATCGGGCAATGCACCGCGTGCCGCGATCGCGTGCAACCCCGCCCGGCCACTGTCATAGCTGTAATCGCCGCGGACCACCGGCACGTCGTTGATACCCGCCATGGCCAGCCGCTGGGCAGCGGCCATTCGCCTTTCCTCGCCGACATAGCTGTCCTCAGGCCCGGCGATGATCGCGAAACGCTGATGCCCCGCCGCCAGCAGCCGGGTGACCAGCGCCTGTTCCCCGCTGACTGAATCGCAGCAGACTGAAGCCGCCGATGCGATGACCGCCGTGCGGTTGTACAGGACCAGCGGCACTTCATGCTGCGCGAACAGTTCGACCTGCGCGTCGGACAGGCGGGCCGCCGAAATCACCCCATCGACGCTGTGCCGCCAGACCTGATGCAAGACGGCGTCGACTTCACTTTCGGTTTCCAGCGAAAACAACAACATCCGCATGTCGCGCAACGTCAGTTGCCGTGCCAGTTCGGTCAGGACTTCGGGATAATAAAGGTCGGTCAGGCTGGAGATGAGCACCGCGACCAGGTTGGTACGGCCCGAAATCAACCCTTGCGCCAGCGCATTGGGGCGATAGCCCAGCTCGCGCGCCACTTTCAGAATGCGTTCGCGCGTTCCGCTGGACACGCTACCCCCCGGCGCGAAACAGCGCGAGACGGCCGATTGCGACACGCCCGCCACCCGCGCAACGTCATAGGAAGTCGCCCGGCGATTGCCGCGCGGTGCCACGGTTTCGGCTTTGGGCGTCCTGCCTTTCGTCACGATCTGCGTATTTCCATCTGCTTGCCGGTTCCCCCACCGGGCAAGACCCGCCCGCCGGAGCCGCCCTCTATACGCCACCTGCGATGGGGCGAACACATGTAAATGACAGCAACGGCCCGCCCGATCCCGCGCTCACCAGACAAAAAAGGCCGAGCACCCGAAAAGGGCGCCCGGCCATAGGCTCAGGAAGAGTAACGAACCTGCGAAAATCGGGTGGACCGGCATGGGGCGCCGATCCGACCCTTTTCTCGAAGCGGCAATCAGAACTTGTAGGTCGCACCCAGATAATAGGTCGGGCCATAGCGCTGATAGTCGAAGATTTCCTTCATGCTGCTGTCAGTATAGTTGATGAACGGCTCGTCGGTCAGGTTCTTTGCCTGAAGCAACAGACTCAGGCCGGTGAGCGGGCCATTCTGAAACTCATACCCGATCTGGGCATCCAGAATGCCCTCGGCATCCGCCGTACGGAACGACGGGTTCGCCGACAAACCAGCCAGTTCGCCGATGAAGCTGGAGCGGTAACGATAATTGGCCCGCGCCTGGAAGCCGTGCTTTTCGTAGTAGAAGGTGCCGCTGGCGACCCATTTGGACAGGCCGGGGAAGCCGATCGGCTGGGTCGGGTTGCTGGCATAGCGCACATCGCTTTGCGTGTACGACCCGCTGGCAAAGACGCCGAAGCCGTCCAGCACCGGCGCAATCGTGCGCAGCGGCATCGACACGGTCGCCTCGATGCCGGCAATGGTGCCCTTGCCGCTGTTCGACGGGGTCTGGAACAAGCCGATCTCGCCGCCGCTTGCCAGCACCTGCTGTTGCTGCGCCGGGGTCAACAGGCTGAGTGCCGAGCTGAAGTCATAGGCGATATTGTTGTTGGGATCGACGAAGTCGGTCAGGTTCTTGAAGTAACCCGCCAGCGCGACATAGCCGCCATCGGTGAAATAACGCTCTACCGACAGGTCAAGGTTGAGCGACTGATAAGGCCGCAGGTTGATGTTACCCCCGACCGAGGAGAAGGGGCTGAAGAACGGATCGCCACCGCCGATACCGATATTGACCGGATTGATCCGCAATTCCTGATTGATACGCTCCTGATCGAGACGCGGTCGCACCATCGTCTGCGATGCCGACATTTTGACGAACAGGTTGCGCTCCAGCTCGACCGACAGCGTCGCGCTGGGCAGGAAGTTGGTATAGCTCGCCTCGCCGCTGGCGGGCAGCACCGTCACGACGCCGACACCGTTGACGACCTGAAGGTTCGACGTGCTGCCGACCGACGACTGGGTGGTGTGGACGATCTGGGCGCCGAGGCTGCCCTTGACCGACTTGCCGCCGACCTCGCCGTCCAGCGACAGCTTGGCATAGCCGGTCCAGACCTTTTCGGTCACGCTGTTGTCGCGGACCAGTGACACCGGCCGGTTATCGAACACCGAATCCAGCACATTCTCATAGAGATAGACCGGGTCGAGCGCGAGCAGCGAGAAGCCGCCGGCATAGCCCACCGGCACCGATCCGATGACTGCTTCGGCCGGGATGTCGGCCATGGTCGGCGTGCCGCCCGCGACTGTGCAGCTGCCGTCGCCACCCGGCGGGCAGAGATAATAGGACTGGAACGCGCTGACCTTCTTGCGCTGGCTGTAATTGCCGCCGACTTCCCAGCCATTGAAGACGCTGCCACCGCCGAACTCGCCCTTCAGCGATGGGCGCAGCGATTTCAGGTCATCCTCGAACTTCGGCCGGTTGACGAAGCCCGCCTGAACCACCGGCGTCGTCGCCGACTGACCCCAGCCCTGCGGGTCGGTCAGCTTGATGATACCGGTATCCGAATAGTCGATCGTCGGCGAGAAGGAGAAGCCGCCATCTTCGCCCAGCGAAATGCCGATCGTGTCCGGGTTGGCGCCCGCGCGGAGAAAGCCCGATCCTGAATAGGTTTCAAGCAGCACGTCGGTCCGCTCGGCATGCGACCAGCTGGCATCGATGTTCAGGCGAACCGTGTCCGACAGGCCGATATCGTTGTTCCAGCCGAAGGAGAAGTTATCTGCGGTACGCTCGTTCTGGTCATTCGCCTGAACGGGGAACAGGTTGCCATAGGTCGCACCGGTCACGACGCCGTTGTCGACCACCTTGTCGGTCACCGATGCGCTGTTACCCAGCGGGATATACAGGCCGATCTTGCGCTGCGTTTCGGTGAAGTTCGAATAAAGCGCATCGAAGGTGGAGTGGAAATTGTCCGACGGTTCCCATTCCAGCGTGGCCACCACGCCATAACGCTTGAGCAGGTTCGACTGAACATAGGGCTTGGCGCCGGTAATCAGACGGTTGCCGTTGGGATCGTTGATATAGTCCCACGCATTGTAACGCTCGTTCTGGCTGGGCGTCTGCGTTCCCGACACGCCGATCGCGATGCCCAGCGTGTCATTGGCGAACTTGCCGACATAGGTGCCCGTCGCACGCCAACCATAGCGGGTGCCGTCCGGGTTCAGCTTGTCGATGCCGTTCATTTCCCCGCGCGCCGACACGACGAGCAGGTCTTCGGGCTGATCCAGCGGGCGCAGCATCCGCAGGTCGACCGTGCCGGAAATGCCGGCAGCGATCAGGGATGCGTCCGCCGCCTTGTACACATCGACCTGACGGAAGAATTCGGCGGGATATTGGTCGAATTCGACGCCGCGATTGTCGCCGACCGTAACCTGTTCGCGGCCGTTCAACAGCGTGGTGGAGAAGTCCGGCCCCAGACCGCGGATCGACAGGCGCTGGTCGCGTCCCTCCAGCCGCTGCGCGGTGACGCCGGGCAGGCGGGCAAGCGAATCGGCGATCGAAACGTCAGGCAACTTGCCAATGTCTTCAGCAGAGATCGAGTCCACCACGACGGCTGAATCGCGCTTCGTGCGCGCTGCCGTCGCCAGCGATGCGCGAATGCCGGTGACGACGATCGCGCCATCCTCCACCTCAGGTGCGGGTTCAAGCGGAGTGCCAGGGCCCGGCTGGGGCTGCGCGCTCGTAGGTTGCGCCTGCGCGGCGACCGGCGCGGTACTCTGACTGGTCGGTCCGACATCGGCGCTCTGGGCCAATGCGGGCGAACCCAGCATGCTCAGCGCAACCACCGACGAACCGGAAAGCAAAGCCCAATTCAGCATGAAACCCCCCAAAAATGATCCGGGCAAGGCGCCCTGATTCACGTCATTCGGGGGATTGCGTATCGGGCGAAAAAATAGCTGTCCACAATTTTCTGCATCCGAATGCGCTGTTTGCCATGCGATTGTTGCACAATGGTTGCACCGCACAATCCGAAGCAAATATGTCGGAAATAAGGGGCCTTTTGAAGACAAGCGCCTCATCCGGCTCGAATATTGGGATCGGTGAGGTCGCTCCGGTCAGGCGTGGAACGGGCGGTTTCTTGCTTTCGAATGACTGGTCTGGCGCGCTATCGAGGGAACAGATTCGCGATCACGAGCCCTGCCCCGGCCCGCACCTTCACCAAACCAACTGCCGCGACGGCGCACAACCCGCCAACGCGGCTTGTCAGGTCGCACAAATGCATCATCCAGCCCGCCGGCCCGGCCATACCGCTCGCTACACAAAAGCCCTTGTGAACTTGGCAGCGGAGCCATAAGCAGCCTGCATTCGGATGCAAGGAGTGGGTATGGCTCAGTGGTTGAAGCGTGGCCGGGATGCGGAGGTCACCGCGACGAATGATCGTCAGGTTCAGAATGCGGTCGAGACGATCCTGGCCGATATCGCGGCACGCGGCGACGATGCGGTGCGCGAATTGTCGATCAAATTCGATGGATGGGATCGCGATTCCTATCGTCTGAGCGACGCAGAGATTCAGGGCTGCATCGACCAGCTTGACGCTCAGGCGTTGCACGACATTGAATTTGCGCAGACCCAGGTCCGCAATTTCGCGAAGTTGCAGCGCGAATCGATGCTCGACATCGAGGTCGAAACGATGCCCGGTGTTGTGCTGGGCCACAAGAACATCCCGGTAAACGGCGCGGGTTGCTATGTTCCTGGCGGCAAATATCCGCTGCTCGCCTCGGCGCATATGAGCGTCATCACCGCCAAGGTCGCAGGCGTGCCGCGCGTCGTCACCTGCGCGCCGCCGTTCAACGGCCGCCCTGCCCCCGCGATCGTCGCGGCACAGGCGCTGGCGGGTGCCGATGAAATCTATTGCCTGGGCGGAATTCAAGCGGTGGCGGCAATGGGCCTCGGCACGCAAACCATCGCACCGGTCGACATTCTGGTTGGCCCCGGCAACGCCTATGTCGCCGAAGCCAAGCGGCAATTGTTCGGCCGGGTCGGCATCGACCTGTTCGCCGGCCCCACCGAAACGCTGGTGATCGCCGACGAAGTGGGTGCCGACGGCGAATTGTGCGCGACCGACCTGCTGGGTCAGGCCGAACACGGCCCGGACAGCCCCGCCATCCTGCTGACCACGTCAGAGGCGCTGGCCCATGAAACGATGCGCGAGATCGAGCGGCTGTTGCAGGTGCTGCCCACCGCCGATTACGCGCGCCGCGCCTGGGAAAGCTATGGCGAGGTGATCCTTGCCGAAGACGATGCCGAAATGGTCCGCATCGCGGATGAAATCGCGTCCGAACATGTTCAGGTGATGACCCGCGACCCGGATTATTTCCTGGCCAACATGACCAACTATGGCGCGCTGTTCCTGGGCGCGCGCACCAACGTCGCCTATGGCGACAAGGTGATTGGCACCAACCACACGCTGCCCACGCGCAAGGCGGCGCGCTATACCGGCGGCTTGTGGGTCGGCAAGTTCCTGAAAACCTGCACCTATCAGCGCGTCACCAGTGACGAGGCATCGGCCATGATCGGCGAATATTGCAGCCGGTTGTGCGCGCTGGAGGGCTTTGCCGGGCATGGCGAGCAGGCCAATGTCCGCGTGCGTCGCCATGGCGGCCGCAACGTCCCCTATGCCGGGGTCGCCGAAGCGCTCGTCCCCGCCGAATGACCCAGCTGCCGCGCACGCCGTCCTTCCGGCTGGAGGGGAAACGCGCGCTGGTGACTGGCGCGGGGCGCGGGCTGGGCCTGGCCTGCGCCGCCGCGCTGGCCGATGCGGGGGCATCGGTCACGCTGGCGGCGCGGACCGCGCAGGAGGTGGAAGAAGCCGCCGCCGCGATCCGCACCGGCGGCGGCACGGCGGCGGCTTTGGTCCTCGACGTGCTAGACGTCGCCGCCGCGCAGCGCGCCATCGCTGCGGCGGAGCCGTTCGACATTCTGGTCAACAACGCCGGAACCAACCGGCCCCGTTCGTTCACCGATGTCAGCGTCGAAGATTACGACGCGGTCCTCGACCTGAACCTGAAAGCGGCGGTTTTCGTCGCTCAGGCGGTGGCGTCGGGCATGATCGCCGCCGGGCGCGGCGGGTCGATCATCCATATGGGCTCGCAAATGGGGCATGTCGGCGGCGCGAACCGCAGCCTGTATTGTGCATCGAAATGGGCGCTTGAGGGGCTATCCAAGGCAATGGCCATCGACCTTGCCCCGCACCGCATCCGGTCGAACACGATCGCGCCGACCTTCATCGAAACGCCGATGACGCGCCCCTTTTTTGAAGATGCCGCCTTTCGCGACAGCGTATTGGCCAAGATCAAGCTGGGTCGGCTGGGCACGGTCGAGGATGTGATGGGCGCTGTCGTCTTTCTCGCATCCCCCGCCGCCGCGCTGGTCACGGGCACCAGCCTTGTCGTCGATGGCGGCTGGACCGCCGACTGACCCGCGAAACCGCCACCCATTGACCGCGCCAGCGTCGCGCGAACAGGAGTCTCATGGCCGACCATATCCTGACCACCCATGTCGGATCGCTGCCGCGCGATGCCGATGTGACCGAACTGGTCTTCGCGCTGGAACGCGGCGATGCTGTCGATCCTGCCCGTTTCGATACGGTGATCGGCGATGCCGTCGACGCATGCGTCGCGCGGCAGGTGGCGTGCGGCATCGATCTGGTTTCCGATGGCGAGATGTCGAAGATCAGCTATGCGACCTATATCAAGGATCGCATCACCGGCTTTGACGGCGATTCAGAACGCACGCCGCCCGCCGATCTTGAGGCATTTCCCAGTTTCCTGAAACGCCAGGCGAGCAGTGGCGGTACGCCGACCTATCGCCGCCCGTGCTGCGTCGGCCCGGTGGCGCCGCTGACGCTGGCGCCGCTGCATGAGGATCTGGCCCGGTTCGACCGCGCCGTTGCGCGGCACCACCCGGCGGGGGGATTCATGAACGCCGCCTCCCCCGGCGTGATCGCGCTGTTCCAGCCCAATCGCCATTATCCGACGCAGGATGCGTATCTTGAGGCGCTGGCCGAAGCGATGCGCCCGGAATATGAGGCGATTGTCGCCGCCGGACTGATCCTGCAACTCGACAGCCCCGACCTGGGGCTGGGCCGCCACATGATGTACAAGGACCGGTCGGAAGCAGAATATCTCTCGCTGATCGAGCGGCATGTCGAGGTGCTGAACCACGCGCTGCGCAACGTGCCCGCCGAACAGGTGCGGATGCACGTCTGCTGGGGCAATTACGAAGGCCCGCATCACCACGATGTCGAAATGCGGACGATCCTGCCCATTCTGATGAAGGCCAAACCGCAGGGCCTGTTGTTCGAAACCGCCAATCCCCGGCATCAGCATGACTGGCAGGCGTTTCGCGACCTGGCGGCACTGGTGCCGGACGACCGCGTGCTGATCCCCGGCGTGATCGATTCGACCACCAACTTCATCGAACACCCCGAAGTCGTCGCGCTTCGCATCGAACAGTTCGCGAATCTGGTCGGGCGCGAGCGCGTGATCGCCGGGACCGATTGCGGCTTTTCGACCTTTGCCGGGTTCGGCGCGGTCGATCCTGACATCGTCTATGCGAAGCTGGCGACGCTGGCCGAAGGGGCGGCGCGGGCCAGCGACCGGCTTTGGGGTCGCGGGGCATGACGCTGAAACAACGGCTGGCCGCGCGGGAACGGATTATCGGCACTTTCGTCAAGACACCCTCCCCGATTGTGGTCGAGGTGCTCTCGCTGACGGCGCTCGACTGCCTGTGCCTTGATGCGGAACATGCGCCGTTCGACCGGCTCGCGATCGATGGATGCGTGATGGCGGCGCGCGCGGCGGGCAAGGACGTGCTGGTCCGCGTACCGGTCGCCACCAGCGACCATGTCCTGAACGCGCTGGATTGCGGCGCGACCGGCATCGTCGCCCCGCATGTCCGCAGCGCGGAGGAAGCGGCGGCGCTGGTCCGCATGGCGCATTATGGCCGGGGCGGGCGCGGCTATGCCGGATCGTCGCGCGCGGCGGAATATACCACCCGGCCGATGGCAAACCATCTGGCCAGTTCGGCGGCGCGCACCGTCGTCATCGCCCAGATCGAGGACCCGGAAGCGGTGGACGCGATCGACGCCATCGCCGCGACCGACGGCATCGACGCGCTGTTCGTGGGCCGGGTCGACCTGACCGTAGCCTATGGCGCGGCGAGCCAGGACGATCCGGTGGTGGTCGACGCGGTCGAGCGCATCTGCGCGGCGGGGCGGCGGCACAATCGCCCGGTCGGCATGTTCCTGGCCCGCGCCGCCGACATTCCGCACTGGCAGGGACATGGCGCCACGCTGTTCCTGCTCGGATCGGATCATGGCTTCATGCTGGCCGGTGCCAATGCGCTGGCCATGGCCGGATAAGCCACCGCGAAACGGGGAGCGGGGCGCGGCCGGCACCCCCGCCCCGGCCCGCCTATCCCCGTTGCGTTCGCGGCGTCAGCGTTTCGGGCAGGCTGCGCCAGATCATCGCCGCCACCAGAAAGATCAGGCAGGCGACCAGCATCGCCGCGCGCAATCCCACACCGGCCGCCAGCGCGCCCGTCACCAGCGGTGCGAAAAAGCTGATCAACCGCCCCCAGTTGAAGATCGACGCCGCCGTCGATTTCAGGTGCGGCGGGTACAGCTCGGCCAGCCACGGCCCCCACACCACACTGGACGACAGGCCGAAGCCATAGGCAAAGCCGACAACGATCAGCAGCGGCACGATCGACGGGATGGTCAGGTAAATGGCGATCGACACCGCCGCCATGACAAAACCCAGCGCCGCGAACCGCCGCCCCAGCCGGTCCGACGCCCAGCCCCAGGCAAAGCCGCCGATCATGTTGCCCGCGAACTGGGCTGCGACCAGCCGCCCGATCACTTCGGCATCCAGCAGGCGCACATCCTTCAGGTAAATGGTCAGCCAGCCACTGAACGCCTGATAGGCGAAGAAATTCAGCCCGGTCAGGCTGGCGAGCAACAGGGTACGGCGGCGCACAGCGGGCGCGAACAGCTCCCGAATGGGAAAGCGCGACGCCTGTACCACCACACCGCCGGCGGGCACGATGACCCAGGCCAGCGCCGCCAGCAGCACCGGCGGCACCCCGCCCAGCCACAGCAACATGCGCCAGTCCGCATCGCCCAGATTGCCCAGCGCCAGCCCCAGCACCACGATCGCGCTGCTGAACGTCAGGTTGATCGCGCTGGCCAGCCGCCCGCGCACGCCCGCGCCGAACAGGCTGACATAAATACCGACAATGACCGGAAAACTGCCACCCAGGAACAGCCCCAGCACGAAACGCTGCAACAAGAGCTGCACATAGCTGGCCACGCCCACGCCCGCGATCAGCATCACGCCATAGCCGACCATGATCGCCACCAGCATGTTGCGCCGCCCCAGCCGGTCGGCCAACTGGCCAAAGGCGATGGCACCGACCAGCGCGCCGGCCCCTTGCGCCGAATAGGCCGAGCCCGCCTGTGTCAGCGTGAGGCCAAGGCTGTCGCGGATGAAGGGGCGCAACACGTCCACCGTGTTCCACGCCCAGCCGTAGAAGAACTCAGCGATCAGCACGAAACCAAAGGCCGCGATTCGCCGCGCCAGGCTGTGGTCGAACCCGCCACTCGATCCCGCTGATAATATGGAGGACGCGGGGCCAGGCGCGACGCCAATGCCGTCCTGCCCGCCCCCCAATTCCGCCCGCACGCCACCGATCCCCGTCATATCCCGCCACCCCTTGTCCAGCGCCGCGCTACCGGGCGGCCCGCTGTCATGCAGGACATTGCCTGTTCGGGATTATCGCCGTGCCATCCCATGTCATGATCGACGCAAGGCTATCGGCGCGCCCCCCGCCTGTCCATCACATTTGCATCCGGAGTACGGCAGCACCCTACGCCGGAGTGTCTACACAATTTGGTGCTTTGCGCGCGCCGGATCGCGTGACAAATGCATTCGCAGTCACTAGCAAACAGCGCGAAGCGTCGCGCGTCGCGGCGTCCGTATTGGAGACAAGGCAAATGGCCGATCAGGCGCCAAAGGGGTTCGAGCACACCACCAGCTATGTCAAGGCTCCGGCCCGCGACTCGCTTGTCGATACGGGCGACGTCGTCTCGCTCGTCGAATCGATCCTGGCCGGGGTGCGCGATCGCGGGGACGCGGCGGTCCGCGAATATTCGATCAAGTTCGACCGCGCCGATCTCGACCAGTTCGAAGTGTCGAACGCCGACCGGCTGGCGGCCGTGGACGCGCTGGAGGCGCAGACGCGCGCCGATACCGAATTCGCGATCGACAATGTCCGCCGCTTTGCCGAAGCGCAGCTGTCGACCATCCTGCCGCTGGAGGTTGAGCCGCTGCCCGGTCTGCACCTGGGCCACCGGGTGATCCCGATCCAGCGCGTCGGCGCCTATGTCCCCGGCGGCCGTTTCCCGCTGTTGTCGGCACCGATCATGACGATCGTGCCGGGCAAGGTCGCGGGCTGCGACGAAGTTGTCGCTTGCCTGCCGCCCAACGCGCATCAGGCGATGATCGCGGGCTGCCACCTGTCGGGCGCGGATCGCATCTTCCGCGTGGGCGGCGCACAGGCGATCGGCGCGATGGCGTTCGGCACCGAAAGCATTCCGCAGGTCAACAAGATCGTCGGCCCCGGCAACGCCTTCGTCAACGAAGCGAAGCGCCAGGTGTTCGGTCCGGTCGGCATCGACCAGCTCGCCGGTCCGTCGGAAATCTTCGTGCTGGCCGATGCCAGCGGCGACCCCCGGCTGATCGCCGCCGACCTGCTGGCGCAGGCGGAGCATGACGTGCGGACCCGTGTCGGCCTGATCACCACCGACCGGGCCGTGGCAGAGGAAACCGCTCGCGAAGTTGAGCGTCAGCTCGAGACGCTGGCCACCGCCGGCATCGCCGGAGAGAGCTGGCGCAACTACGGCGAGATCGTGCTGTGCCAGGACGAGGCGGCGATGATCGCCTATTCCGACCATGTCGCCGCCGAACATCTTCAGGTGCACACCACCGACGCACACGGGCTGGCGGCAAAGCTGCGCAACTATGGCTCGCTGTTCATCGGTGAGAATGCCAGCGTCGTCTATTCGGACAAGACGGTGGGCACCAATCACACTCTGCCGACCATGGGCGCGGGCCGCTATACCGGCGGTCTGTGGGTCGGTTCCTATGTGAAGATCGCGACCCATCAGTGGCTGGAGGACGAAGCCGTGCTACGCGTCGGCCCGCCCGCATCGCGCCAGAGCGCCAGCGAGGGTATGGAGGGCCATATGAAAGCCGCTCAGGTCCGCGTCGACCGCCTGCATCAGGCCGCCGCCAAGTAATCGGCAGTTCCCGGCCGGTGCGATCGCGCCGGTCGGGAATCATTCGCGGCAATGCCGCTGGAAAATAAAAAAAGGCGCGACCGCGGCAGCGATCGCGCCCTTTCCTGTCGTCCCTGCGCGCCTCAGGCGGCCTGAACGTCCTAGAACACCGGCATTGACGGCGCATCGCTGCCGCGCACGATGAACGCCACCAGATCGACCGATGCGGTATTGCGGAATGCATGCGGCAAGCCGACCGGCACGGTCAGCGTATCGCCCGCGCCCATCACGATCGCCCCGCCGGCCCAGCTGATCTCCAGCGTGCCCGACTGCACGAAGATCACTTCCGCTTCCGAACGGGCGTGTGACGGCACAAAGGCGCCCGTCCGCATCGTCAGCCGCCGCACGTTAAAGCCGTGCGGCCACCATCCCGCAATCGGCCCGGCGCCAAAGCCATCACCGGTTGCGACCGGCGTGATGACGGCTGCTTCCTCTACACCGTCGCGCGCCAAGGGCGAATTGGGATTGGCGACCATCGCATCGGCGGCGACCACGCATTCACGCAGCTTCTCCATTGGCGGCGTGCGCAGTTCGGCCGCTATATCGGCGGCGGTCGCATCGGCCAGTTCGACATCCTGCAACGCATATTCGCCGCTGGACGTGTCGATCAGCCGTCCGCCCTTGGCCAGTTTCAGCCCGTGATCGGCTGCGGCTTCGAACACGGCGGGCGCCCATGTCACCTTGCCCGGATCGTCCTGACCCAGGACGGTGAACAGAAAGCCAAGTCCCTCGTCCAGTTTCGCAAAGCCACGGAACATATGGATTGGCACCGATGCGACATCGCCGGGGCCGATGTCGATAAAGCCATCTTCCTTGTTCGGCCCGAAGGGAAGTCGCCAGTGCCCGGAATGCACGACGAACACTTCCGCCGTATCGTGGCTGTGCTGCGAATTCACGCAGCCAAAGGGCTGGCGCGCGGCCCCGATATTGAACCCGTGGCGTTCGGTGATGTGGACATGCTGATCCGCACTTTCCGACACCCCGGCACCGATGATGGTGAAATTCTCCTTTTCCGTCGAACCCGGCGTCCGCGTATCGATGAACGCAGTGCGGCACGGCACCAGATCCGCATACCGCACAAGCCGCGCGCGCATGGCGTCCTCAGTCCAATCCACCTTGATCTCCTACAGCGCTAAACGCTCTTGCATCCGAATGCAGAACAGCTAGACCAACTCGCACATTGGTGCAAGGCGGCAGGCGGCGTGAACTCCCAGGGATCGATTTCGGCAGCGGATTTGAAAGCTGCGACGGACGCGGCAGTGCCGATCGTGCTGCTGCCCGGAACACTTTGCGACGATGCGATATTTTCCCCGCTCCTCGCCCGGATTGCCGTCCGCGCGTCACAGGTCGTCGTGATCGACCAATCCGATCCGGTGAAAGCGGCGCGCACGGTACTGGATCGCGCGCCGGGCCGGTTCGCCCTTATCGGCTTCTCGCTGGGTGGATTGGTTGCATTGGAAATCGCTCTGATGGCGCCCGATCGGGTGGTCGGGTTGGCGATGATCGACAGCAACGCCCGCGCGCGCGCCGCCGATGCGCCGCCATCGGCACCGACGCCCGCCGATGCCGTGGCGGCGGTCTGGCCGGGCTGCGTCGGCCCCGCCCGTCGCGACGATGCCGCCTTGCGCGCGCTCTTGGACGCCATGGCAGAGCGCGTCGGTGCCGAAACCTTTGCCGCGCAGGAAAAGCTGGTTCGCGCCCGCACCGACAAGCGCGAACGGCTGGCGGCGATCACCGCCCCGGCGCTTATCCTGGCCGGGCAGGAGGATCGCCTGTGCCCGCCCGCCGTGCAGCAGGAAATGGCGTCGGCCATGCCCGACGCCGAACTGATCCTGATCGACGGCGTGGGCCATTTCGCGCCAATCGAGGACCCCGACACGGTTGCAATCCACGTCGCCACATGGCTCGCGCGTGTGGACCGTGCCTGTCAGATGCCCGACCGGGCCGAAAAAGGAGGAAGCATGACCAAGACTGAGACGTCCGCGAGCGGAAAGACCGACACTGCCGCGCAGCAGGACGGACAGGTGCTACAGGTCGAACGACGCGACTTCACCCAACTGGTCCCCACCGATCGTCCGCGCACGCAGAGCATGCGGGGTTTCGATCCCATCTATACCGACATTGTCGATTATATCGTACGTTGCACCCACCGCATCTGGGACGAGCGCGATGTCGGGCTGATCTATACCCATTACACCCATAATTGCGTGGCTTACACGACGCTGGGCACGATGTATGATCGCGAGACGCATATTCGCGACACCATCCAGCGGCTGGTCGAATTCCCCGACCGTCGCGGCCTGGCCCAGCAGGTGATCTGGCGCGGCAATGACGTGGACGGCTTCTACACCAGCCACATGACACATGGTCAGGGCCGTCACAGCCAGTTCGGCATGTACGGCAAGCCGACCGGTCGCACCTTTCTGACGCGCACGGTTGCAGACTGCATGATCGTGGAAAACAAGATCTACAAGGAATGGATCGTCCGCGACAATCTGGGCCCCGTCATCCAGCTCGGCCTGGACCCGCATGCCTTTGCCCAGGAAATCGCCAATCGCAAGTTCGAGGCGGGCCAGCCGGTGATGGAGGTGGTCGAAAACCGCCGCCTGCTCGGCCAGTATCCGCCGGAAACCGAAGCCGATGTCTCGATCGCCCATAGCGAGGACGAGGCACAGCTGCTGCGCGACCTGCACCACATCTATAACAAGCGGATGTTCGGTCGCATTCACGAACTCTATGCGCCCAATTGCCAGTGGCACGGGCCATTGATGCGCGAATATTACGGCGTCGCAGCCGTGTTGCAGCAGACCATGCGCCTGATCGCACTGATCCCCGACGGCTACTTCGTGCCGCAGCACATCTGTTCGGTCGAAAGCGAAGAAGGCGGCACCAAATATGCCGTTCGCTGGATGCTGGACGGTCACCATCTGGGCTATGGCGCGCTGGGCGCACCGACCGGGCATCCGCTGTCGGTCATGGGCGTCAATCACTTCCATGTTCGCGATGGCAAGATCATCGACGAATGGGTCGTGTATGACGAACTGTCGATGCTGGCACAGGTCAAGTTGGCGCAGTTGCAGCAGGACGCCGGGATCCCGCGCTGATCGCACAGGCGGCGGGCGATCGCGTCCGCCGCCCCTTCTTTTCATGACCGCACGAACAGGTGGACCGATGGACTGGGCAGCGGACGGCGGGATCGACGCGTTCCTGGCGGCGATCCGGGCCGGGACAATCAGCGCCGAGACCATGGTGCGGACGTGCCTGTCGCGGATCGACACACAGGATCGCGCCGGCCCGGCCCTCCGCGCGATGTTGCGGATCACGCCCGACCTGATCGACATGGCCCGCGCGCGCGACCTTGCCCGCCAAGGCGGCGCGCCGTTGACCCCGCTCCACGGCGTACCGATCGCGATCAAGGACAACATCGATCTGTACGGCATGGCCACGACATCGGGCTGTGCCGCGCTGGCCGGTGCAATGCCTCCTCGGAACGCACCCGTGGTCGATGCGCTGCTCAACGCCGGCGCGGTTCCGGTGGGCAAGACCAACCTGTCCGAGTTCTCCTTCGAAATCCGATCGCGAAGCTCATTGGGCGGTGACACGCTGAACCCTTTTACGCCGACGGTAACGTCGGGTGGGTCCAGCGGCGGGACCGCGGTCGCGGTCGCTGCGGGCTTTGCACTGGCCGGAATCGGCACCGACACCGGCGGCTCAATCCGCGTCCCTGCCGCCTATACGGGGCTGGTAGGTCTGCGCCCGACCTGGGGGGCCATCTCGACGCAGGGGGTGGCGCCGCTCGCACCGTCGACCGACACCGTTGGCGTAATTACCCGACTGGTCGCCGATGCAGCGCTGCTGTTTGATATCCTGGCGCCCCTTCGCCCCGCGCGCGCAACACCGCCGACGATGGCAGGCATGCGCGTCGGCGTCGTGCGCCAGTTGTTCGGCACGCATCCCGATATCGTCCGCGGTATCGAAGATGCGATCGCCACGCTGCGCGATGCAGGGGCGACACTCGAAGATTTCCCTGCCCTCCCCGATGCGCTGATCCCGGCGGGCGCGCATATCGTGGATGAAGAATTCGGTCCCGCTTTCGACACCTATCTCCGCGACAATTTCGAGCCGGGCAGCGTGCCGGCCTCGCTGAACGAACTGATCGCAAGCGGCCGGTTCCTGCGCGACTATGATGCTGACTTGCGCGCGCGCGCTTTGCCCCGCGACCCGGCGGTACGGACGGCGATTCGGGCACGCCATGCACGCCTGCGCGACACGCTTGATACGATGATGACGGCGCGCGGGTTCGACGCCCTGCTCTATCCGCCATCAGGCGTGCTGCCGGATTCGCTCGACAATCCCAAGGGCGGCTGGGCACCCGAATTGGCGGCATGCACCGGCTGGCCTGCGCTGGTGGTGCCGACCGGGCGCGCCGGAAACGGTCTGCCGCTGTCGGCGGAACTGTTGGGCCGGGCACATGACGAGGCAACGCTGTTCGCGCTGGGCACCGCCCTCGAAGCGCGTCTGGGGCCACGCCCTGTCCCAACCTTGGAACCGAAGTAACCTCGCTTCGCCCGCCCCTTTACTTTCGCATTCGAATGCAATCTAACGGCGCGCGAAGGGAGCGGCGGGGTATGAAAAGCGATAACGGCATCGGCGGCGCCGACATACCGGTTATGACCCTCAGGCGGCGGCTGTTGATCTTCGCTGCGCTGATGCTCAGCGAATTCTTCTATGGCTGGGCGTGGAACACCGTTGATGTGCTCCGCCCGTTCCAGCGCGCCTCGCTCGGCCTGTCGCTGGTGGAGGCAGGGTCCACCTATTCGGCGCAAGGGGCCGGGGCGCTGATCGGCGCGATACTGATCGGCCAGCTTGCCGACCGGTTCGGGCGGCGGATCATGCTGACCACGATCATCCTGGGATATGGCCTTTCGCTGCTGGCCGGATTGCTGGTGGCCGATTATCCGCAACTGCTGGCCCAGCGTTTCGTGCTGGGGCTGTTCATGGGCGGCGTGTTCCCCGTTGGCGTCAGCATTTACGTGAATCTGTTCGAAGGACATTTGCGCGGCCGCGTTGCTGGCACCCTCAACGCCTGTTTCAGCTTTTCGATCGTCGCGCTGGGCCTCGCGCTCGGGCGCCTGGGGGGCCATGACTGGCATTTGCTGCTGTGGCTGGGCGGCGTGCCGCCATTGCTGTTGGCGGGTGCGGTGCTGGCGTTGATCCCGCCCGGGTCCAGCGTCGATCGCCATCATGTCCGCGCCGAACGGCTGCCGGTGCGCGAGCTGTTTCACCCCAGCGTGCGGCGCCAGACGCTGTTGCTGGCGGCGATGACCGGCCTGAACTTCTTTGGCTATCAGGCTTATAGCGGCTGGCTGACCACTTATCTTACCGAAAGTCGGGGCTTGTCGGCGGCGGTAGCGGGCGAAATGGTGGCTTGGCAGTTCGCGGGCAACATCGCTGGCGGCTTTGCCTGGGGCTGGGCGGCGGACCGGTTCGGGCGGCGCTTCAACGCCATCGGCTTCCTGATCGCATCGGCGGCAATCATCGTCTATTTGCTGATGCCCGGCAATCTGCTGCTGTTCCGGATGGTCGGCCTGATCTATGGCGCGGCGCTGTGCTCCAGCGTGATCTGGGGGCCTTGGCTGGCCGAACTCTATCCGCCGCATCTGCGCTCGACGGCGGCGTCCATCTTCAACTGGGGGCGGATCATCAGCTTTTTCGCGCCGCTGGTCACCGGCTTCCTGGCCGACCAATACGGATTGACCGTGGCCATGGCATCCGCAGCGATCGCCTTTACCCTTGCTGCGCTGATCTGGCTAAGCCAGCGCGAAACGCTTCCCGCGCGTGCAGTCAGTCCGATCGCGGTCTAAAATCTCAAAAAGCGTTTTGGCCAGTGGCCTGGTCGGGAATAAGCCAGTATCTGGCGGTGGCATGTAGAACATGCCGGAGCAGCTGTTGGCGCGTTGCTTGTAGCAGGTGGCGATCGCCCGATTAATTTTGAGATAGGCGAATATGCGTCTACAGTACTTGGCGACCGCCAGCGGTAGCACCTGAAGATCCGCTTTGCCCCGCTTAAGGTGCTGTCTCTGCCAGCGCGCGGGTCAGGCCGTCACACGGTTCTCGATGAGATCGTCGACAACCGCCGGATCGGCCAGCGTCGATGTATCGCCCAGCGACGACACGTCGCCCTCAGCAATTTTGCGAAGGATGCGCCGCATGATCTTACCGCTGCGCGTCTTGGGCAGGCCGGGGGCGAATTGCAGCGCATCGGGCGTCGCGATCGGCCCGATTTCCTTGCGGACCCATTTGCACAATTCGTCGCGCAGGCCGTCCGACGCCTTCTCGCCCGCGTTCAGCGTGACATAGGCATAGATGCCCTGGCCCTTCACCTCGTGCGGCATCCCGACCACGGCAGCCTCCGCGACCTTGGGGTGGGCGACCAGCGCGCTTTCGACCTCGGCGGTGCCCATGCGGTGGCCCGACACGTTGATGACATCGTCGACGCGGCCCGTGATCCAGTAGTAACCGTCCTCGTCGCGGCGGCATCCGTCGCCGGTGAAATACTTGCCTTTGTACGTGCTGAAATAGGTCTGGAAGAAACGGTGATGGTCGCCCCACACGGTTCGCATCTGCCCCGGCCATGACCGTGTAAGGACAAGGTTGCCGTCGGCTGCGCCCTCCAGCACCCGCCCATCGGCATCGACCAGTTGCGGTGCGACGCCCGGCAGCGGCTTCGTCGCCGATCCGGGCTTGAGGTCGGTCGCACCCGGTAATGGCGCGATCAGCACACCGCCGGTCTCGGTCTGCCACCAGGTGTCGACAATGGGGCAGCGGCCTTCGCCCGCCACCTCATGGTACCAGCGCCACGCCTCCGGATTGATTGGCTCGCCGACGCTGGCGAGCAGCTTCAGCGATTTCCGGCTGGTCGCCTTCACCGGCCCGGCACCGTCCTTCATCAGCGAGCGCAGCGCCGTCGGCGAGGTGTAGAGTGTGTCCACCCGGTGCTTGTCGACGATCTGCCAGATGCGGCTGGCGTCGGGCCAGTTCGGCACCCCCTCGTGCATCAGGGTCGTCGCGCCGTTGGCGAGCGGGCCATAGACGATATAGCTATGCCCCGTGACCCAGCCGATGTCCGCACCGCACCACCAAACCTGGCCCGGTTTATAGTCGAAGCACCAGTGATGCGTCAGGCTTGACCAGAGCAGATAGCCGCCTGTCGTGTGCAGCACGCCCTTGGGCTTGCCGGTCGATCCGCTGGTGTAGAGGATGAACAGCGGATCCTCGGCGTTCATCGGTTCGGCCGGGCAATCGGCATCGACGCCCGCCGCCGCCTCGTCGAACCAGAGGTCGCGGCCCTCGGTCATCGAAACCTCGCCGCCGGTCGCCTTGATGACGAGCACGGTCTCAAGGCTCGGCGCCCGCTTCGCCGCTTCGTCGACATTGGCCTTCAGCGGCACGCGCCGTCCGCCGCGACAGCCCTCGTCGGCGGTCACCACGATCTTCGAATCGCAATCCTGAATGCGCCCCGCCAGTGCCTCGGGCGAGAAGCCGCCGAAGACGACCGAATGGATCGCCCCGATCCGCGCGCACGCCAGCACGGCGAATGCCGCCTCGGGGATCATCGGGAGGTAGACCGTGACGCGGTCGCCCTTGGTCACGCCCTGTGCCTTGAGCACGTTGGCGAAGCGGCAGACCTCGGCATAAAGCTCCCGGTACGTGAACCGCCGCACCGCGCCATCCGGGCTGTCGGGCTCCCACAGGATCGCGGTCTGATCGCCGCGGCTTTCCAGATGCCGGTCGATGCAGTTGACCGAGACATTGAGGACGCCGTCCTCAAACCATTTGATGCCGAAATCGCCCTCGTCGAACGAGCAGTTGCCCGCCACGCTGGGCGCCTTCACCCAGTCGAGCCGCTTGGCCTGCTCCAGCCAGAACGCATCCGGCGCATCCATGCTTTCGCGGTACAGTCGCTCATACCCGGCAGCATCGACATGCGCGCGCGCGGCCCAGTCCGACGGCACGGGGTAAAGGGCGCGGTCGGGAAGGTCGTCTTTGGATGCAGTCGCCATCGTCATTCCCTCCTCGAAAATCCGCACTCAGCGTCCGCCAAGCCGCAGCCCGATCCACAATTGCCGCGGTCGCGCGCGCTCCAGCGCGGCGTTGCTAAAGCCCGTCTCGATCCGGGCGTCGAACAGGTTCTCGCCGCGCGCCACCAGCGACAGCCCGCGCGCCACCGGCGCCGACACCACCGCATCGACGGTGAAAGCGTCGCCCAGCACGCGGGCATTCTGGTCGTCCTCGAACTGGCTGGCGAGATATCGCAATGTCGTGCTCGCCCCCCAGGCACCCTTCGCCCAGCCGAGCGTCGCCGATCCCTGATGGTCGGGCACCTGCGCGGGTGCGCGGCCGTTCAGGGCGGGCGCCAGCGTGCCGCCATCGACCGCGGCGTCGACATAGGCATAGGATAACTGGGCATGGACCTGGCCCATACTCAGCCGTCCGTCGACCTCGACCCCGGTCGAGCGGATCGCATCCAGATTGTCGCGCTGGCGATAAAATCCCGCCGCCGAGACGAAGCCGACGCCCGGAAAGGCCCCCGGCCCCCTCGCCACGGTCACGTTGGCGATCGCGTCGAACAGGATGTTCCGGAACACCGTCGCGCCGATCGTCACGCGCCTGCCGAGCGCAACGTCGATCCCGCCCTCATACCCCTCCAGCGTCTCGGGGCGCAGATTGGCGTTGGCCGCGGTCGCGTCTGCCCCCGCGCGGAAGGGGCGATAGAGCTCGTTCAGGGTCGGCAGGCGCCAGGCGCGATAGGCGGAGGCGCGCAGCGTCACGGGCCCGGCCAGCTGCCATGCAATGCCGACACGCCCCGTCGCCTCGCTGCCCGAACGGTCAGCGTAGCGCGTATCGGTCAGCGTTGCGCCGGTCAGCGCGGCTTCGAACAGAGTGCCGTTGCCGATCCGCCAGTCGTCGATCCGCCCCTCGCCCTCCAGTCGGACGGGCCCCAGCCGCGCGGACAGGCTGGCGAACGCGCCCATCGTCCGCGTCTCGCCCCCTGCCTGACGCCGCCGCGTCGGCAGGTTGTTGACATAGGTATAAAGCTCCTGCGTCCGTCCGCTCAGCGTGCGGATGTCGGCACCGATGGCGAGATCGACGTTCGGCCCCAGGGGCGGGATGATCTCGACGCGCCCGCCGATCCCCGTGCCGGGCGTATTGTATTGGTCAAGCGTCGGCGTCACCACCGTCCGCGCAGTGTTCACGCTGGCGAACCGGCTGGCGAAGCGGCGCGTCTGGACATAGCCGAGCACCGAGAAGCGCCAGTCGCCGCCGCCCACCAGCCGGACGCTGGCATCGGCCCCGTCGCTCTTGATCCGGGTGAAGTCCAGCCCACGGTCGCGGCGGTCGGTAAAGCCCTGGACCGTCGATTGCAGCTCGATGTCGGGGGCGACGCGCACCACCGCCCGCAGGGCGGCGTTGAACTGCTCATGGGGCGCGGCCCGGTCGACGGGGCCGCGGCTTTCCTCGACGATCGGGGCGAAACCGTCGCCGCGCGCATAGCCTGCCGACAGCGTCGCGAAACCCGGCCCCTGCGTGAGCGTCGCGCTTGCGCGGGCATCGACGCTGTCGCGCTCGCCGTACAGCGCCTCAGCGGCGAAGGGGGAAAGCTGGTCGGGCGTCGCGCTGTCGACCTCGATCACGCCGCCGACGGCACCCGATCCCCAACGCCCGCTGCCGCCGCCGCGCCGCACGTGCACCGCGCCGATCCGGTCGGTGGCGAAACCTGGAAACGCGATCCATCCGCCGAACGGGTCGGCCTGGGGCACGCCGTCGAGGATGAGGAGCGCGCGGCTCGCCGCATTGCCGCCAAGGCCGCGCAGCGTGATGCCCTGTGCGGTCGGATTGGCGCTGCGCGAATCCGCGCGGCGAAACGACTGGAGGCCCGCGACGTCGGCGAGCACATCTTCCAGCCGCCCGCTCGCACTATTCGTCGCCCGCGCGCGATCGATCACGGTCCCGGCAGCGCTCGCGGTCGAGGGAAGCGAAAGGCCCCGCCCGGTCACGATAATTTCGGGTGCTTGCGGCGGCCCATCCTTTTGCGGCGGGCCCGCAAGCGCAAGGGCGATCGGCCCCGCGTACAACAGGTCGATCATGCGTCGGGGAAGATGTGCGCGACGGGGGCGATGTCGGTGAAGTTGGCGACGTCGGCAAATACCGGCGCGCTCGCTAGATCACCGAGCAGCGCGTCGATCGCGGTACCGGGCGCGAAGTCGATCAGCACCATCGCCGCAAGCCGGCCCGCCGGCCCCGCGCCGCCGATCAGCGGCCGGGCGCCGGTCATGCCCTTGCCACCCCAGTGCTGCTCGACCAGCGGCAGGTGGGTCGTCAGATAATAATCCGGATCGAAACGGTTTCCGGGCTCCGCCGGATAGCTCACGACCAGTACGCCCATGTCGACCCCCCCTTTTTTTTCGGACGCTTATTTGAGCGTGTTCAGATAGTTGATCAGCGCGGCACGGCGGGCGGGATCCTTGACGCCCGGAAAGCTCATTTTCGTGCCCGGCAAATTGCCGCGGGGATTTGCCAGATAGGCGTCGAGCGCCGCCGGCGTCCAGGTCCCCTTCCTGGCTTTCATCGCGTCGGAATAGGTGTAGCCGGCTACGCTCGCGATCTTGCGGCCTGCCACCTTGTAGAGCGTGGGGCCGACACGATTGGTCCCCGCCGTCACGGCATGGCAGCCCGCGCATGGCGCGAAGGCAGCTTTTCCGGGGTCGGTCTGCTGCGCGGCGGCCGGCGCGGCAAGGCCGAGGCCGAAGATCCAAATGGCTGCAAACCGACGCATACACCCTCTCCAGAACCCGCTTTTGACTGGGCCGAGCTACGGCTCCGCGGCGCCCGGTCACAATTGCCCGTTGGTACAATGGCGGCGCCGCGGGGGCAGGCGGATAGTCCGTGAAGATCGGATTCGGCCCCGCGACGATAGCGGGCGCGCCATCGCCAGGAGGAAGCCATCATGTTGAGCCAATCACTCGAACAGCTGAAGGGCGACGTCGCGCTCCGCCCGCGCTACGACAACTATATCGGCGGCCGGTGGGTCGCCCCCGTCCGCGGTGAGTATTTCGACAACCCCTCCCCCATCACCGGCCGCACCGTTTGCCAGGTCGCGCGCGGCACGGCCGAGGATATCGAGCTCGCACTCGACGCTGCGCACGAGGCCAAGGAGAAATGGGGCCGCACCAGCCCCGCCGACCGCGCCCGCGTGCTCCTCAAGATCGCCGACCGGATGGAGGCGCATCTCGACCGTCTGGCGCTTGCCGAGACGATCGACAACGGAAAGCCGATCCGCGAGACGACCGCCGCCGACCTGCCGCTGGCGATCGATCATTTCCGCTATTTTGCCGGCTGCCTGCGCGCGCAGGAAGGCTCGATCGCCGAGATCGACCACGACACCATCGCCTATCATTTTCACGAACCGCTGGGTGTCGTCGGTCAGATCATCCCCTGGAACTTCCCGCTGCTGATGGCGGTGTGGAAGCTCGCCCCGGCGATGGCGGCGGGCAACTGCATCGTGCTGAAGCCGGCCGAACAGACGCCGATGTCGATCATGGCGCTGATGGACCTGATCGGCGACCTTATCCCAGAGGGCGTGGTCAATATCGTCAACGGCTTTGGGATCGAGGCGGGCAAACCGCTGGCCCAGAACAAGCGGATCGCCAAGATCGCCTTCACCGGCGAAACCACGACCGGCCGCCTCATCATGCAATACGCGACCGAAAACCTGATCCCGGTGACGCTCGAACTGGGCGGCAAGAGCCCCAACATCTTCTTCGCCGACACCCTCGCCGAAGATGACGACTTCGCCGACAAGGTGATGGAGGGCTTCGCGATGTTCGCCCTCAACCAGGGGGAGGTCTGCACCTGCCCCAGCCGCGCGCTGGTCCATGAATCGATCTATGACCGCTTCATGGAACGCGCGATCAAGCGGGTCGAGGCGATCAAGATGGGCTCGCCGCTCGATGCCGCGACGATGATCGGCGCGCAGGCATCGAACGACCAGCTCGAAAAGATCCTCTCCTATATCGACATCGGCTGCGGCGAGGGTGCCAGGGTGCTGACCGGCGGCGAGCGGGCCAGCCTCGATGGCGAGCTGTCGGAGGGCTATTACGTCAAACCGACGATCCTCGAGGGGCACAACAAGATGCGCGTGTTCCAGGAAGAGATCTTTGGCCCCGTTGTCGCGGTAACGAAGTTCAAGGACGAGGAGGAGGCGCTGTCGATCGCCAACGACACGCTCTATGGCCTGGGTGCCGGCGTCTGGTCGCGGGACGGGACGCGCGCCTATCGCTTCGGCCGCGCGATCCAGGCGGGGCGCGTCTGGACCAACTGCTACCACCTCTATCCCGCGCACGCTGCGTTCGGCGGGTACAAGCAGTCGGGCATCGGCCGTGAGACGCACAAGATGATGCTCGATCATTATCAGCAGACCAAGAACCTGCTCGTCAGCTACAGCCCCAAGGCGCTGGGCTTCTTCTGACAGGGCCGGCTGTCACTACTCTCCCGCCGGTCCGGTCGGGCCGGGCGATGCACCCGCGTCGCCCGGCCTGCCTCGTCTGAAAGCCATGCCATGCTTCCCCCACCGCGCATCCTGAGCACCGACGCCGCCGTGGCGGTCATCAACGAGCTGCGCGAGCGGCACGGGCCGCTGATGTTCCACCAGTCGGGCGGTTGCTGCGACGGGTCGGCGCCGATGTGCTATCCCGCGGGCGAGTTCCGCGTCGGCGGGCAGGACATATTGCTTGGCCATGTCGCGGGCGACGTGCCGGTCTGGATCGGCGCGGCCCAGTTCGAATATTGGCGCCATACGCAGGTGACGATCGACGTCGTCCCCGGTCGCGGCGCAGGCTTTTCGCTGGAAGGGCCAACGGGCCGCCGCTTCATCGTCCGCAGCCGCGTTTTCTCGGACGAAGAGGTCGATGCGCTTGATGCGGCCTGCCCGCCGCCGCGCGGCGGCGACTGACGATGCTTCGCCAGCCCCGCGCAAGGCTTGCGCGCCGCCCGCGACCTGTCATGCTGGAGGCGATGCCCGAGCCTGCGCCCCGCGTCCGCCCCGCCGCCATCACCCGCACCGCGCATTCGCGCGATCCCGACCCCGAACTGGCGGTCCGCGCGCTGTTCGCCGAACTTGACGCGCCAAGCCTCGCCGGCATTATCCTCTTCGCCTCCAGCCGCTACCCGATCGAAGCGCTGGAGGCCGCGCTCGTCCCCCGGTGCGAGGGGCTGACGTTGATCGGCTGCACCTCGTCGAGCGAGATCACCGAGGAGGGGTTCAGCGACGGCGCGCTCGTCGCCATCGGCTTCCCGCGCAGCGACTTCGCGCTCTCCTCGATCCGCTTCGATGCGCTCGACCGGATCGAGGCGGGCGAGGCGCAGGAGCGCGTCCGCGCGCTCGTTGCGGAAGCGGGCGCCGATGCCCGGCGCCTCGGCGAGCCATTGCACCGCGCCGCCATATTCCTCGTCGACGGGCTCTCGCACAGCGAGGAAATGCTGACCGTCAATGTCCAGGATGCGCTCGGCGCGATCCCGCTGATCGGCGGCTCGTCGGGCGACGGCTTCGCCTTTCGCGAAACCTTCGTGCTCGACAATCGCGGCTTTCACCGTGACGCCGCCCTCGTCGCCATCCTGTCGAGCCCGCGGCCGATGCGCGTCTTTCGTTCGCAGCCCTATGCGCCGGGCGACACCAAGATGGTCATCACCGGCGCAGACACCGCCGCGCGCATCGTCAGCGAGATCAATGCCGAGCCCGCGGTCGCCGAATATGCGCGTCTTGTCGGCGTCCGCGCCGAGGAACTCGGACCCGCCATCTTCGCCTCGCGCCCGCCGATGGTGCGTGCTGGCGGCGAGCATTATGTCCGCTCGATCCAGTCGGCAAATGCCGATGGCAGCCTCACCTTCTACTGCGCGATCGACGAGGGCCTGGTACTGACCTTGGGCGAGGCGGCCGACATCGTCGGCAGCATGGGCGCGCTCCTTGACGAGCTGGAGGAATCGGTCGGCGAAATCGACCGCATCCTCGGCTTCAACTGCGTGCTCAACCGCATCGAGATCGAACAGCGCCAGCTCCTGCGCGACGTGTCGAAGCTGATGACGGAGCACCGGGTTGTTGGCTTCAACACCTATGGCGAGCAATTTCACGCGCTCCACGTCAACCAGACCTTTTCGGGCCTTGTGATCGGGCAGTGATGGCACGCCGCGCGCCCTCCCCCGCCGATTTGGAGATCGAGGCGCTGCGCGCCGAGAACGCCAAGCTTCGCCGGATCAACGGCGTGCTGATGGACCGGGTCGAGCGATCGACCGACCTTCAGGGCAATGCCTTCTCCCTGTTCGAAACCGCGATCACCCTCGAATCAAAGGTGCAGGCACGCACCCGCGACCTCGAACAGGCGCTTGGCGCGCTCGCCGCCAGCAATGCCGCCCTCACCCTCGCCCGCGACGAGGCGACCGAGGCGCGCGCGCGCCTTGCCGACGCGATCGAGAGCATGAGCGAGGGGTTTGCGATCTTCGATGCCGAGGATCGGCTGGTGCTGTGCAACCGCACCTATCTGGACTTCTGGCCGCGGATCGCCGACCGCATCCTTCCCGGCATGCGCTTCGACGAGATCGCGCGGCTGATCGGCGACGACCGCGCGGCGCTGGGGGCGATGGTTTCGCCCGATCGCTGGCTGTCCGAGCGGCTGGCACAGCATTCGGTGGCGAGTGGCAGTCATGTCCACGCGCTCGCCGACGGCCGATGGATCCAGGTCAACGAACTGCGCACCAGCGAAGGCGGCATCGTCGGTATCTATAACGACATTACCGAGATCAAGGCGTCGGACGCGCGCGAGCGCGCACGCGAACTGGCGCAGAAGTCGGTGCTGCTCCAGGCGACGCTCGACAATATCCGCCTCGGCGTCTGCGTGTACGATGCCGATCGCCGGCTGATCGCGTGGAACCGCTCGCTGCTCGCGGTCATCGGCCTGCCCGTCGACGGCATCCCGCGCATCGCCTCGCATGACGGGCTGGTCGCTACTTGCGCCGAGCTCAACGGCCCCTTGGAGGATGGCGAGCCCTTGAGCTGGCTGTCGGCGGGCGAGATCGTGACCGCGCGCCGCCACGCCAGCGGCCGCTCGATCGAGGTACGCCGATCGGCCATGCCCGACGGCGGCATGGTCATGAGCTTCGAGGACATCACCGAACGCCTGCGCGCCGCAGAGGCCTTGGAGGCCCGCGTCGCCGAACGCACCGCCGATATCGCGGCGGTCAACGAACAGCTTACCGCGCAGGTACGCGAACGCATCGCCGCCGAAGAAGCCATGCGTGAGGCGATGCAGACGGCGGAGGAAGCGAACCGGTCCAAGACCCGCTTCCTCGCCGCCGCCAGCCACGACCTGCTCCAGCCGCTCAACGCCGCACGGCTGTTCGTGTCGGCACTTGGCGAACGGCGGCTTGCGACCGCCAATGCCGGGCTCGTCCGCCAGATCGACTCCGCGCTCGATTCGGTGGAGGACCTGCTCGAATCGCTACTGGAAATCTCGAAGCTCGATGCCGGCGCCGTGCGGCCCAACATCATCGACTTCCCGTTGGCGGAAACGATGCGCCACCTGCGCGCCGAATTCACGCCGCTGGCGCGCGAGCGCGGGCTCGCGCTGACCTTCGACGACAGCTGCGACGCCTGGATCCGGTCGGACCCGCGGCTGCTGCGGCGCATCGTCCAGAACTTCATCTCGAACGCGCTGCGCTATACCGACACCGGCGGCGTCACCGTCCGCTGCCGCGGCGCCGCGAGCGTGCTGCGGATCGAGGTGATTGATACCGGCCCCGGTATCGAGCCCGCGCATCACCGGGAGATCTTCGCCGAGTTCCGCCGCCTCGACCGCGACCGGCCGGTGAAGGGCATTGGCCTCGGCCTCGCAATCGTGGAGCGTGCGGGAAGGATGCTCGGCCACCCGATCGGCCTCGAATCCCAGCCGGGGGGCGGCGCCACGTTTTCGGTCACGGTGCCGCTCGGCCGCGCGCAGGCGGTCGATACCGCGACAACGCCCGCGGTGATGCGCGGGGGCCTGGCCGGGCGCACCGTCCTCGTCCTCGACAACGAGGAAGCGATCCTGTCGGGAATGAATGTGATCCTGACCGGCTGGGGCTGCCACGCGATCTGCGTCGCCGACCGCGAGGCAGCGGTCGCGGCGGCGGGGCACGGCGGGATCGACGCGATCGTCGCGGACTATCACCTCGATGCCGGCGACACCGGTGACGCGGTCGTGCGCGCACTGGGCCTTGGCATCCCCACGATCATCGTCACCGCCGACCGGACCGCCGAACTCAAGGACCGGTTGCGCGGCGAGGGCTTCCACTGGCTCAACAAGCCGGTGAAGCCCGCGCAGCTGCGGGCACTCCTCAGCGCGATCGTGCGCTAGCGCCGATCACTTCCGCGTCGGGATCACCGGCGGGAAGCCTACCCGGTTCGCCAGGATCACCGCCTGTGTCCGGTTGAAGACTTCAAGCTTCGCCAGCACCGCCGACACATGTGCCTTTACCGTCGTCATCGACACGTCGAGCTCATAGGCGATCTGCTTGTTCAGCCGACCCGCGACCATCAGGCCAAAGACGATGCGCTGCTGCGGGGTGAGCAGGTCGATGCGGCGGCGAATGCTCGCTTCGGCAGCATCTTCGGTCGTGATCTCCTCGGCGATGTCGGCGGGGACATAGACCTCGCCGTCGAGCACCGCGCGGAGCGCCTCCGCAATCGCCGAACGGCGGAGCGACTTCGGCACGAACCCCGCCGCCCCGTGGGCAAGCGCGCCGCGCACCAGAGCCGCGGTATGCGACCCCGACACGACGACGACGGGCGTTGCGGGAAACTGCGTCACCATGCGGTCAAGTCCGTCGAAACCGGTGGCGCCGGGCATGTTGAGGTCGAGCAGCACAAGGTCGAACTCGGCCCCCTCGCCCAATACGCCCAGCGCCTCGTCCAGCGTCGCCGCCTCGAACAATTCGCACCCCTCGAACGCAAGGGAGATCACCGCGCGCAGCCCGTCGCGGACCAGCGGGTGATCGTCGGCGATGAGCACGCGGTCCACGGCTTCCCCCTCCCTTAATCCCGCCGATCGTATCGGGTGACACGCCCCGCGGGAAGGGAGGGAGCCGACGCTTCCCCCCAGCCCGATCATGCCTTGGGCAGCTTGAACACCCAGAGCGAGCCGCCCTGGTTGATGTGGCCGACCGACTTGGCGACCTCGCCGCCCCAGAGCGGCACCGCACCGCCCCAGCCCGACATCACCGCGACATATTGCTCGCCGTCCTGCTCCCAGGTGACGGGCGACCCGACGACACCCGACCCGGTGTTGAACTTCCACAATTCCTTGCCGGTCTTGGCATCGAACGCTTTGAGGAAGCCCTCGGGCGTGCCAGTGAAGACAAGGTTACCCGCCGTCGTCAGCACCCCGCCCCACAGCGGCGCCTTGTTCTTGTATTCCCAGACGATCTTCCCCGTCATCGGGTCCATCGCGCGCAGGACGCCGATGTGATCCTCGTAAAGCGGCTTGATCGTGAAGCCTGCGCCAAGATAGGCGGCGCCCTTCTTATAGGCGATCGGCTCGTTCCAGATGTCCATCCCCCATTCGTTAGCGGGGATGTAGAATAGGCCCGTCTGCTGGCTGTACGCCATCGGCATCCAGTTCTTGCCGCCGAGGAAGCTGGGCGCGGCGAACACCGTCGTCCCCTTTTCGGTCGTCGGCGGGCCGGGGCGGTTCGCGTCGACGTAGATCGGCTTGCCGTCCTTGGTGAAGCCCGTCGCCCAAGTCGTCTTCGATACAAAGGGTTTCGCCGACACGAACTTGCCGTTGGTGCGGTCGAGCACGAAGAAATAACCGTTCCGATCGGCCTTGGCGCCCAGTTTCCTGCCGCCCGCATCGAACGAGATGAACTCGTTCACCCCGTCGAAATCCCAGCCGTCATGCGGCGTCGTCTGGTAATACCATTTGATTTCGCCGGTCTCCGGATCGAGCGCCAGCGTCGAGGACGTGTACAGGTTGTTGCCGGGGCGCAGGTGACTGTTCCACGGCGCCGGGTTGCCGGTGCCCATGTAGATGAGCTTGGTATCGGGATCATAGGTGCCGCCAAGCCAGGTGGCGCCGCCGCCATTCTCCCACTGATTGCCTTGCCAGGTCGCGTTGAGCTTGCCCGTCATGGTCGAAGGCTTGCCACCCAGCTCGCCCATATGGCCCTCGATCGTCGGGCGGGACCAGATGAGCTCGCCCGTGTTGACGTCGCGTGCCTCGACCTTGCCGACGACGCCGAACTCGCCGCCCGAATTGCCATAGATCACCTTGCCGTTCACGATCATCGGCGCGGCGGTGAAGCTGTAGCCCGCCTGGTAATCGGCGAGCTTCTTGTTCCAGATGACCTTCCCCGTCATCCGGTTGAGCGCGACCAGATGCGCGTCGAGTGTGCCGAAAATGATCTTGTCGCCATAGATGGCGGCGCCGCGATTGACGACGTCGCAGCACGGCATGATGCCGTCGGGCAGGCGTGCGTCATACTGCCACTTCTCCTCGCCCGTGCGCGCGTCGAACGCGAAAAGGCGCGAGTAGGAGCCGGTGACATAGATCATGCCGTCATAGACGATGGGCTGCGCTTCCTGCCCGCGCTGCTTCTCGCCGCCCAGCGACGCGGAGAAGGCGGGGACCAGCTTCGACACGTTCGAAGCGGTCAGCTTGGTCAGCGGGCTGAAACGCTGCCCGCGAAGGCCCATGCCATAGGTGAGGACGTCGCCGGGCGTTTGCTCGTCATTGAGGATGTCGGCGTCGGTCGGCCCAGCCGCCGCCGCCGCAAGTGCTGCGGGCGCTGCAGGTTTCACATCTTCGCGCGCCATCGCTGTTCCTGCCGTCGCCGCCAGCACCAGTGCTGCGCACGAAACCGCGCTCGTGAACCTCTTCATGCCTCTTCCCCTCCAGTTTTGCTTTCCTGTTTGGATGCTACGCCGGGCCGGTGGCCCTACAATTGGACCTTGGAAGGATGCGAATGTCAGGTGAGGAGCGGCGGCCGATACTCGACGCCGTGCGCGGCGAAAACGCCGGCAAGTTCGCCCGACTTCGCAAGCCCCTCCATGACCCGCTCGATCTCGTCGCCCAGGTCGCGGCTGTCGTCCCTCACCGCCATGCCGACATTCCAGCCGGGGCTGGTCATCGCCGGCAGCGGCCCCTTGCGAAGGTTCAGGCGATCGCCAGCCGCCTTGATCCCCGCCTCGACCTGCGCGCGGGTCGCGACCGCTGCATCGGCCTCGCCAGCCGCGACTGCGGCGACCGCCGCCTCGCCCGACAATCTGTTCGTGACGCTGGGACGCAACACCCCGCCGAACGACCCCGACAGATAGAAGTCGGGAATGCTGTCGAGTTCGGCGACCAGCTTCTTGCCCTTCAGCTGCGGTGGCGGCACCTCGCAGTCGGTGGTCGCGCGGTTGCAGACCATCGCAAAACTTTCGCGGTAATAGGGCGCAACCAGGACCGCGCGGTCGTTGCGCTGGCCGAGCACGCGATCATAGGGCACGTGCATCATCACATCGCCCGGCGCCTGCCCCAGAAGCGACCCACGCCAGACCATGTTGCGCAGGTCGTCATCGACCGATTCGTCGGCGATATACTGGATCGCCTCTCCCCGCACGCCCAGCTTCGACGCGATAAGCTTGCCCAGATCGACGTCGATTCCGACCAGCTTGCCTTCGCGCTCCGCCGCCCAGGGCGCGAAGTCGCGATAGACAGCGATCCGCATGACGCCCAGCGCGCGGATCTTGGCCAGCGGCGCTGCCACCAGGGGCGCGGTGGCGACGCCGACAACCGCCGCCGCCGCGCCGCGTACGAAGCCGCGACGCGAGATCATGGCTTCAGGACTCCTGATGCTTGGTGTCGAGCCACGAGCGGATAGCCCAGCCCGCCTTCTGCCCAATGACGTCGCCAAAGGGTGGCATGAACACCTTTCCGTCGCGCGAGGCGCCGTGGCGATAGCGACTGATGAACCACTCGTCCCCCGCCTCGCCGACCTCGAGATAGCGAAGGTCGGGGGCTATGCCGCCGCTGATCGCCTCAAGCCCGTGGCAGCGCGCGCAGTTGCCGCCATAGGCCGATTCGCCGATCTTGATGGCGTCGGGATTGCCGCGATAGGGGTTCACCGTCCGCCATTCCTCGCCGATATCAGCCAGCTTCGACGTATCGACCGGCTGCGGCGTCACATTGTCGTGTGCGGTGACCTTGAGCGAAAAGGTGGTAGTGAACAGGAGCGCCGCCGCAATCGTCGCGGCCCGCCCATAACGCCTTATCATCATGCCTCTCCCATCGGGGCTTTCGGCGTGAGTGTGCTGCGCAGCATGGCGGCCTGACATTGTACTTTGGTATGTTCGCGTGGCAGCGCGCGGCGCGTTAGTCTTCACTCATGCGCAGCCTCATCCTCGCCGCCCTAATCGCGGTGCCCGCCCCCGCGCTTGCCGAGACGATCTACGTCTCGAACGAGCGCGGCAATTCCATCACCGTCATCGATGTGGCGACGATGAAGCCCGTCGCGACCTGGCCCGTCGGCGCGCGCCCGCGCGGCCTGACGATGAGCCGCGACGGCAAGCACCTGTATGTCTGCGCGTCGAACGACCATGCGGTGCAGGTGATCGACCGCGCGACGGGCAAGGTGCTTCACGACCTCCCATCGGGCGAGGATCCCGAACAGTTCGCGCTCTCGATCGACGGCAAGACGCTGTTCGCCGCCAACGAGGATGACGCCGCCGTCACCGCGATCGACATTGCCGGCCGCCGCGTCGCGTTTCAGGTCGACGTGGGGGTCGAGCCAGAGGGGATGGCGACCAGCCCTGACGGCAAATGGGTCGTCGCAACCTCCGAAACCGATAACAAGGTGCACTGGATCGAGATCGCTACGGCCAGGATGGCCGCCGAGACTGAGGTCGATCAGCGCCCCCGCCATGCCGAATTCACCGCCGACGGGCGCGAGCTGTGGGTCACGTCGGAGATCGGCGGCACGCTCCAGATCATCGACGTGGCGACGCGCAACGTCGCGCACAGCATCGCGTTCAAGCCGCCGGGCGTCATATCGGACAAGGTGCTGCCCGTCGGCGTCCGCTTCACCCCCGACGGCCGCAAGGCGCTGGTCGCGCTCGGCCGCGCCAACATGGTGGCGATCGTCGATACCGCGAGCCGCGCGGTGACGCACTATGTGCCCGTCGGCCAGCGCGTCTGGCACCTTGGTATCAGTCGCGATGGTGCGCGCGCCTATGCCGCCAACGGCCTTTCCGACACACTGTCGGTGATCGACATCGCCAAGGCGAGGGAAATCGCGCAGATTCCAACGGGTGACGCACCCTGGGGCGTGGTCGTCGCCCCCTGATCGCGGGGCGGCGGCGGGTCGCCCAAAGTGCAATATCGGGGTTCTTCGCCCCCCGGCACCCTCCCCGGACCGAGCTGCCGCAGCGGCAGCCAGACAGGGGAGGGAAAACCGATGCGATCCACCGCGCGGTGGCTTTCGGCCACCATGCTTGCCGTGTGCCTGACGGGATTTGCAACCCCCGCCTCGGCCCAGACGGCCACCCGCGACCTGCTTCAAAAGCTGAAGGAAAAGGGCATCCTCTCCGACGAGGAGTATGACGCCCTGATAGCGCGGGAAGCGGCGGCGCCCGCGCCGGCGAGCAACGCCACCGTCACCACCGGCACCCCCGCCTCGCCGCAGCAGGCCGCCGCACAGGCGCTCGACGACAAGCGCGCGGTGCGGATGACCGAAAGCGGCGTCGGGTTCGAAATGGGCGGGGTGCAACTCAAATTCTCAGGCTCGGTCAACGGCTTCTACGTCCACGACAATGGCGACGGGGGCGGGCCGGACAGCACCGTCGTCGGCGGGCTTGCAACGGTCGGCGGCAACAGCTCGTCGATCCGCAACGGCCTGCTTCCCGGCTTCTTCAAGGTCGATGTGACCGCCAACCAGGGCGGTTGGGACGTCGGCGCACATTTCGGCATGTATCCGGGCATCAACAGCGTGACGGGCGTCGGCGGCGCCAATTCGGCGGGCAGCCCCACCGCGCTCTCGACCTCGGGCATCGATTACCGCCAGACCTACCTCACCTTCGGCAAGGCCGGGTTCGGGGAGATCAAGATCGGCCGCGACATCGGCCTGTTCGCGTCGGAAGCGATCCTCAACGACATCACCCTCCTCGCCAGCGGCACCCCGGCGGGCAACGTCGCGCCGTCGAATACGACGCTGGGGCGGATCGGCATCGGCTACATCTACACCGACTTCCAGCCGCAGATCACCTATACCAGCCCCAAATTCGGCGGGCTTCAGTTCTCGGCGGGCGTGTTCCAGCCGCTGACGACGATCGGGGAGACCGAATATAACGACACGCCGGGTTTCCAGGGCAAGATCGTCTACGACTATGCCGGCGGCGGGTTCGGGGCGCATGTCTGGGCATCGGGCATCATCCAGAACCATGACGGGATCGGCGGCTCGCCGAGCTATACCGGCCGCGCGTTCGACGTGGGCGCAAAGCTGACCGCCGGACCCGCCAGCCTGCTCGGCTATTATTACATGGGCACGGGCGTCGGGACGACGGGGCTGTTCATCCTCTCGACCGACGCGCTGGGGCGCAAGCGCGACAGCAACGGCTTCTACGTCCAGGGCACCTATGCGATCGGCAAGGTGACGCTGGGGGCAAGCTATGGCGCGAGCTATCTCGACCTTGCCGATGGCGAGGTGAACCCGGTGCTTCTCGACAGCAATTCCAGCTGGGTTGGTCAGGTCCGCTACGGCCTGACGAGCTGGGTCACGCTGCTCGGCGAATACACGCGCACGCGGGCCGAGGCGCAGAACAACAACCGCGCGACCAGCAATGCGCTGGCGCTGGGCGCGATCCTGTTCTTCTGAAGGGAAAGGGGCGGCGGCGACGCCGCCCGTTTCAACTTGCGTCGGCGCGGGGGAAGATTTCGGCCTCAAGCCGCGGGTAGAAGTGCGAGACCGAGCGCTGGAGCTCGTAGCGCGCCGCCTTCAACCCCACAAACCGCGCCGGGATCGCGACCGCGCCCGCCGCCACCATGTCGAGGCCGGACGCGACCGAGGCGCGAAGGCTCGCTTCCAGCCAGTCGATCCAGTCGAGCGTCTGCACGATCGACACCTGCCCGCCCGGATCGAACGGCCCATGCCCCGGCAGCAGCCCCTTGTGCGGCATCGCCGCCAATGTCCCCAGCGCCTTTCGCCACATCGCCAGATCGGCATCGGGCGTCGACGGCGCGCGGTCGTGAAAGACCAGGTCGCCCGCGATCACCGTCCCCGTCGTCAGGTCGGTGACGACCAGGTCGGCCGGGCTGTGTCCCGCCATCGGCGAAAAAGCGAGCCGCCGCCCCGCCACCACCCGCTCGCCCGCCGTCACGCTGGCGGCGGGCAGCACCGGCTCGGTCCCGCGCATCCAGTCGCCGAGCAGGCGGTACATGCCGTCCGAATAGCCGGCTGCCGTCGATTCGAGCGTGCGCCGCAATTCGGACGTCCCCGCCACCTCGGCCTTGGGGAATGCTCCCGCGGCGAAACCGTGATCGGGGTGGAGGTGCGTTATGAACACATGCCCGACCGGCCTGCCTGTCAGCTTCGCGACCACCGCATCCAGCGCCCGCCCGTAGCGCAGCGACGGCCCGCAATCGATCAGGATCGCTGCATCGTCGCCCGCCAGGATCGCGAGATTGGCGATCGCGCCGCCATTGGCGCGCTCGATCGGCGCATCGGCCCCGCGCACGATCCACATCCCCTCGCCGACCGCCACCGGCTCGATACGGTAGTCGAGCGGCTGCGCCCGCGCCGCCAGCGGCAGCGCGGCAAACCCGCCGAGCAACGTCCGGCGCGCCAACCTCATTGCGCGGCCAACGCCTGCACCGCGACCTTGCCGTCGATCTCGCGCCCGTTGGTGTCGCGCCCCCGGATCGTCAGCATGTCGCCCAGTCCGGCGGGCACAATCAGTCCGATCGCCGGATCCTCCGCGACCGCGGCCCAGAGCTTCATCGACCCGAGCACCGCTCCACCGCGCGCAACCGACAGTTCCTCGACATGATAGAGCGGCGTGTTGCCGACGAGGCCGGTGTCCATCGGGTGCCGAATCGCAACGCGCAGCCGCGCCTCCATGCCGACGAGCACAGCGCGGGCGCGCACCTCACCCAGATGCTCTGCCCAATCGCCTTTGACCCGGCTGACCGGCGGCGCCGAACAACCGCCGCCCGCCGCATCGATCCATGCGCCGTTGACGTGCCAGCGCCCGTCCCCCGTCAGCACTGCGGCGCGCACGGGCGTCCGCTGGTCCAGCTTGATCCGCACCGACACGACGGGTGCCGCGCCGGTGGGAGCAAAGTCGATCGCGACGGGAATGGGATTGAGGTCGGCCAGGACGACGATGCGCTTCACATCGGCGAGCGCGCTCGCGTCGATCGCGACCGGAAAGACGCGCTGATTCTCGGCAAGCATCGGCATGTCGACAACGACGCGGCGGTCGAACTCGACCGGCGCGCCCGCGAACAGCACGCGCGCATGATCGGCCCACATAGGCGAGCCAAGCGGGTCGGCGGGCAGCGCGGCCGCCATTGCAATCGGCGCCAGCCATAGCATCGCTAGCATCATCCTCTCCTACCAAGGTATGGTTTACCCCCGCCCCCGCCCGCCTACCATCCGACCAACGGACAAGGAGGCGGGGCAGTGTGGCGCGCGCTGATGCTGCTGGTGGTGGCGCAGAGCGGCAATTTCGATGCCGCGGGCTATCGCATTGCGCGGTATCGCAGCGTCGTGCCCAGCGCCCCGGCCGGGGTGACGCGCATCGACGTCGACACCGTGCGTGCGCTTCAGCGCCGCGAGGCGCGCCTGATCGACGTGACACCGGCCGAAGGCGGGCATTGGGACAACGCCCGCCGCGAATGGCGCCTAGCCGAGGTTCATGAAACGATCCCCGGCGCGCGCTGGCTGCCCGAGGCGGGACGCGGCGACGCGCCGTCTGGCACGATTCGCTGGCTGCTGGCCGCCGCGCCTGCCGACAAAAGCCAGACCGTCATCGTCTTCTGCCTCGCCGACTGCTGGATGAGCTGGAACGCCGCACGTCGGCTGGTCGCGGGCGGATACCGCGACGTGCGCTGGTTCGCCGACGGGATCGACGGCTGGCGCGAACGCGGTTGGGCGCTTGCCCCGGCCAAGCCTGCGGGCGGCCCCGACGGCCCCGCCATTATACCAAAGGTCTAGAGAAACCGCGCCCCCCGCCTGCCACGCTCACCGGCAAAAGATCGGGGAGGAATCATGCGCTTACCGGCCCTGCTGGCAGCAACCGCCATCGCCAGCATCATGGCGGACGCCGCCCATGCCCAGGAAACGCAATCGACCGACGCCCCCGTTGTCGTCACCGCACCCGGCACCACCGCCGATGCCGACGATGCTGTCACCGTCGACGCCGCCGCGATCACCCGCGCGGGCAATCCCGATCTGCTCGCCGCCATGACTCGCGAGATCGCGGGCGTGACGCTTCAGGATGCGCACAACAATCCGTGGCAACCCAACCTCGTCTATCGCGGCTTCTCGGCCTCGCCACTACAGGGGTTGGCGCAGGGACTGGCCGTCTACCTCGACGGCGCGCGCTTCAATCAGCCTTTCGGCGACACCGTGCAATTCGACCTGATCCCCGAAGCGGCGATCCGGCGCGTCACATTGCTCGACGCCAACCCCGTCTATGGCCTCAACGCGCTCGGCGGGGCGATCGTGATCGAGACGGCGACCGGGCGCGACACGCAGGGCCTGACGCTGAGCGGCACGGGCGGGCAGTATGGCTATGCCGAAGGATCGGCAGCGGCAGGGGTGTCGTCCGGACCGTGGAGCGCCTTCATTGCCGCGCAGGAAAGCCATGACGGCGGCTGGCGCGATTTCAGCCCCTCGACGCTCTACAACGGCTATGCCGATTTCGGCTATGGCGGCGCGGCCGGCGGGCTGCACGTCAAGCTGATCGGCGCCGACAGCAACCTGACCGGAAACGGTGTCGTGCCCGTCGAACTCTACGCCGCGCGCCGCGATGCCGTCTTCACCCATCCCGACAACACCCGCAGCAGCTATTGGCGGGTCAGCGTCCACCCCTGGCTGCGGCTCGGCGCGCAGACGCGGATCGAGGCAACGGCCTATGAGCAGTTTCTCCTCCGCCGCAACCTCAACGGCGACGCCGCCGATATCGAGGAATGCGAGGATGACGACGAACAAGGTCTGCTCTGCCTCGAAACCGTCGGGGGCGACGATGCCGAGGAAGAGGAGCAGTCGGTCCTGACCGACGCGGCCGGCAATCCGATCACCGAATTCGGCGGCGTCGATGCTTATGGCGTGCGAAACTATGGCCGCGAGCGGACGCGCAGTCGCGGGATCCTTGCCCAGATCGTCGATACGCGGCCCTTCGGCCCGGCCGACAATCTGCTCGCGTTCGGCGCAAGCTATGACGAGGCGCGGACCCGTTTCGATACTTCGACCGAGCTTGGGGTGATCGACGAGACACGCGGGGTCGATGGGCTTGGCCCGACGATCGTCCAACCCGATGGCGCGATCGCGCCCGTGGGCCTCGTCACGCGCAGCAGCAACGTCGGCGTGTTCGCCCTCGACCGTCTTCCGATCGCCCCCGGCCTGTCGGCGGAAATCGGCGTCCGCTGGAACCGTACGCGGATCGAACTCATCGACCAGATTGGTACGGCGTTGAACGGGCGCCATTCCTTCGAACGCCTGAATCCGGGCATCGAGTTCGACTGGACGCTATCCCCGCTGCTTACCGTGCGCGCAGGCTATGCAGAAACGAGCCGCGCGCCGACCGCGGCCGAGCTTTCCTGCGCGGACGAAAACGCGCCTTGCTCGCTCACCAATTTCTTTGTCGCCGACCCGCCCCTGAACCAGGTCGTCTCGCGCCACTGGGAACTGGGCGCAAGCGGCCATCGCAGCACACTGAACTGGTTGCTCTCAGCCCACCACACAACCAACACCAATGACATCCAGTATGTCGCCTCCGACATTCGGGGCCGCGCCTATTTCCGAAACATCGGCCGCACGCGGCGGCAGGGGGTCGAGGCGAATCTCCGCTACGAGGCGAAGGGCTGGCGCATCGCCGCAAGCTATGCGTTCATCGACGCAACGTTCCGCACCCCTCTGACCCTGTCGAGTCCGGCCAACCCGACCGCCGCCAACGACGGCACGATCGCGGTCGAATCCGGCGACCGCCTGCCCGGCATCCCGCGACACAGCGGCACCTTGTCGGCCGACTATGCAACAAGTGGTTGGTCGTTGGGCGGCGACCTGATCGCGCGTTCTAGGCAGCGGTTGGTGGGCGATGAGGGCAACGACGTGGCACCGCTCGACGGCTATCTGATCGCCAACGTACGCGCCGGATTCGCGCTCGCCGGCGGACTCCGCCTTGTCGGCGAGGTGCGAAACATCTTCGACCGTCGCTATGGCACCTTCGGCACGTTCAGCGAGGTGGACGAGGTTGAAATCATCGAAGTACCGGGCGCAAGCGACCCGCGCGCCATCGGCCCGGGCGCGCCGCGCCGCTGGTTTGCCTCGCTGGTCGCCGTCTTTTGACGAGGCTGAACCCGTTTATCGATCCGATCGGCCAAGTTCTTGGAAGCGGAGGATGGAAATGCAACGGAGAAAGTTCAGCCAGGAGTTCAAGCTCAAGGCGTGAAGTGGGGCCGCCAAGCCGCGCGCGACTGAGCTTGCACGAGAACGTGGTACGGAAATGGGCATGCGAAGCGGAAACCGGCCTTGGGCGGTATTCCCCGGCAACGGTCAGATGAAGCCCGAGCAGCGGGACATTGAGAGGCTGCGCCGCAATTCGACTAGGATGTAGGCTGATCGCGACATCCTAAAATAAGCGGCGGCCTAGTTCGCTAGGGCCTCGATATGGGGTTAGGGTTCATCGCGAAATACCGGCGGATCTGGCCGGTGTCGTGGATTTGCGAAGCGCTCGTTGTTTGGCTTAGCGGTTTTTACGCTTGGCTGGTCTGCGCGCCCAGTACCCGTAGCCGGGCATCATCGACGTGGTGATAATGCCGCCTGGTAGCGTGCTTCATGCTGAAGGAAAGCGACTTGGCGACGATGCTGGTGTCGGCGTCAAAAAGGCACAAAAAAACCGCCGCGAGGGACCCGAGGCGGTTTGATTGATTCAAGTTTGGTTGCGGGGACAGGATTTGGCCGGTGTAGAACTCGCTTCCACTTGCCGACCGGGATCATCGTCCCTGTTCGGCTATAAAGACCCAGAAGTCGCTATTCAGGCCGCCTCGGGAACTTTCTTAAACCGGTCATTCGTTCACCTTGGAACTGCGGCCGATTCCGAGTTCCGTCGCTTAGCGGCTAAGAGTTTGCTGAGGCTGGACCGGGCCGAGGCAGGCGGCCTCACAGTAAACGTCCGGTGAGACTTGCAATGTCCTGATCTCAGGCTCTGTCGAGATTACGCGCAACCAGGCCGGGCTCGAGCGCGCTCGCTGAAGCAACTGGCCGACGAACTCGTGGCCGAGCTGGAAGCAGGGAACATGCTCCAGCAGTTCGCGGCCGCGCGGCCGACCACAACCGACGAAGTGGACAACCAATTCGCCTGAGGTCCTGCGGCCGGCATTGCCGCTGCGCTACGCACGGCCGCTAAAGCAGGTTTGAATTATAGGCGGGTAACCTCGACGGCAGGAAACGGCCGCCACGACGATCAGCACGGCAAGCGTGGGCGTATCTGTCGTCGTCAGGAGACGGCACCGAGGCAGCGCTCCACGTCCAGCCATTCCATGGGCTGCGTCACGAGCACGGGCGACGCCCAGATTGGGCTGCCGGTCCGATGAAGGTCGTGCAGCGCCGCCTTAGTCTCCTGAAACGCGCGGCACACGCGCAGGTCGTTGTCGAGGAGCCGGCCGTAAAATTCCTCAGCGAACTCGGCGGCGCCCCCGCCGTCCAGATCCCAACTGAAGCCGAGCGCCAGCGGGATGCGCTTGCGCGCGAGCTCGAAGGTGGCGCGCGGGGCGGCTGAACGGCAGCAACTCAGATAGGCCAGCCGCACGCCTGCCTCGGCCAGCCACTCCGCGAAGACGCCGATCGGCAAGGCATAATTGTTCGGCCGGCCCGCCAGCACCAGATAGCCGCGCGCGTCCGGGCCGGTGTCGGGGCATATCGCGTGGCCGGCGAAGTGCACCACGTCGTAGGGCCGATCCCTGGGGCTCAGCAGCTCGTCGCGCAGCTCCTGGCGAAGATCGAACCGCCCGGCCCGATCCTGCGAGCGCAGGATACGGGCGCTGAAGTTCGGCCGGCCGTCCAGCTTCTCGAAGACGGCGCGCTCCTGTGGAAGGCCGGGAACGCGGGGAAAGCCCCGTCTGGCCTTCTCTTTCCACTCGGCCCGCCATTGCGCGTCCTGCGGTCCGTCGTAGCGCGCGTCGGGCGCGGGGTCGGACTCGACCACAAGCACGTCCAGTCGACCGTCGCCGCCGTCGAGCTGCGCCTCCGATCTGCCGTCCGCGTCGCTGACGCGCCGAATCACCGTGGTGTCAACGGCCATCCAGCTTGTGCCCTTGAACGCGGCCTCCCAGCAGACCCCGAAGCTTTCCCCGTCGAGGTTGAAGCGGACCCGGGCGTTCTTGCCGGCGCGATCCTCCGCCAAAGCGTACAACGCCGCGAACTGGCTCGTGTCGAGAAGGTTGCTAACCGCCGTGCCTAGCTCCTGGTAGCGGGCGTGCCAGAGGTCGACGTACGCGCTCCACTCGGCGCCGCGCTCCAGCTTGGCCGAGAACTCGTCGCGCAGCGCGCTCGACCGCGCAGCAAGCTCCTTAAGTCGGTCCGGGTCGATGCGGAAGGTGGCGGTCCGGTCCCGGCTGTCGTCCCGGTCCTCGCCGCGCAGCTTGAGGGTGGCACGCACTTCACCGCCCGCCCTCACGTCCAGATCGAGCAGCGCGTACCTCTTCCGGGCTGCCTTCGGCTCGGGCGCGGCGGCCCGACCGGCGGCGGGCAACCGGGCGAGCGCGCGGGCGAGCGCCACCGCGTGGAAGAAATCGGTTGCGGCGTCCGGCACTTCGAAGACTCGACAGCGCGGCATCACGTCCACGCGCTTGCGCAGCTCGGGAGCGGCGAGAGCCGCGAGCAGGATGGTCGCGGGGGGATCGGCTCCGTCCTGGAGCTCCGCCGCGAGGGCGAACGCCGCTCCGAACCCGTCCGTGGTCGCGCCGCCCCCTTCCGGAAGAGACAAGTCTATGATGAAGAGATCGCCGGGCCCGGCAGCCCGCCTCGCCAGCAACGCCCGCAGTCGCTTAACCGACATCGCGGTTTCGCGGCTGCTCCCCCGCGCCATCTCGTCGGCGACTTTGTCTGCCACCGCGCCGAAGCCGTCGCCGAACACCTCGTCGGCCGTCGCGACCACCACCCGATCATACATGGCCCGCCTCCGGAAGGCTGAGGCGCAGCCGCTGCCCGCCGGGTTCGGCCAGCCGTTCGAACTGCGCACCCAGCGCGCGCGCCTCCCTGGCGAGCAGGCGGTCGGCCGGATCGCGATCGGCGGGAACGTCCCCCGCGCCGGGGCAGGCCAGTATCAGCTCTACCTCGCCGTTCCGGCGGTCCGCCGCCAGCTCTGTGGAGACATGGCCGGGCGTCAGCTCCACCGCCCGGAGTAGCATATTGCGGATCAGCTCGGCCGTCTCGCCGGGCCGCGCGTCGACGGGAAGCGGTCCGTCGGACGAGGACGGCTCCACGCGTATGCGGGTGCGCACCGACGGGGGCAGCTCGTCCAGCAGCGTGGCGAGCAGCGCCGCCGCGTCGGGCGCGGAGCCGCCCGCCGCGTCCGCGCGCCGGCTCAGCGCGTCCGACACGTCCCGGTGGTCGAATGAGAAGCGGTCCAGATGCTTCAACGCCTTCTCCGCCAAACCGGCGAGCGCCTCCGGCTCGCGCGTGTCGGCCGAGCGTGCGATCTCACCGAGGAAGCTGTGCACCAATGACAGCGGTCCCCGGGCTCGGTCGGCCATGTCCGCCAGCACCTTGTCCACTCGCGCGAAGCTGGCGTCGGCGCGCTTGGCGCCGCGGTCCTCCAGCACGATCACGCGGTGGTGATAGGCGCTCTCATGCGTCTGGTGGCGCATGCGCACCACCAGTGGGGCGCCGTCGCCGTCCCGGACCACCACGTCCCGCGGCGCGCTGGCGGCGTGGGCCAGCTCCCGGGCGACCTCTGGATCGTCCAAGCGTTCGGCGAAGGGACGGCCCACCGCTCCGCCGCCCAGCATCATGCGCGCCTTCGCGTTGCATCGCATAACCACGCCGTCGGGATCGACCAGCACCACGCCGTCCGGGACCATGTCCAGCGCTTGGTTCCCCAGCTCGGCCTCGATCGCGCGCGCTAGGCAAGGCTCCAGGAGCTTGATCGTCCGAAGCAGCGCCAGTTCGTCCGGTCCCTCGAACACCCTGGACCGGCGGTCGCCGACGCACAGCATCCACACGATCCGATCGCCCAGGCGCACGGGCGCGCAGATTTCGGATCGGGTGTCGGGCGAACCGGCGACGTATCTGCCCGCCTCGAGGCTGCCGTCGTCGACGTCCCCCATCCGAACGGGCGCGCCCCGCTCGAACGCTAGGCCGAGCAGGCCGTCCGCCAGGGGCTGCGTGTGGAAGGACGGCAGGTCGATGCCGTCCACCGGCGCGGCGCGCTGCGCGACAAGCTCGAACCGGGCCTCCACTTCGTTCACCTTGAACAGCGCGACGTTCTGCCATCCGTAGAAGCCGACCAGCCGTTCGCACACGCGCGCCGCCATCTCCCGGCTGCCATCGAGCGACGCCAGCTCGCGCAGGAACTTGCGCTCGAACGACCGCTCCCGCGCCCGATCCAACCGCAGCGCGGCCGCCGCCGCGTCCATCGCCCCCAGCGCGCGCAGGCGGTCCTCCGCGCCGTCCCGGTACAGGCCGGGTTCCCGCCCCAGGAGGAGGAGCACCGCCTTGAGCTTGCTCTTCTCGCGGATGGGGGCGTAGAGGAAGGACCGGACGCCCAGACCCTCCAGCGCCTCCGGCCCGGCGGCGGCGTCTTTGCCGGCGCTGTCGAAGGCGCGCCAGATCTGGTCGGGCGCCCCGCCCGTTCCGTCCTCCCTGTCGACCAGCGGCCGAAGCGGCGCCGGCACGGCGAGCCAGCGGCCCCTGTCGGCCGGCGGCCGGTCGGGGAAGGAGCCGATCACCCGGACGAAAGTCGCATCGGCGCTATAGGCCATCAAATAGGCTTGGGCGAACGGCATGAGCCGCGCGACCTGCGCCATCACTTCCCCGAACAGGTCGGCCGGTACCGTGGCCCGCCCGATGATCTCCACGAGCTCGCGCGCTACGATCCCGTCGTCGAGCGGGCGCAGCATCGCCAGCGTGCCCACCGGCTTGCCGCCCGCGTAGCCGAGATCGGGCAGGGCAAGCACATGGAGGCGGTTGGGCCGGCGGGCGCCCGGGCGAAGGTGATCGAGTTCGTAATCGCCCGGCTCGCCCAGGCTGCGCCGCGCCATCTCCTCGCGCACGCGGGCCCGATCCCGGACGGGCAGCAACGCCAGCACGGTTCGGCCGAGCATGGAGGCCGCGGGCCGCCCGAGCAGCTCCTCCGCCGCCGCGTTGACGAAGCGCAGGCGGCCGCGCGCGCCCAGCTTCAAGATGGCGGTGGGCGACGCCGCCAGCACGCGCCGCTCGGCCGCCTCCGCGGCCGACAGGTCGGTCACGATCGCAAAAGAGGCGTTCCCGTCGTTCACGCGCCCGAGTTCGACTAGGACCGGCCTGCGCCCGTCCCCCGTGCGGACGTCGAGCTGCAGCACGCGGTTGCCACTCCCGTGCGCGAGGGCGGCGCGCACATCGGGAGCGCTCCGCCCGAACCAGTGCGCGAACGCCCGGCCGACGCAGCCGGGCATAATCGCCGCGAGCGCCGGATTGGCAAATACGACCCGCCCCCTCCCGTCCAGCTCGCAAAAGCCATGCGCCATCGTCTCGATTGCAGCCTCGTGCACGGCGGCGGTGGTGCCAAGGCAATCGCGCACGATATGGTTGAGGACGGCGGAGGCGCGTTGGTCGCCGTTCACGCCCGCCTGAACGGCGGCGACGTCGTCCAGCAGGTCCTCCAATGAGTATTCCACGGTGCGCAATCGTTCGACGATGGGACCGACCGCGGCGCTCGCCCCGCCGGACGCCAGCGCGGCTGCCAGGAGGTCCCGCACGCCTTCCGGCGCGGCCGTGGGCGGATCAGGAGACGACGGCGTCATCGAGCGCCAGTCTCGCCTGCGGGTTGCCGTATACGGTGTAGGAGAGCCAGGTGAAGTCGCCCTGCTTCTTGCCCGCCTCCCTCGCCGATCGGACGGCGTCGGCCAGCCGGTCGCCCTCCTTCATCCGTTTATAGAGGCGGCTGGCGAAGTCGAACGCCTGGACGTCTCCGACAGACCAGAGCGCGCCAACGAATGCGGCCGCGCCATGACCGCCCTTGGGACGCAGAAACGCGTCGGCGAAACCGGACACGCGGACCACGCCGTCACCCGGCCGGCCCGTCTGGCAAGCGTTGACAAAGACCATCCCGCTAGGCCCGTTGTCGCCGAAACGGGCGGCGCGCCACACCGCGTGATGACTGAGCGTGTCGCGGAGCGTGGCGCCGGCCTCATCCCGCTGATCGGAGAGCAGCAGGTCCGCGATGACCACGCCGCCCGTCTTGACCTGGCCGTGGCAGGTGAAATGGAGCAGGTCGCACTCGCGCGCCTGCTTGCTTAGATAGTTCCGGACCGTGGAGCTGTCGGCTTGGAGCGACTGCGCGCCGAACAGCTTCGCTAACATTTCGCCCTCGCGGTCGGCCGCGGCCAGCTCGTCCCCTCGGCTCAGATAACGGGGAACGACGTAGTGCGCCCGTCCCGACCGGATCGGCAGGCGCGCGGGCGGGACGGGCGCGTTGTACATCCAACGCGTCAGGCCCCATTCGGCCAGAAAGGCCCCGTTCTCGATGTCGGGCGCGTCCGGATCGTCCACCAAGAACAGCTCCCAAGGCAGGTGGGCGCTGTCCGCGATCACCTGGATCGAGGCGGCGTCTCGGCCGCATCTCCATAAGCCTCTCCGGATTTTTTCGGGGATCAGGTCGTGCGTGGCGCTCGCGGCCTCGTCGGCGAACGCCGTCGCCAGCAGATCATAGCTCCGATCCGACTTGTTGTATGCCTGTTCGAGCTTCCGGATGAGATCGGCGGCGAACAGCGCGTCGTTGAACGACGCCGGGAACTCCTGCTCGGCGGTCACCGCGATGTTGGGATCGGCGCTGGAAAGGTCGTACCGGATGCGAAGCTGTCCGTCCCGTTTCATCTCGTAGATGCGCAGCACCGCGGACCGCTCCGGGGGCGAGATCGGCGTGACCTGGGTCACGCGGATTTTGTGGTCGGCCCAGTCCAGGAAGTGAGGTTCGAGGATGAAGCTCGCGAGCACCAGCCCGTCCTGCCGCGCCTCCACCTGCACCCGGGCCGAACCGGCCACCTCTCCCTTTACGAGGAAGCGCAGGATGGTGGGCGGCGTGCCCCCCGAGGGGACAGCGACCTTGCAAAGGGGTTCGCCCTCCACCGCGCAGTTCTCCAGCGCGATCACCTCGACCTCGATGACCTGGTCGGCGCGGAGCGGGACGGCTTCGGTCACAGCCGCCGTCGGCCCTGGCCGAACGAGGAGGCGCTCGCGCGAGACGCTGACGAACAAGGGAACGGGCCCGGCGATATCGGGCGCCCGGTCCATCTCGGCGGCGAAATGGCAGTCCATCTGCGGCGCGGCGTCCGACGCCGGGGCGGGCGCCGCCTGGGCGGTCCTCCTGTCGCCCCGATCGACGTCGACGGTCGTCGCGTCCACGCCCCGACGCGGGGGTCCGGGTTGCATGGCCGCATCCGCCGACCTTCCGAAACCCCAAGCTCCGTCCCTGTCCACGTTCGGCGGAGCGAGACCGCTACCCCGCCTAGCCCATGAGTCCGGCGGCTCGTCCTCCAGCGCGCTCGCGACGCCACGGGTCCGACCGTCGTCGAGTAGCCATTCGGAAAGCAGGCCGGCCACGGCCGGACTTGCGAAATAGATGGTGTGGAACACGGCGTCCGCCGGCGCGATCAGTCTGGTGCGCTCCTGATCGTGCCGGCCCGCGCGGCCGCCGAAGCTCGTCATCGACTCGGTGTCGACCACCAGGTCGTTGTCCCGCCCGAAGAAGCGGTCGGCCACCCGGTCGACCAGGAAGCGCGCGAGTTCGCCGGTCATCGCCCGGCCGGGTTCGATGCGCGCCTCGAAGTCCGCGCCAATTACGCAATAGGACGGCTCGACGACGCCGTCGCGCCCGGCCGCCTCGGCGTTGAGCTCGGTCAGGAAATCGCCGTCTGGCCGCATTGCCGCCAGACCGGGAACGCGTTCCCCGTGCACCGCGACCTCCGGCAGGATCTGGACGAAGCGGCCCAGCGTCTTGACCGCGAAGACGATGAACGGCGCGACCGCCTCGCCGCCGAGCAATGCCACCGCGCGCGCGCCGGCGACCAGCAAGTTCACGTACAGGTCGGCCAGCACCCGCCAATTCTCCGGCTCGGCGAGGCTGGTGCCCGCGTTCGTGCAGCCCACGAACACCGCGCGTCGGAAGCCGAGGCCGGCCGGCGCGATCCGCTCGATCAGCGCGCGCAGCACCAGGCCGCCGCGGCTGTATGCGACCGCGTCGATCTGCGCGCCGTCGGGCAACCGCCGCTCCAGCTCGGCCGCGAGATCGCTGGCGTTGGCGATCGGGTCGAGGTCGAGGGTGCGGTGGTCGTACCCCAGCACGAGGTCGTAGCGTTCCTTCGCTCCGTCCAGGAAGCGCCGCCCTTCCTCGGTGGCGGCCAGCGCCGCGAAGCTCCCGGCTGTAGACGAGAAGGTCCCGTGCACCATCAGGAGCACGCGCGGCGCGTCGGTCGGAGAGGCAAGCCCGCTTAGCCGAGCCCCGTCGCCGGACGGCGTCCAAGCTGAGGGGTCGCCGTCCACGACGACGAGGCCCGATCGGTGACCGCCCTCCAGCCGCTCCTTGAGGGCGTCCACGGTGCGAGCGGCGAGGAACCGCAGCACCCGGATGCGGACCGGGTCGATCAGCCGGTCGCCGACCCAGTCGAGCAGCCCTCGCCGTCCGTCGCCTGCCTGCTGCCGGTCAGACGCCCCGTCGTCGAGCGCGAACACGAGCGGTCCGTCCGAACCGCCGCCCGCGCTCCTCCGGCCGACGGGATCGGCGACCGCGCCCTTTTCGGGATACGCCCATCGGAGGACCCCTTCCCCCGACTCGACCAGCAGCACCGCAGACTGGTCGGGCTCGACCCCAACCTCGACGCGGGGCGTGGCGCCGGGCGCCGAACGCCGGCCGGAGGGCGCCAGCACGACGTCCGCGTCCACCTCGAAGGCGCCGGCGAGCGCCGCGTCCAGCGCGTCGTCCACGGCCTGCTCCCTGCCCACGCCGCGCCGGCCGCCAGGCGGTGCCGTCGAGACGGCGAGCGCGTCGGCGTCAACCAGGCGGACGTTTGGGGCGAGGATAATCTCGGTCATGCGTTCCGCCTCTCGCCCCGTGTCCAGCCTACCCGTCCGCCGATCACAGCGGCGGGAGCAGGGTGTCCTGTCCCAGCTTGACGATGCCTCGGAGCGTGAACTCACCGGTCGCCAACTCGTCCGCGTCCGGCGGATTGATGAGCACGCTGTCGCGCGAGTGCCGCACCATCTGCCACAAGGTCTCGGCGACGATGGTCCCGCCCACCCGGCCGAGATGCTGGCCCTCGGCTTCGAGTTCGGCTTCCGCGAGGACGTAGAACCACAGGGGCGTGCGGTCGAACAGGCCCTCCTTCTCGCACAAGTCCAGGGCCTCGCCCGTGACGAGCGCGCGCAGGTCGTCGGGCGCGATCGGCGTTTCGCCCATCCGGGCCGCCACCGCCTGACCGGTGGGCAGGCCGAGTAGGTAGCCGCGCAGGAGGTTGCGAGCGGCCAGCCTGCCCATCAGCTCGTTCACCTGCGTCTCGCCGAAGGCCGAGGGCAACCGCGCGAGCTCCAGGGCGAGATGCGTGTCGATCTTGCGAGCCGGGTTCTCACTCGGGGACGCTGGGTCGTCCGGGTCCTGGTTGAAGAAGCGGTGCCATTCGATGATCCAATTGTCCGGCAGGGTGGGGCTGCCGCCCGGCCCCGGCTGCGCCGATATGTCGCCCGACAATGCCGTGAAGGTGAACATGAAGTTGAATGTCGCCGGCGTAAGCCCGCCCGTCCGAAAGGTGCTGTTGTGCTCGTAGGACTGCCGGATCATGGAATGGCCGAAACGGTACGCCGCGCCCGAGAACTCCAGCGGAATGACCAGGTCGGCAGGATGGTCGGCGTGGAAGAACTGCGGTCCGTCCGCGACGAGGCCGCCGTAAACCGCCTCGCCGCAGATGCGAGGCACGAAATCGTGCAGCGCCGCCCATTGGTAGCGGCGACGCAGAGCGCGCTTGGCCTCGTCCGCGTTGCCCAACCGGTCGAGCAGCGCGTTGTGCGCGCGCAGGAACGCGACGTGGAGCTGGCCCACGATCAGGTTCTCGTCGTTGCGCGGATCCCCGATAAGCGCCTCGCGATCCTGCGCCACCTCCTCCAGGGAAGCGGGACTGGGGTTCTGTGGCCGTCGGGGTAGATCATGCTCGGGCGTCGCCACCGCGATCGGGCCGGGGATCGACGAATCGGACGTGACCTTACCCAGACGCATATGGCCGTCCGGCTCCGTCGCCTCCAGCGCGAGCCCGCCGTACAGGCTGTCCAGATCGAGCGCCGACGTCCGCGCGTTGCTGAGCAGGCTCGTCACCCGATCCTGCGCGATCGGCGCGAAGCTGTGCGCCTCGATTAGGTCCAGCCCGGCCGTGATGTCTGGGGAGAACGCCGTCTTGGTAATGTCGTGGTCGATGAACTGGCCGAAATAGGTGTAGGCGGCGGGCACCACGCCGTCGCCGGTCGCGGCGCTGTCCTCCGTCGCCATCGCCGCTCCCAGCGCGCGCAGCGCGGCGATCGTGCCGGGGCCGGCGGGCAGCAGGTTGTCGGGGTCGGCGAGCAGATCGGGGAACATGTAGCCGAAGCCGGTGCCGGTCGCCCCGTTCGGACCCTGCCCGTTTCCATCATTCCCCTTCGCATACCCTCCGGGCGTCGCCGTCGCTGCGAAGCGCCGGCCTGCGCCGCCGTCACCGCTACCGTCCCCGTTCATGGCCTCATTGGTCCGAGGCTCGCCGTGGTACCGCGTGAAAACCATCTCAACCTCCCGTCGTCAGAGTGTGTCGGGGATGCCCGATCGCTAGTCGCCGACGTCCTCGCCGGCCGAGTTCAGCACTTGCTCCAATCGCAAGAGCGCTTCGTCCGCGCGGTCGAGCGCGCGGAGGTGCTCGGCGGGTTCGTCCGCGACGGCCAGGGCGCGAGTGGCGGCGTCCAGGCCGGCGATCACAGGCTCGAACGCGTCGGAGGCTGGGGGCAGAGCGTTCCAGTCGGTCGCGCGGCGGCCCGCGGCCGCGATCCGCGCGGACACCGCCAGACGCCGGTTCGCCACATCCTCCGGATGGCTCGGATCGGCCATCGCCGCGAGCGTCTGGGAAAGGCTGAGGAACGCTCCCCTGAGATCCGCTTTCGTGGCCACGGTCACCCCCCAAACGCCAAGAGCAGCCGAGACAGCGTGTCGAAGGCGCGCGTCAGCCGCTGCCGAGTGATCCGCGCCGCCTCCCGCCTCTCGGCGTCGGTTAGATCGGGATCTTCGGCCAGGACGCGCCGCAGATCCGCCTCGGCAGCGGCCAGTTCGCCCAGCGTTCCGTCGAGCGCCGCCTTGAACCGCGCGGATGACGTCCGGCCGGCAGCCCCTTCGTAATAAGCCGCGCCGAACTCCCGCCTCATCGCCTTGGAGAGCTGGGGAGCGTCGGCGCGCTGCGCCCCGCCAAGTAGCGCGGTGGCGAGTTCGAACCGGAGGTTCTCATCCGCCTGACGCCCCAGCTCCCAATTCGACAAATGGTCCCGCAAGGCGGCGATCAGCGGGCCGGCTCCGGCCGTCCGGCGCAGGGCGTCGACTTTCCGCTGCTCGGTCCGCAACTCGGTCACGAAGGCGATGAAGGCGTCGATCGCAACAAGGCGCACATCGTCAGCGGCAGGAACGACCGGCTGCCCCGCCCCGCCAGCCATCGCGCGGAGCAGGCCTTCCGCCGAGCGCGCCAGCGCCAACGCGTGGACCAAGTCGGCGGCCGGATCCGGCCCTTCCTCCTCCAATATCGTGGCGATCCCGGCCCCATAGGCACCGAGCGCGTCTATGAGCAGAAAGGTGGGCTCAAGGTCCGGTCCGAGCGGGGCGAGCGAGAGCGGCTCAGGGTATGTGACGCCGTCGAGCGGGCCGGGCGCGCACAGCCAGCCACGCGGCGGGAAATCCGACGCTTTGATCGCGCCTACGTCCGCCTGTCGCCGAATCCAGGCGCGGTTCGGTACGCAAGCGGTGTCCATCCCGATCAGATCGACATTCACCGCGACTCGAGTTTCGTCGACCTCCGCAAGGTACCGCCGCGACGCCGCCGCCGCGACCTCCGCCCTGCCCGCGACGTCACCGGCGTAATCGAGCCTGATCGCGTTGGATGCGCAGCCCGGCAGCGTAACCGCAACAGCCAACAGCCAAAATGGGGATGTTCCACGCGACGCGGCGCGGCTGAAGCGTCGAGTTTGGGCCACAACACGCGAGCTCCACAGAGGGATAAGCTAGGCGCGACCTTGTCTTATTTTTTCACGGTAACAGTTTCGCGCGATCAGCTCAAGCCTAGGTTGGCGATAGAGCGGATCTGAATTCTGGCCGCGTGACCCGTGACTGAGACGACCCAGTTGTGGACGTTCAGCGCGCTCTAGCTGCCTCCCAGCTCCGGACCCTTGTTCATGTCAGTCGGTCGGGGCTTAAAGTGGGAGCGCCGAGGTCGCGAAAAGGCGGGAAGTGGGACATCACTGCCGGTCATCGACGCGAAAGGGAATGTCCGGCTATGCCGAAGCCGGTCGTTCATAAAGCGCCGTAAAGGTAAGGTCACGAAAGGCTCCAAAGCAGCCTGACGGCTCGAACCTCGGTCGATCACGGCCTCGCTGGCCGTGATCGCTTCGGCTCTGTGCTGCCGACCTGTATGCCATCGGTGCCAATCAAATGTGGCACTGTCGCGCACCATCCTGTAGGCCTTCGAAGGGGAAAAGGTCCGTTGTCGGACAAGGCACAATGTACGTGATCGGAAAGGAGGGCTGATGTCCACAAATCAGATTGTCGCTCTCCTCAACTCGCACATCGAGGGTGTGCGCGGCGCGATCACGGACATTCGCCAAGCGGCAGGGAATATCGAACTGCTTCTGGCCGACGAAGGCGGTCTGGGGCAGCAGGAACTGGTCGATAATTATGCCGGTCGCCTGACCGCTGCTGAAGATGATGCGCCGGTCGTGTGTATCCTGGACACCGGCGTCTCCAGTGCACATCCACTGATCGCGCCGGGTCTCGCCGGCGCGTGGGCGGTCAATGCCGCGTGGAACAGCGACGACCACGCATCCCATGGCGGACACGGACGACACGCTGAGCCAGCGCCTGGCGGTGGTCACGACAGAGATCACCAACCTCGGCGCCAACATGATGGCCGGCGTCATCAGCGAGACGTTGACGAGGCTACTGGTCGAGCGCGAGGCTGAGAAGCAACGGCTCGAAGCGCAGATCCAGCTTCAGCCGAAGATCGAAACCATCGCTCTGCCCGCGCCCGCGGAGTTGACGCAGCTGTTCGAGGAGAAGGCGCGAGATCTGACGGATACGCTGAACAAGGAGAAGGTTCGCGGCGAAGCCGCAGACATCCTGTCGCGTCTTATCGAGAGCGTGACCATCTACCCAGGCGAGGATGGCTCGGCCGAGGCGGAAGTGGTGGCGAAGGTTGCGGATCTGGTGTCGTTCGCCACAAACGGCAACGCCGCCCCTGGGGGCAGCGTTGGTCGTTCTATAGCGGTGGTTGCGGGGACAGGATTTGAACCTGTGACCTTCAGGTTATGAGCCTGACGAGCTACCGGGCTGCTCCACCCCGCGTCGAAGGGTTATTGATCGAGCGTAGCTCGATGGGGTTTGTGAATGGGTTTTTGTTTCTCACCGTCTGCAATGCCTGGCGACGACCTACTCTTCCAGCGCTTGAGCGTTAGTACCATCGGCGCAGTCTGGTTTCACGGCCGAGTTCGGGATGGGATCGGGTGGTTCACAGACGCTATAGCCACCAGGCAATGGAGGCGGTGAGAAATTGGGTTTCAAATCGTGCACAAAGGCTTGGATTGTCATCCACCGACGTCTGGATGAACCAGCATTGTCGTTGATGGTGGGACTCTCGAAGCGCGAAAAGAGCAATTAGGACTGGTTAGCTCCATGCGTTACCGCACTTCTACATCCAGCCTATCAAGGTCGTGGTCTACGACCGCTCGATGAAATCTTATCTTGAGGGAGGCTTCCCGCTTAGATGCTTTCAGCGGTTATCCCGTCCATACATAGCTACCCTGCTGCGCCGTTGGCACGACGACAGGTACACCAGAGGTATGTTCAACCCGGTCCTCTCGTACTAGGGTCAACTCCTCTCAAATTTCGACGCCCACGGCAGATAGGGACCAAACTGTCTCGCGACGTTCTGAACCCAGCTCACGTACCACTTTAATTGGCGAACAGCCAAACCCTTGGGACCTGCTCCAGCCCCAGGATGTGATGAGCCGACATCGAGGTGCCAAACGATTCCGTCGATATGAGCTCTTGGGAATCATCAGCCTGTTATCCCCGGCGTACCTTTTATCCGTTGAGCGATGGCCCTTCCACGAGGGACCACCGGATCACTATGACCGACTTTCGTCTCTGCTCGACTTGTCAGTCTCGCAGTCAGGCTGGCTTATGCCATTGCACTCTAACGATCGGTTTCCAACCGATCTGAGCCAACCTTCGCACGCCTCCGTTACGCTTTAGGAGGCGACCGCCCCAGTCAAACTACCCGCCACAGAGGGTCCCTGAACCGGATAACGGTTCTAGGTTAGACATCAGAAAACAACAGGGTGGTATTTCACCTATGGCTCCACGACAGCTGGCGCCATCGCTTCAAAGCCTCCCACCTATGCTACACAGTTCTTTCCTAATGCCACTCTGAAGCTGCAGTAAAGGTGCACGGGGTCTTTCCGTCTAACCGCGGGTACTCCGCATCTTCACGGAGAATTCAATTTCGCTGAGCATGTCCTGGAGACAGTGGGGAAGTCGTTACGCCATTCGTGCAGGTCGGAACTTACCCGACAAGGAATTTCGCTACCTTAGGACCGTTATAGTTACGGCCGCCGTTTACCTGGGCTTCATTTCGGAGCTTGCACCCCTCCACTTAACCTTCAGGCACCGGGCAGGCGTCAGGCCCTATACGTCGTCTTGAAGCCGACTTAGCAGAGCCCTGTGTTTTTGCTAAACAGTCGCTACCCCCTGGCCTGTGCCCCCTCAATCTGCTTGCGCAAAATGAGGGCCTCCTTCTTCCGAAGGTACGGAGGCAATTTGCCGAGTTCCTTCAGGACACTTCTCTCAAGCGCCTTGGTATACTCTACCTGACCACCTGTGTCGGTTTCGGGTACGGTCTATACGGTGGGGCTATTTCCTGGGACAACTTCGAAGCATGCTCAATCCGATAAGAGCATACAACACACGCCATCCGTCACACACCACCAGGCCCACGAATATTAACGTGGT